>NZ_BLZO01000032.1 GCF_014132355.1 Okeania sp. KiyG1
CCGAATCAAATCTTTCCATATATTCCTTCTCCATCAAAAACACCTCATCCAGTCATTACCTGAAGCGCATAACTTCCGAATCAAATCTTTCCATATATTCCTTCTCCATCAAAAACACCTCACCCAGTAGTCATTACCTGAAGCGCATAACTTCCGAATCAAATCTTTCCATATATTCCTTCTCCATCAAAAACACCTCACCCAGTCATTACCTGAAGCGCATAACTTCCGAATCAAATCTTTCCATATATTCCTTCTCCATAGAAAACACCTCACCCAATCATTTCCTGAAGCGCATAACTTCCGAATCAAATCTTTCCATATATTCCTTCTCCATCAAAAACACCTCATCAAGTCATTACCTGAAGCGCATAACTTCCGAATCAAATCTTTCCATATATTCCTTCTCCATAGAAAACACCTCACCCAGTCATTACCTGAAGCGCATAACTTCCGCATCAAATATTTCCATATATTCCTTCTCCATAGAAAACACCTCACCCAGTCATTACCTGAAGCGCATAACTTCCGAATCAAATCTTTCCATATATTCCTTCTCCATCAAAAACACCTCATCAAGTCATTACCTGAAGCGCATAACTTCCGAATCAAATCTTTCCATATATTCCTTCTCCATAAAAAACACCTCATCAAGTCATTACCTGAAGCGCATAACTTCCGAATCAAATCTTTCCATATATTCCTCATCATTGGAAAATCTCCCACATTTTCATTCTGTGAAGCTCAAAAAAAATCCCGCCTCAAAGGTTTCATCCTCCCTTAAATTCTGATACCATAGTATTTAAATGGAGTTGCTTATATCTACGCATGACTTTTTATTCAACTAAAGATAGTATGATTTTGAGCGCGATAGAACTCCGTTCCACTCCGCGATCGCTAAGGTTGTAGAAAGGAAAATCAATGTAAAAGGTACTAAATGGGTTCTATATAGAAGTCCTATCAAATAAATTTTTACAGCTTTTTACTGATTCAATATAGGAGTTTAACCTCTAAACCGCTTTCAAGAGTTAGTTGTAATAATTTAATTAATAACTGCATTTTTCTGACTTTTTCCAAATTTTCATCTCTAGAGGTATGGTCTCCAAACTCCCCTCAAAGGTTCGTTTTAATCAGAAATATTTCATTTTATAAATTTACCGGACTTAAGTCGAAAGCAAACTTTACTACTATCAATATATTCAATTAAATCTGTAAACTGATTAGGAATATTACGAGGAGTTTTTCCTTCATAAGCCATATTATCATTGCCAACTATAATTAATAACTGTCTAGCACGGGATAAAGCAACATTTAATCTGCGATAGTCGGAAGTAAAACCCAATATTTTCTTAGAATTACTCCTAACTAAATCATAAATAATAATATCTCTTTCTCCACCTTGAAAAGCATCAACTGTATGAATCACAATATGTAAATTTTTCCACAACTGCTTATTGTTAGGAGCAATAGTCGATTCTAAAATACTAATTTGTGAACGATAAGCAGAAATAACACCGACCTCTTTTGATAAATTATTCGACTCACAATTTTCTTGAATTTTTGCCAAAACTCCCTTAATAACTTTAGCCTCATAAAGATTACTAAAACTTTTTCCTATTTGTTTTTCTTGAGATTTTTCTCGTGGAACATCGCTAGTAGATATCCAAGAAATATTGTGATTAAATTCTCTCAAACCGTGTTTTTTTTCCTTAACATTAACAAACTGACTAGAAACCAGACTTTCGTAAAATAATGTACTAACCAAATCACCAATATCTGGGTGCATTCTATATTGATTAGTCAGAGTTATCTTATTATTATCCGGCAACTTTTCATAAAGATACTCGAACAAACTTATCTCCAGAATTCTTTTTTCAATCTGTTGTTCATTCCACGCTTTTTCCTGAACTTCCCTATCAATAATTGGCGGTAACTGTTGATGGTCTCCCACTAAAATAATTTTCTTACCTTTCGACATTGGCACAAAACTTTCCGGTGCAGTAGAGCGAGCAGCTTCATCAATTATTACCCAATCAAAATTACGGTCTTTAAATCTTGCTACCCCTAAACAAGTTGCCCCTACAACATTTATTTCATCTATAAATATAGACATCAAATCTTGTTGTTTTCTCTGCAATTTTTCATTCCATTCTTTATTTAATTTCTGTAAATTGATGAAATTCTGATAATTTTGTTGATTATCGCCCAGAAGACTCTCTAAGAATTTTGATTCTCGATCTATCCAAATTGAAAGTTGTTTTTGTTCTGGATATTCGATGCCAAATTTAGCAGTATCTTTTTCTATAGATTCTAATATTTTTCGTTCTAACTCTAGCTTTTCATAAATTAGCTCCAAGACAATATCCGAAAATTCTATAGATGCTAAATTCTCTGGTTCAATAACCAATTCCGAATTAAGTCTGGCAATTGTTTTTGTTAATTTTGCTGCCAAACTTTTCAACTCTTGATTTTTATCTTTAATCTCTTCTAGCTCAGAAATCTTTTTCACCCCTGATAAAAGTTGCTGATTTTTCTCCTGATACTCCTGCCAATAAGCAACAGATTTTTCACTAATATATTTTTGCCAGTTAATAATAGCCTTCCCCACTTCAAACTGTTTAGCACTTTCTTCTATTTTTTCTTCTCTACCAATTCTAATACACTTAATTTCTTCACCTTCCACGCCAGATATTCTCGTCAAAACATTATCCACTGCCACATTAGACTGAGAATAAATCAAAATTTTATCATTAGGATATTGGTTGAGAATTTGCCGAATAATTTCAGTAATTACAGAAGTTTTTCCAGTTCCCGGAGGTCCTTGAATTAAAAATATTTCCTCAGTAGCTAAAGCTTTATCGAATAATTAATAATTAATAATTAATAATTAAATAATTCAGGTTAAAATCCTCTCCTTTCAAAGGGGAAAAAAGAAATAATATTTCCTTATATTTAATCTGATGATTTTAACCAGAAGTAATTATCCATTATCCATTATCCATTATCCATTAATGAAATACAGCTTTTTGTTGTGACTCATCCAATTGTTGGTTAAAAAATTGTCTATGTCTAATTAATATAGGTTCAATTGGTTTAACATTAGATGGATTAACTATAACCTGACATAATTCTGGATTTTCTGAATCACCATATCTAATTTCTCTTAAAGCTTTACGTCTTTTTTCAATTTCAGATTATTGGTCTTGTAAATTTGTTTCGATTTTTCCTGCATCTGATATAGACTGAATAATTTCATCAGGGCAAAAATCTCCAATACTAATATGTAGTTTTTCAATTAATTCTCCATTACTAGATTTTTCCCCGTCAACAATATCTCCAATAGGCAACTGTTTTGATTTTTTTCGAGTAGAAGATGATTGTTTTGTGGTGGAAATAGTTACAGGTAATGGAGGAGCTGTAATTTTTTCCAAATCTTCAACAGAGATGGTTTCTGTTAAACTTAAAATTACAATTTGTCTTTGCTGGTCATAGAATTTTTGTCGGTATTGAAAAGTTAGTTTTTGGTCTTTAATAATCTCTTTTTCAATATCAATTACAGATTGCCATTGTTCAAACGTTGCTGCTAATACTTGATTATTTTCTCTTTCATTTTTAACCTCTTCTTCTTTCTCCCAAATTTTGTATATCAAGTCAGTTAAATCACTCTTTCGCCTTAAATTAGAATCTATTTCAACAATAGGATATACTTTTATTTCCACTGCATTTTCAACAATTATTTCTTGTGTCTGAGGAGCGACAGATATTAGCTCTTTACGAAGAACAATATAATCAGGTTCGTCTAACTCAATAAAACCTTGATAAATTTTAGCTGAACTTTCTATAAAAATTTCTACATTTAGCCTATTTTATTTTTCTTCCGGCGTATTTTTTTGAATGTGTTTTTAATATATAAAGTTCCTGAATTAGATTTTAACTCTGATTCAATATGCCTTTTAACTCTTAAACCTTGTCCTTGATAATTATTGCTTTTATCTACTTTTTCTCTGAGTCCAGGAGTCACCCTAAATACTATATTTTTGTTTCAGATAATATTTCTAAAAAATCTGCAACAACCTTTCTCAAAACATCAAGCCTAGGGCGTTTTTCACGCTCCTTTTCTGTCGCACTTTTAAATTTTTCTATTAAATCTTGAGAATTTTCATAACCATTTAAAACCTCTTTAGCAGACTGATAAAGAATATTTTTATGTCTTTTATCTTGAAATCTAATTCGCTCCGACTGAGTTGATAATAAATATAAAAAAGTCATCCCCAAAGAATAAACATCCGAATCCCTAGAAACTCCCTCAAGATTAATTTGCTCCGGTGCAGAAAATAAAGGTGTATGATAACTCCTAATCGTATTTGTTAACAAAGTAGTAGTAATAATAGCTATCCCAAAATCTAAAACTTTTGCTTCCGGTTCCTCATCAATATCTACCACCTTAATATTATCTGGCTTAATATCCCGATGAATAATATCCTTTCCATGAGCATGACTAATTCCGTCAATAATCTGCAAAAATAAACTCAACTTTGTTTTTAAATCAATCCCACCATCAAAATAACTTTTAATATCTTGACCATCCAAATATTCCAACACTAAATAAACCAGTCTATGATCCTCTTCATAACCATAATCTATAAACTTTACAATATGAGGATGATTAAGACGTTTTAAAGTATCAATTTCTCTTTCCAACAATTTAATTGCATTTTTTTCATCCGTAGAAAGTGTTTTAATAGCATAACGTTCATTGCTATTTAACTTTTTAGCCAAATAAACAACACTACTTCCACCTGCTCCAATCTTCGCACGAAAATCATACTTCCCACCAATAATTTCACCGATAAAAGAATCAGACATAATTATTTTTAACTTATTTATAGTGTTTTTCTTAACATAAAATACAGCTATCAAGTCTGTAATTTATCAAACTTTAAACATACTTATATTTTTCTGTAGTCTACCTTTGTGAAAGGGTGCATCTCAATGCGTGAATAAAACAAAAAATTTATCGCTTTTAGGGAACAGGGAACACTTAACTGGGAACACTTAACTGGGAATATATAGGAAAAAAGTATTTTTGCAAATATGAGATGCACCCTTGTGAAAACCTCTATAAAATTAATATAATTAATAGAAAAAAATTATACTATTAAAATAATGAACAAAGAAAAAAAATTCCCTACCGCGTCAATACTCTTCTTTTCAAGGAGAGGTAATTGTTAATGATTAATTATTAATTGTTGAACCGTATTTCCATTAATAGCTAATTAAATAAACAAAATTTTAAATATAGCAGTCAAAGGAAAAATTAGGGCGTATTAAAAGCTTAAAACTCAGACAACGCAAGATTTTTTATTCTTCCTTCTTCCTTCTTCCTTCTGCTATATGTTTGAACTAGGCGATCGCCACTTTACCGAAAAATTCAGGTATAAAGCCTCTCCATTAATGGAGAAAAAAGCGGTCGTTTGCGGAGCATTCCGTAGGATGGGATGGCGTTTGCTAACGCACAACTACGTTAACGCGTAGCGTCCCGGAGGGAACGGTCCCCTCGCCATATCCATGAGACCAAGAGAAGAAGAAAAATCCTTTGATCCAATCCTCTTATTTATAAGATTTATAAGAAGAGGTAATTCTAAATTCTAAATTCTAAATTCTAAATTCTAAATTCTAAATTCTAAATTCTAAATTCTTGAACATCTACAATCTAAATGACCTTGAAATACCTGGTTAATGGTTATTATTTCAATCATCTTTAACTTAATATTGAATTAGGGCTTGCTGATTAAATATAAAAGCATTGAAATATAAATAATTTAGCCTTTTTGGGGTCGAATTGCAGTACCTATTATCACGTCTAAAACGCTCATGCATGGGGCGTATTTTAGGCTCATAGTTGGGCAGAAAAATCATTCTTACAATTCTTACTCCTGCTTCCTCCCTAATTCCCCATTCCTCCTGTCTTCCCCTCCTGGGAGGGGTTAGGGGTGGGTTGTCTTCCCCTCCTGGGAGGGTTAGGGGTGGGTTGTCTTCCCTCCTGGGAGGGTTAGGGGTGGGTTGTCTCCTACCCCACCAAAAAGACTTTCCATCAGCAAACCCTAATTACAACTTATAACTGATAACTAACAGGGTCATTTCATTCTAGATATTAGCAATGAATTTATTTATTTTCAGACAGCAAAAGATAAATTTACTCAAGCTTGAAATAACATGGTTTAGTCAATGCATAAAATGGCAAAGTTTAGAATAAAACAGCCCTGGATAACTGACAATTGATAACTGAAATTACCCTTGATTAACTTCTTCAATAATCCAATGAAAAGTTTCCATTACTTGCTCTAACGCTACATCATCTTGTAATGTTGATAAACGTAAACTAGGCGCTCTAAATTCCTCTGAATTTCCTGGTAAAGCTAGACCAATTGAACTAAGTTTAGCTCTCAATTCCAACCATTTAGTATTGTTATTAAATGGAGGTTGACAACTATATTTATTCGAGTAAATTTCTAGACGACCTGAAATATCAATACTAAATAACTCCAGACTCTTTTTTCCTGGTTGATTAACAATTATACTAAAACCACCATAAACATCCCCTGTCCCCCATTGAATTGAAACTATAGGTTCTTGGTTTTTAGCCCACTCATGAATTTTTCTGAGTATTGCTGCCTCATCAGCGCCCCACCTAGTTTGAAACTCTTGAAAGAAAGATATTTCGTCCCACCTTCTTCTTTCACGAGTTGTGCTTGATTTTTTCAGTTGTGCTTCAGTCGTTTGACCAATTACTCTTGGAACTAAAGTTCTTAAACCTTCTTGACTAACATACTGTTTAATTTCTAATGCCAAAACTTCTACTGGGTCTATCTGCTCGTTCAGAAATTCTACTACTCTTCGTAATTCTGCCGGAATATTATCTGCCACAAATACTAAGCGAATTTTATTTGCTTGTAAATTCGTTTTCACTTTTTGCCAAAACTTTTCTTCGTCAGCATCTAGACCCAGAAATTTTTCAAATACTTGTTCTGGATCGCGACCATGTTCCCGACAGTTGACTTCAAACTGAGCAATAATTGACTCTAGAGGCCAATAAACCCCTACATTAGCAGCATAATCAATCATTTGACCTACTACTGTTTGACGAATTTCTGCTTTGTCAGCACCTTTAACTATTACTAACGTCGGAATTGCTTCTTGGTCAAGAAATAAATGAGATAATGCCCATTGTTGTGTGATATCTTCCTCTGTCGATATTGCTATTTCCCGTGATATTAATAACCATCTTCTGGGAGTAGCTCTGTCTATATCATCTCCCGCAAGTAGGTTAGGATAAGTTTCTATAAACTCTTGTAGTTGATCTTCAGACTCATAAGCTTGTTCTGTCATTTCCACAAGTTGATCGTTGTCACGAATTAAGTAAATACCTCCGCCCATGAATATACCTCTATTTTTAAGTCAAAATTCCCAGTCAAAAGCAATATAACTTTTAATTTTTATCTATAGCAGTTTGCGCAGACAACAGCGAACAGGCAACAGACAATAGTGGGAATAAAAAGCCTATTTTATCAGACTTTTAGCTATTGGCTAATTCCTACAATTTGTCAATATACCAGCGCGCACTGCCATAAAAGTTATTCTAAGTATTGAAAATAGTACAGCTAATTTTTTTATAGCAGTCGAAGGAAAGGTCATTTTAGTTATCAGTTAGCCTCCTATGGTCGTAACTGCGTTAACAGTTATCAGTTATCAGTACCTCTGCAATAAGGAGGCTTGAAATCTGAAATATTCTCTTTTTTTATCCCCTTAAAAGGGGAGGCTTTAGACCAGAATTTTTCGGTAAGGACATATCAGAAGCTAAAAACTTAGACAAAGTCAGATTTTTCCTTCTTCCTTCTTCCTTCTTCCTTCTTCCTTCTTCCTTCTTCTTTCTTCCTTTTTCTATAAAACTAATTTTGAAATAGTCAAAAAATTAATTTTAAACAATTACCAATCTCTACATTTCTATCAATTCATTATTGATTCATTAATAACTCCTGTAAATACTTTTTCTGCTGGTCCAGTCATATAAACTGTTTGGTCTGTGGTTGACCATTCAATCTCCAAACAACCTCCAGGTAGTTCAACTGTAACTTTATTCTCGCTTCTTTGAGTTAAAACCCCTGCCACTACTGATGCACAAGCACCCGTACCACAAGCTAATGTTGCACCAGCACCTCTTTCCCATACTCTCATTTTCACATAATTTGGGCTAATAACTTGAATAAATTCTGTATTAGTGCGTTCTGGAAATACTGAGTGATGCTCAAATTGAGGACCTACTATTTCTAGAGCTATATCAGCAACATTCTCTACAAAAGTTATACAGTGTGGGTTCCCCATATTGACACAGGTAACAGACCAAGATTTTCCAGCCACTTCTAAAGTTTGATTAACAATTTTCTCATCAGCATTACCAAGAGTTGTGGGTATTTCCGATGCCAATAGTTTTGGTTGTCCCATATCAACTTTTACTTGGCCATCAGGTTGTAATTCGATTCCGAGCAGACCTGCACCAGTATAAATTTTATATTGAGTTTTATTATCATTATCTATTTCAGCAATAAATTTAGCTAAACATCTAATCCCATTACCGCACATTTCTGACTCTGAACCATCAGAGTTAAATATCCGCATGGTATAATCAGCTTGCTCTTGTCTAGGCAGAGCAAAAATCACACCATTTGCACCAATACCAAAATTGCGATCGCACAATTTTATCGCCTGTTCTGGTGTTACTATAGGTTGCGGGAGGTGGCGATTATCAATCAAAATAAAATCGTTGCCCAGGCCATGATACTTGGTGAATGATACTGTCATGATGATGCTCCAGTAATTAAGTTGAAATTTACTTTTAAATGAAAAGATTACGTGGGAAATATATTGAATAATTATTATGTCTGATTTTGATACCAGTTTACCCAGTGTTCGCCAGATTCAAACTTATATCACAGATAAGAAAGAAGTAGAGCTAAAACTAATTACCAATGACCTCCATGTAGGAAAAGTTTTCTGGCAAGACCCCAATTGTATTTGCCTCTTAGACCAATATGATTTACCAATTATAATTTGGCGACAAGCTATTGTTTATCTCAAACCAAAAACTAATCCTAATTTTTTCAAGGAAATTTTTCTACCTTCTTCTTATTTTAAGTTAATCATAAATAGAAAATTCCAGAAAAGAGGGAGTAGGCAGTAGGAAGTAGGGATCGGAGGAAAATAATTGATAATTTATCTACGATAATTGATTTTATTTTTTATTATTTGAGATGTCTAATAGACAATTTCAGAATAATGATGTAACTACAAAATTTGTGGCCCAGTCACATAAGGCAAATGTAGCGCTACGCGCAAAAAGGTTTTGTCAGCATACTCTACTTCAGATATCATTAGACCCGCCACAAAAGCACCAATCTCAATGGAAAAACCCAAGTGTTCTTTCATTAATTGATAATTGATAATGGATAATTGATAATTACCTCAGGTTTTAACTGTTACGGAATTGAATATAAGGAAATATTATTTCTTTTCTTGGTCGATGGTCGGACAGCGAGGAGACCTCGCCATCCCACCCTACGGGAAGCTGCGCTACGACTGCTGTCTTGGTCGATTGGATATGGGGAGGGGACCTCGCCATCCCTCGACCGCTTTTTTCCCCTTAAAAGGGGAGGGTTCAAGGCACGAATTATTTAATTATTAATTATTAATTATTAATTATTAATTATATAGACCTATTTGCAGAAGCGATCGCCCCACCGTAATACCAATAATTTCTGGTGGCTGATTTAAAGCATGTAAAACTGCTAACATTAATAACTTCTGTAGAGGCGATTCGCCAATCGTCCCTACAGACTTCTGACTTCGTTAAGGAGTTGGTTGCATCTGAATCCTCTAAAATTTAATATAATAGACATCTCCTCCAAAAGAGGGAATAAGGAACATAGAATAGGGAATAGGGAACCCACCCCTAACCCCTCCTGGGAGGGAATAATTGATAATTTATAGATAATAATTGATTTGATTTTTGATTTTTACCGAAAAATTGTGGGTATGCGCCTCCCCTTTTAAGGGGATAATAAGCGGTCGTTTGCGGAGCAGTCCGTTAGATGGGATGGCGAGGTCTCCTCGCCATATCCAATCGACCAAGAGAAGAAAAATTTTCATGAATTTGTCAATCCTCTTCTTTCAAGGAGAGGTAATTATTCATTATTCATTATTCATTATTAATTGTTGAACAGATGTCTAATACCTAAAAACTAAGACCTCAAACCTTCTTCAAGTAAATTATTCCTCAGATGAGGATATTGTTAATTGAAATCTACAAATATAATTTAGTCATTAATTAATCGGAAAAATATTAACTAAAAACTAATGTTTTGGTCTATCAAAATTAAACAGTTTATCCCTAACTTAATCTTAACTATAGTTACAACAATACTGGTAATAGCTAGCCCTGGACTTAGCCAAACTGTACAAATAACTCCTACTAACCCACAACTTGGAGACACTTTATCAGTTGTAATTCAGGAATCAATTAGCGGAGCAACTCCCAAAGTTAATATGGATGGAAAAACTTATCCATTCTTTTCAATTGGACAAAATAAATTGAGGGCATTATTACCAACTACCCCTTTAGACCGACCAGGTACACGACAGCTTCAAATTACCACTGAAGCAGGCGTGCAGAATGTAAATGTAAATCTGCAAGGTCGCTCCTTTCCCACTCAATCTATTTGGCTACCTCCTGGCAAAGATTCTCTCAAAGGAACAGACTTAGAATTTGACAGAGTGGGAGCATTTAAAAAAACTTGCCACTCCACAGAAATTTTGGAATGGTCCATTTCTTCGACCTAACCAAGGTCCTGTAAGTACAATTTATGGGGTACGACGGTATTACAATGGAGAGTTTGCTGAAAACTATTATCATCGTGGGGTAGATTATGCAGATTATAATGGCTCTCCTGTAGTAGCTCCTGCTGCTGGTCGTGTCGCTCTAGTGGGATTAGAATCTCAGGGTTTTGAAATTCATGGTAATACTGTGGGTATCGATCATGGTCAAGGGGTAACAAGCATTTTTATCCATTTGAGTCGTATTAATGTTCAAGAAGGCGATTTTGTGAAAGCTGGCCAGTTAATCGGTGCTGTAGGATCTACGGGGGCATCTACAGGTCCTCATCTACATTGGGGATTATATGTATCTGGTCAAGCAGTCGATCCTGTTCCTTGGCGATATCAAGGTATTGAATAAGACTTTTGTGACAGCTCCCGTCCCTAAACTCTTGCGAGCTATAGCGTGGGCTTGGAGTTGACTCCCGGCAACCCGTCGGACATTTCATGTTCGCGCAGCGACTCCGCAGGAGAGACTTTGGTTTTACTTAACCCTGCTGCCCCACCACAGAAGGAGTAGAGAATTTCTCGCTCTACCTATTTTCCTTGAAAGTTTTACATACAAGGGACAGCTGCAATTTCTGCACAATTCCTTGTAAAACCCCATACTTTCAGTTGTCTAGGTTAAGTTTGTAAGCGGATGGTCGCTCTTGTATTTAACTTTACCTACATTAATTATTTTACTGGCAATTCATCCCATCGTCAAATCGGAGATTATGACGTGCGGCTTCTCGCCCGAACAGCTAAATAAATGTATCAAGACTCAGAAAATTTGTTTTATTTGACTTCTCACCCGACTGAAGTACGGGTGATTCTAAGGAGTTGTTCCAAATCGGTTTAAAAACACGATTCGTCACACCTACTAGCTGTCACTGGACTTAATTTTCCCAGTGGTGGTAGCTCATATACCACCTACAGACTCAGATATGCTGACAAAAATGCCACACACATTGCCTTTACTTTTTTAGTTTTATTTTCAGAGTGGTTTTACACTTATGAGTGAGCCATAAATCCCTATCTCTGCTGCCTACTTGCCTGTGCCAAGCGTCTTGATAGAACAGTGCTATTAGTTTCTTACTGGCGGGAGTTTCACCTCTACAAGCATTGAGTCTATGGGACAAACCTTATTCCTACTCGTATTCATTGACTATTATCCCACATTTTGGGATACTTGGGAATAAATTCCCACAACTTGTTTTCATCCAAGGGCTAAAGCCACTTGGCTTTCAACTGCACGTTTTTTTGTAAAAATATTATGTGGGTATTAAGTTATGTTCTGAGAAATTAAGATGATAGTAGAGCTTGACTTTGATTAACTTATAATCTTAATCTAATAAAATAAATAGTAGAAATCTCACTTTGAAAATTCTTCTGAGTCAATTTAAATAAAACTTATGAGTATAGAAAAAATTGTTGAACAAGCTTTACAAGATGGTTATTTAACACCTTCTATGGAAGCAGAAGTAGGACTAATTTGTAACACTGCTTCTGAATTATCAATTGAGGAATATATGGCTCTTGACCGTTTAATGGGAGCTTTATTGACAGGAGAAGTTGTTGTTTTACCTCGTAAACAATTTATTAATGTGATGGAAGAATTAGTCCTGTCTGAAGCGATCGCACGAGTGGCAGAAATTGAGGCAAGTAGCGACAAAACTCTTGATGTGGGCGATATTGCCGCTTATGCTTTAAATAGACTTCCTCCTTTATATGCTACTACAGAGGAGGGCGCTCAGTTTCAAAGGTCTAAGGCTAAAGATGAACTTCAAAATCTAATTTCTCAGCAGGTAAATGAAGCTATTGTTCAAAATATAGACCGACAACCAATTAACCCTACACCTTTTGGTACTTCTCCTGATGTTGGTTCACAACTTAGTGAATTACTTAAATCTTATGCTCCACAGTATGAACAATAGTACTATCTATCTTTAAATTATTCTTACTAGATAGAAAAATAAAGGTTGTTTGTTCTTAGGATAAAAATTATTGTTATAGAAAAATTTTTTGATTTGTATTAGTATTTATGAAGTATTCTAAATTTTTATTGGCTCAATACATAGTATTTTTAAAATAAAAAATTGACAATCTTAGATCATTATCAACAAGTGGGCTACATTTTATAAATACTATCTATGAAATAATTAGGGCGTGGCCGATATAAGTCTAAATGCATTGACATATAAAGACAAGTGCCTTTTTGGATCCTTTAAAAAGTGCCTGGTATCACGTCTAAAATGCTCAAATTTGAGCGTATTTTAGGCTCATAGTTGTGCAGAAAAATAACTCTGACAATCCTTACGGAATAGAATAATTAAGGTAAAAATCCTCTCCTTGACTGCGTCGCTAGCTGTCGCTCTACAAGGAGAAACAAGAAAAATTTTTCATTATTATTCAATCAATTCCGTTTTCTTTTGAGAGGTAATAATTAATAATTAATAATTAATTATTAATTATTGAATCCTACCTCCTCGATCATTCCCCGCTCCTCCTATATTCCCCTCCTGGGAGGGTTAGGGGTGGGTATTCCCTCCTGGGAGGGGAGGGGCGAGGGTGGGTTATCTCCTGTCTCCTTCCCTACTAAAAACTTTTGAGCGCAAACCCTAATTAGAGTAGGAGATGTGTTAACACATCTCCTACTCAAAAAATTAAATTGAAATAACAGCAAGGATAATGTTTAACGAGCCAGTAAATAGTATTTGAAAAAATACAGTCAGTCAAAATACTAAATATTAAATAATTCAATCTTTAACTATTGATATTTAATTACTATTGTTTGAAGTCTTACTAGCAGAAGTAGGCATATTCCCTTTTTCCAAGCTACGTTTCTCTCGTTTTTTCTTAGCTGCCATCAGAGTATCTTCCATAGCACTACGAGCTTGGGTTATTCTCTCTAAATTGCTACGATACATATCTATATCTTTTAATAATTTTTCTTCTGGCAAGTTTAAAGCCTGAGAAATTTCCTTGATAGCTTCCGTACGCTGCTGTTGTTCCTTGACTAAATCTGGATCTGCTATTTCTAGTAAAGTGAATAAACCTATAGCAAATAAGCGATTATACTTAAATTTATAACCATCGGAAATAGCTCTTAAATTATCTTGCAAATGTTGAGCATCATCTCTATCTGTTGATAAGCAAATCCACGATAGCATATCCTTTCCAGACATTTGTTTAGCTAAATCTTCTAATCCTTTAGCATCCGCACGATATTTATCTGGTTCCTCTGCTTGTGCTTGAATTAAAGCATTAAAAATAGAAACTTTGTCCTGTTCAGGAGAATATCCCTCCATAAAACGGTCAAAAGCTGTAACTATACCCAAAGCATAAAATGGATTATAGCTATAATTAGCATTGACGGAAATCAGGTGCATTTCCACTAGCAGCTCTTCAACAACTCTATTGTATATGGAGTTAATTGGACGGGTGTGAGAATTATAAAAAGCTTTCTTAGTATCTGAAACAGTACGAATATTATTCACCTGGTGTTCTAATTCTTCTATAATCCCATCCCTGTCAGATTTTGATTTCCTACTAGGTCAGCTTGAAAGCATATAGTACTGGAAAAACAGGGTGGGTTTGACTTGGTGGAGTACCTACCTTGATAATTAAACTGTAATATCTGGCAGACTACCTTGTATTTCGTGACATACTCCCACACTGATTACAAAATCAGATGTGGGCTTCTCAGCGACTCTACTTTGTAGACATTGACTGAGCTACCAAGGGATGTCCCACCTCTACAATTAACAATTAATAATAAAATATTTGCCTTTGAATTATTAATTATAAATTACATTATATTGCTTTTCAGACAGCGAAAGATAAATTTCCTCAACCTTGAAATAACATGGTGTCGTAAATAGATAAAATGGCACAGTTTAGAATGAAACACCCTCGATCATTTTCAGTGTGGGGCTTCTGCTAAAAAAAACTAATAATTCCTTTGAGGAACTGTGCTGACAAAACTTAGTATAAACAAGGTAATTGTTTGTCTGACAAATCAGAGCGTCGTCCCTTATGGATAGATATAGACTACATTCTACAACTTTACTATAGCCAATGCTTTAAAAGTTGCCGTTCCCAATATTTATATTATGATAATTCAATTAATCATAGCACAAGTAGGGATTACAAATAGAATTATAATTTATTTTGTTTGATTTGAAAGTTAAAAATAGTCTTCAGCCTTCAAGATTACGTAAGACTCTGAAACAACTGCAAGTCAGGGTATATTTGACCAAAACTCTATAGGAATTAAGTAGATAGATTTTGCTTACTGTTGGCAATTCGGAAAAAAATTATGACCACTACATAACTGAAAGCTATTGATAGCGTTTTTCGCAAAGGTAGACTACAGAACAAATATAAGTATGTTTAAAGTTTGATAAGTTACAGACTTGATGACTGTATTCTACGTTGTTAATGACCACTATTAATAATTAGGTAATCTGTGTAATCATTTTAATCAAAATTGACAATAAATATGAATTTTTCTCCAGAGTTAATATCTTTAGCTAAATATCTTGCTGGTGAATTTGATAATTCTACCCAGGCGATCGCCGACCCCGCATGGTATGTTCAGCTCCGACTATGGCACAGACCTATCCCTATTACTCTTTTTCCAGAACCTAGCATTGCTCTATTTGCCGAACAAGCAAATATTCTCAAATTAGACCAACCATATCGACCAAGAGTTATGCAACTTCGACAATTATCAGATAGTCCCATATCTTTACAAATTCAGTACTATTTACCAAAAGATGTACCTTCTATTCTCGGATCGGGGAGAAACCCAGACATCCTTAAACAGCTTAAACCTAGCCAACTGGAGTTTTTACCTGGTTGTACTCTAGAGGTGATAAATCACAACCATAGTCAAAGTAATGAATATTTTCAAGCTACTCTAGCTCCTGGTAAAGTTTGTGGCTTTACCTATCAAGGTCAATATTACCAGGTTGAACTAGGTTTTGAAGTTAATGCCCAAGAGTTCCTCAGTTATCTCAACGTTGGTTGAAGACCCGCGCTCTCCCGAAGGGGAGCGTCGGGATGTTTGCGCAGCATTCCGCAGGAAAACCAATCAATTTTGCGGCGCATGTCAATAGTGTGTTAGACTTAGAAATATGGCTGCTGGGCTAGCAGTGTCAGTCTGTGGAGCGACTGTAAGACCGAAAAGAGGCTCGACCTTGGAGGCTGGTGCATTGAAGCAGAAAGGCCTAATCAGCGATGGTTAGGAATCCCGCGCTGTACCGTCAGGTCAGCGTCGGGAGGATGTCAAGACAAAGGTATAGATCCGCAAACTGGTCAAGGTATTTGGGGTGCTTTAATGGGACCGTACAAATTTATGAAATGTTGTAGCTTTAGTTCAGAACTGATTTTATAAGTATTGCAGTGACATACTCCCACGCCAACCTTAAGGTATGGCGTGGGCTTCTCGTTTCTCAGTCCCGGTACCCCGTCGGACTCCACGAAGCTTTAACAACGGAATGCCCTACCGCCCTATTTTTAATATTTATTGCTGCATTTCCTACGGAATGCTCCGCAAACAAATCGCGGTCAATAATAACACAGCAATTGGCACAAGAATGAGTTCTTTCTGGTAATTTTTTGGGGACTTTTTAACCACAATTTGAACAATTTTGGCTCTGTTTTTGAGGATTCACAACTATAGTCTTCACCTCCAGCATTTTCAGCTTTGACAATTAAAATAGTTAGAAATTGTCCCCATCCAGTTGATTTCCCAAGTTTTAGGCTTGATTTCTGCTAGAATAACAGAAATTTTTAGATAATGGTGAAAAACTCCAGAATGGTATTGTAAATCAATTGGACATCGAATCCAATTGATTTACCACCGATTCATCTCACGCCAATTTTTCAAATATGGCGTGAGTCTCAAGGGCGATGTAGCTAAAATAATTACAATTTACGATAACTAACTTACAATAATCTTGTCAGCTATATGCTTTTACTGTATTGTGACTGGTCTTGTTGACTACTCCCCGCAACTGTTGCCGAGGGGATTCTAAGTTGATACTACGCAACACCGATAAATCCTTGTTGCTTCGTTTCTCATGATTCTGACCAAAGATTATATGTTCTTTGGGGACGATGATCATTGTGCCCCTACACAGTCGGCTTAAGTCTAAACTTAGCTTTCTGCTTACTTTTGTTTAAACGTTTGTACATCCAGATACATAGCACCGGACAACTAAAGTTGTCTAGTCTAAACGACTCGCTTGTTTTCATCCCCCGGTTAAAACACGGAGGTTTTCAACGTCGCTTTTCGGTAATCCCATTTCAATCTAATTTGAATTTATTAAAGTAAGGATTCTGCTGGACAGTTTGTTCAGATATAAAATTGATTAGTCCTACTTTAGTACTATTAAGCTCTGTTACTTTCATGAACTTCATCATAATTAAGAGCTTCTTCTTCTGTTTCAAAAATCTCAAACACAGAATCCATCATAGTTACTTCAAATACCAGTTTAGCTTCTGGATGAACACTACAAATGCGGAAACTACCCTTAACTTTGTCAGCATCTCGCATCCCTGCTACCAGAGATGTAAGTCCAGAACTATCAATAAAGTTAACCTGACCTAAATTGACTACTACATGACGACTCAGTTTAGAGATACATTCCTGCAACTTGAGGCGAAACTGCCAAGCTGTTGTGATATCCAAACGTCCAGTTGGTGCTAGAACGATGACTGTTGTGCCGGCCGGAGTTTTGTGGGTTTTTTGCTCAATATGAATCACTGACCCTTCCCTCGGGATGATATTAGTTATGGTGGTTGCCCATCTGACTGTAGTTTAACTTAGACTAAGTGGGTATTTGGTGTCCAGTTAGCCCAATCATAAGGTTTTAAGAATACTTCATACAGTTGAGCTTCTGGTGTATTGGGTTCTGGACTGTAGCCATATTCCCAGCGAACCAAAGGTGGTAAAGACATCAAAATTGATTCTGTACGTCCATTAGTTTGCAATCCAAAAATTGTACCTCTGTCATATACTAGATTAAATTCAACATAACGGCCACGTCGGTAAAGCTGAAAGTTACGTTCCCGATCGCCATACTCTGTGGGTTGCCGTCGCTCTACTATTGGAGTATAAGCTGGCAAGAATGATTTACCACAATCTTGTACAAACTTGAACAAAGACTCCCAATTACGAGTTTCAGGAACTCCTAACTGCTGACTATAGATTGCTGCTGGTCCTTGGCTGTCTGGACCTTTGTATAATTCTCCTTGACCATCTTGATAATCAAAGAAGATACCTCCTACACCTCGCATTTCTTGACGATGCTTTAAGTAAAAATACTCATCACACCATCTTTTAAATACAGGATAATACTCTTTATTGCTTTTGTCACAGGCTGCTTTAATAGTTTGATGAAAGTGATTTGCGTCTTCAGCATAGGGATAGTAAGGTGTTAAATCTATACCTCCACCAAACCACCATACAGGTCCTGCTTCAAAATATCGATAATTAAGATGAACTGTTGGTACATAAGGACTTTTAGGATGCAGTACCATTGATGTCCCTGTCGCATAGAAACCATGACCTTCGGCTTCTGGTCTTTGTGCTAGTATACTTGGTGGTAGTTTGTCTCCCCACACTTCTGAAAAATTCACTCCTCCCTGTTCAAAAACCGCACCGTCTCTAATTACGCGAGACCTTCCTCCACCACCACCTGGACGTTCCCAACTGTCTTCTTTGAATTTGCCTATTCCATCTAATTGCTCCAGTCCTTGACAAATTTCGTCTTGTAGGTCCTGCATAAATTTACTGACTCGACCTTGGGTACTACTCATTGATAGAGATAGAGATGTTGTTTTTTTGGTTTCAGTGGAAGCTGTCATAGGTACAATATATGTCTCAAATTGGCTAAAAATTATAAATATCTTTCCAGGCTTTTTATCCTACCACGTTCTTGATCGTCTAGTAAAATTTTCCTGTTTGTTCCAGCTTTTCTTGAGTAAATCCACCTATCTTGTCATATAGCAATTCCCAAGAAGTGTGAGGTACAACCATTCGTTGGTTTTAGGGAACAGGGAACAGGGAACAGGGAATAGAATACAAATCTAAAAAATAGAAAGAAAAGAATAGGTGTACCTCATTAGACTGAGACACCCTATAGATATATCAAGTACTCAACTATGATTCTTAATTACTGAATTAGTCTTGCCTATTAATTTACATCTAAATTATATGATTATGATATGGTAGACCTTAATTTACTTATGAATTACCAAAATTTTATAGCTAGTTATTCTAGTTATTATTGATTCTTTAATACTAATTATTAAATTTAATTTTTAATCTCATCGATAATCATTTATGTAGACTACCTAAATTGTATTAATTTTTTGGGTTAAAGTTAACTATTTTTAACAAAAACATCAAATTAATAATGAATTAACTTAATTATTAGACATCTCCAATAGCCAAAAATAAAGTCAATTATCGCACTCCTGATTAATCTAATCAAATTTTTCCCCCTACTGGACTGTTTCATCTAAAATAGTGCGTTAATTTTTGGTTGTGGCAAGACAAGGAAGACAAGGAAGACAAGGAAGACAAGGGAGAAAAATCTATTGCAACATTTAAGATGAAACAGTCCACTAGACTGACACAGCTAAAAATGTGCATTAGAAAATGGGGGGTGGGGGAATTTAATGACGGGGTGATGGGGTGATTATCAAAAAGGCTAATGCACTATTTAAGGTGTGTCATTCCACTACTCCCTACTCGCTACTCCCTATTTTCTGGAGATGTCTATTAGTAATTAAGTCCAGAAAGTGTTTAACATTACTTTGTAAATAACAGATATAATCTAAGAAAATTTTAATTTTTGCAGAATACTATATGTCCACTATACCCGATACTCAATCTATTTTAGATGTTTTACGACCAGTACAAGACCCCGAACTACAAAAGAGTTTGGTAGAACTAAATATGATTCGCAATATTAAAGTTAATGATGGACAAGTTGAGTTCACTTTAGTATTGACAACTCCAGCTTGTCCATTACGAGAATTTATTGTCGAAGACTGTCAAAAAGCTGTCAAGCAACTACCCGGGGTTAAGGAAGTAATAGTAGATGTCACAGCAGAGACTCCTCAGCAGAAAACTATACCTGACCGCCAAGGTATTGATGGAGTGAAAAATATTATTGCTGTTTCTAGTGGTAAAGGTGGAGTGGGTAAAAGCACAGTAGCAGTGAATGTAGCTGTGGCATTAGCTCAAATGGGCGCTAAAGTGGGTTTGATTGATGCTGATATTTATGGTCCTAACGACCCAACGATGTTAGGTCTAGCAGATGCTAAAGTTATGGTACAAGCAGGACAATCTGGAGAAGTCCTGGAACCAGCTTTTAATCATGGAGTAAAGTTGGTTTCTATGGCTTTTTTAATTGATAAAGATCAACCTGTAATTTGGCGTGGTCCAATGTTGAATGGAATTATCCGACAATTTTTGTACCAAGTGCAATGGGGCGATTTAGATTATTTGTTGGTAGACTTGCCTCCTGGTACTGGTGATGCTCAATTAACATTAGCTCAAGCTGTTCCTATGTCTGGAGTGGTAATTGTGACTACACCTCAAACAGTGGCATTATTGGACTCTCGCAAAGGTCTAAAAATGTTTCAGCAGTTAGGGGTTTCTGTGTTAGGAATAGTTGAAAATATGAGTTATTTTGTCCCTCCAGATATGCCAGAGAAAAAGTATGACATTTTTGGTTCTGGTGGTGGTCAAAGAACAGCGGAGGAATTAGGTGTACCACTACTTGGAGGTGTTCCTTTGGAAATGCCTGTTAGAGAAGGTGGAGATAATGGAGTTCCTATTGTAGTTGGCGCTCCTAACTCTAGTTCTGCTCAAGAGTTGAAAGCGATCGCTCAAAAAATTGCTGGTAGAGTTTCTGTTGTGGCCTTGGCTTAACGAAGTCAGAAGTCAGAAGTCAGAAGTCAGAAGTTATTTTTGCAACTTAGGGGAGTGTCGGGAGGATGTCAAATATGCCAAAAATATTACAATAAAACAGCTTTCAATTTCCTAAAATTAAGAAAATTTTTGATAGGAGTAGAAAACTATGATTTTACCTGGTGTAGCAGTTCGAGTTAAAAATATTAGTGATACTTATTATGGATTTCAAGGACAAGTTCAACGAGTAAGTGATGGTAAAGCTGCTGTATTATTTGAAGGTGGAAATTGGGACAAATTAGTAACATTTAGACTCTCAGAATTAGAGTTAGTAGATGCAACGGCAGGTCGCAAGAAAAAATAATTCAGTTAGTAAATAGTAGATGGTTTTTTATAGCTGAATAATTCAGGTTTAAAGTCTTTGATGTCAACAATAAATAAAGACAAAAATTCTGGTTACCAACTCTATAATTTTCAGGAGAGGTAATTATTAATTGTTGAAATAAATCAAGAATTGTGTGAGGTTTTGGGTTAAATATTATAGCGGTTTTCACTCATGTTGACTACAAAGATTCTGCCCTCTGTCTTTAAGCCAAAATCTCTGTGTTCTATGAAACATGAAAACCGCTATAATTATCTACCACCTACAACTTACAATAGGCAACATACGACCTTCTTAAATACTTTGAGATAAGTTAGTAACATTTAGACTTTCAGAATTAGAGTTAGTATAGTAGTCGCCACTATAGTTAGGACATCGGTTCATTAATTGATAATGGATAATGGATAATGGATAATTGATAATTACCTCTGGTTAAAACCGCTCTTGATTGAATATAAGGAAATATTATTTCTTTTCTTGCTCGATTGGATATGGCGAGGTCTCCTCGCCATCCCTCGACCGCTTTTTCCCCTTAAAAGGAGGCTTCAAGGCGCGAATTATTTAATTATTAATTATTAATTATTCGGTAATTATGATGATTTATGACGGGAGTAATATGCATGATTTTATGACGCGAGCAAGATGCTCGTACTAATTGTCAAACACCAACCTGGGGGTTGCTATAGATGCTACGGCAGGTAACAAGAAAAATAATTTATCTAGTCAATAGTAGATGGTTTTTTATAGCCAAATAATTCAGGTTTAAAGTCTTTGATGTCAACAATAAATAAAGACAAAAAATTATGCTTACCAACTCTATAATTTTAAGGAGAGGTAATTATTAATTGTTGAAAAAATCAAGAATAGTATGAGGTTTTAAGTGAAATATTAATTATCTACCAACTAAAACCTACAACTTACCGAATAATTAAGGTTTAAAGCCTCTCCTTTCAAGGATAAGCAAGAAAAAATTTTCCTTTGAGTCAATCCTCTCCTTTTCAAGGATAGGTAATAATTATTAACTATTAACTGGAGAGTACAAAGTCCTGTCAAAAAAGGATTTGTTTTGAAAAGTGAAAGTCTTACGGGAAAAGGCTTGAAGTAATTACAGCTCTGAATAAAGAGTTTTTAACCTTTAGATCGCTGAAAGCGTTAGCTAGCAATAGTTATTCCAAGAACTTTGTACTGTCTAATTATTAATTATTAATTATCTACATTATGCGTCTTCCTTTACCCCAGTTTGCTAATACAAATCGCCAGAATAATTACATAGCTGAAGTAATAGAAACAGCAACAACAGAATTTTTGGCTCAATGTTTAGAACCAGAAGAGTTAGATTTTCCGATGATGCCTGCTTTTGGTACTTGGGTAAAATCTAAGGATGAACAATCAGGAAATGAGATTTATGGAGTGGTTTATTATGCAACTACTTTACCTATTGATTCAGTACATAGAGCAAGAGCTTTGGGAATGTCTTTAGCTCAGTTACGGGAACAACAACCACAAATTTTTGCTATGTTGAAGACAGAATTTAGGGCAGCAATAGTAGGTTTTAAATCTCAAGAAGAATTAAATGGTTCTACTGCAGAAAATGACAGAATTTACCAATATCTTCCACCACGTCCACCTCAAATTCATCAAGCAGTTTATTTATGTGAACCAGAAGAAATAATTAGGTTTAGTGAAAAGTTAGATTTTTTGCGGACTTTATTACAGTTATTTAATGCTCCTGTTGATGCTTTAGTAGCTGCTACTATTAGAGAGATTTATCAACTGAGAAAAGCAGACCGTAATTGGTTAGTTCAGGCAGGTAGAAATATGAGTGTTTTGTTGAGAGATGATTATGACCGTTTAAAAATAATATTAGGGCAAATACATCCTTAAGAAGGAAGAAGGAAGAAGAAAGAAGGAATAAGGAAGAGGGAAGAAGGAAGAGGGAAGAAGGCTGAAAGGAAGAAAAAAACTTAAATTTCTTTCTTATATATTCATGGTTGGGCTTACACCAACGCACCCCAAAAGACATGATATTAAAAGTCAAATAACTAAAGTAAATACAGAGTCATTTCGGATAAAATTTATAACTCAAAAATGATGATTAAACGAAAAGTATTTTACATATCCTTGCTTCTACTGTATCTAGTACTAGCAATTATAATAGTACCTATGATTGTTCCCTTAAAGGAGGAATTCCAACTCAATTTTGATGAAGGACTTCAATTAATGAAGGCTTCACTTTATATGGAAGGTGACTCACCGCATATCGAAATTTGGAGCGATTATCCTTTCATTTTTACAGCAATACTTTCATTCTGGTTCAGCATAGTTGGGAAATCTGTTTTTTCGCGCGCCTTTTGACCGTAACTTTCTCGGCATTACTAATATGGTTTTTCTTTGAAACTATTCGTATTTCTTTAGGAATATTGCCTGCTCTTATTGGAGCAATATCATTGGCTGCTTCATCAGGGTTTATTAGATTTAGTAGTACTGTTATGATCGGAATTCCTTCATTATCTTTAACCGTAATTTCTATCTATTTTTTATTTCTGTACAAAAGAAGTCAGCAAAAATATTTATTGATTATTTCCGGTGTTCTTTTTGCATTGTCTTTAAAAATTAAATTTTTTACAGTTTTTTTAAGCCCAATAATTTTACTTTTTATCCTTGATATCAAGAAAATTAATTTTGAATCAAATCAGAAGCTAAGAAGTAAATTGATTTACCCTTTATTACTTTGGATAATAAGTTTAGTTGTTATTTTCTTGATTGTTTCATTATTATTTAATGAGTTAAGCTACGATCAGCTTTTTGGTACTCATTTTGGAGGGGAGATTAAAACGGCATTCGTCAAAGATGGTTTTGAAAGGCTAAGTAAAGTGATCATCAATAAAGATTACGATCTATTTTATTTAGCTATTTTCGGTATATTAGTAGTTTTTGTCAGGCATCAATGGGAAGGTCTATTTCCAGTTGCATGGCTAGGAACAGGAACATTGCTTCTTTTAAATCATAGACCAGTATGGCCACATCATTATTGTCTCATTGCTATTCCTATGGCTTGGTTGGCAGCTTATGCATCTGTTCCATTATTTGACTTTTTCACCAACGAGAATTTAGATTAAGAAATTATTTTTGGGCAAGTATTTCATTAATTTTAATGATATTTGCATTATTGACATTAAAACCTAAAGTTTCAAAAGATATTCCTAGTCTTCAAAAAACTATGAATCACAATTTGCAGTTATAAATCGTTTAATAGAACATAAAAGTTCAACAAAATGGCTATTTACAGATGTTCCAATTTATGGTTTTTATGCAGATTTACTTGTTCCTCCGGAAATTGCGGTGTTCTCTACTAAGCGCATAAAGACAGGCCAACTGAGTCAAGATGAAATATATGAATTACTTGTAAAATACCGCCCTGAACAAATTTTAATCGGTAGATTTAAAGGTTTTATATATACATCCAGCGATGTTGACTCATACATAAATAAATTCTATTCAAAAAGCAATGATATTTCTGTTGTTGATCACTATGTTTTAAAGTCTTTAAAATAAGCTTTTTAATTTGCCAAGCAACCATTAAGTTTTTTCAGATTGGAATGTTAGTAGTATTGGTAGGAATATATATGACATCAAATTCGGTGGAATTGGAAATAAAAAAAAATCTCCAATCGTTATTTCAGTTATCAGTTATTAGTTACCGAATAGTTACCGAAAAATTCTGGTCTAAAGCCTCTCCTTTAAAGGAGAAACAAGAAAAAAATTTTCATGATTAGTTAATCCTATCCGTTTTCAAGGAGAGGTAATTGTTAATTATTAATTATTAATTGTTGAACAGTACCTCTGCAATAAGGAACCTTGACATAAGGAATATTCTCTTTTCTCTTGGTCGATTAAATATGGCGAGGTTTCCTAGCCATCTCTCGACCGCTTTTTATCCCCTTGAAAGGGGAGACTTGAGACCAAAGTTTTTCGGTCATAACTACACTTATCAAAGTGATTATCTGTACTCCTGATTCCTGATTCCTGACTCCTAAAGACTTAACCATTCCATAACTGTTTAACTGGATTTGATATGATACACTAGAAAAGTTGTCTAAAATCGCACATCTGGGTAGTCGGGTGTTCTGTAGATTAAAAATCTATGAGAATGCACCTGGATGGAGGATTAAACCCGAATAGGAGATTATAATTATGCCAGTTGTTAGTTTGGCTCAATTGTTAGAGTCAGGAGTCCACTTTGGGCATCAGACCCGTCGCTGGAATCCAAGAATGTCCCAGTATATTTTTACAGAGCGTAACGGCGTTCATATTATCGACCTTGTTCAGACAGCTCAATTAATGGAAGAAGCTTATGACTATATCAGAACTTCCTCTGAACAAGGAAAAAAATTCTTATTTGTTGGTACGAAGCGTCAAGCTGCTGGTATTATCGCTCAAGAGGCTAGTAGATGTGGAGCTTATTATATTAACCAACGTTGGTTGGGTGGGATGCTCACTAACTGGACTACTATTAAAACTCGGGTAGAAAGACTCAAGGACTTAGAGCGTCGTGAAGCAAATGGGGCACTAGATTTACTCCCGAAAAAAGAAGCTTCGGTTCTCCGTCGTGAAATGGCTAAGTTACAAAAATATCTGGGGGGTATTAAAAATATGCGTCGCTTGCCAGATGGGGTTGTAATGGTAGACCAGCGACGAGAGTATAATGCTGTTCAAGAATGTCAGAAGTTGGATATTCCTATAGTTTCTTTGTTGGATACGAATTGTGACCCGACTCAAGTTGATATTCCAATTCCAGCTAATGATGATGCTATTCGCTCAATCAAACTTATAGTAGGTAAGTTGGCTGATGCTATCTATGAAGGTCGTCATGGTCAACTAGAAACTCTGGATCAAGAAGATTATGATAGCTATGAAGAATATGAAGAAGATTATGATTATGATGGAGCGGAAGAAGAATTTAATGTAAGTGATGATGAGGAAGAGTCATCAGTAGAAAATAATGAAGAAGAATAAAAAATTCTAGGTAAGCATTCAGCCGTCAGTTATTAGCTATCAGCTATTAATTCTGAGTATAGGTAAAAGCAACTTTTAAAATTTAAAAAGAATAAAAAGTTACTGTTATGGGTCCTGGGACCAAACCTTAGAAGTAATTATTCATTACTAATTGCTGAAGAGCGTAGTTCCTCCGGAGGAGGCTAGCTGACTGCTGATATCTGTTTGCGCAGCATTCCGCAGGAAATGCTTAGAATTCTAGTAATATTGTTGAGTAGTATGAGGTGGCGGTAAATACAGAAGGGAAAAACTTATCTAAAGTTCATCAAACTTACTCATAACTATAGCTATCAAACTAAAATGAGTAAGTCTATCCATTGAGTCGTTATCAGTTACAATTAAGATATGAAGCTAGTTGAACGTCATGTTATTACCAAATCACATAATTTGTGGTTAGAAATTGACCAAAAGGCTTTTTTGTCAAAAAATCTGTTCAATTTAGCTAATTATTATTATCGCCAATATTTCTTTGAAAACAAAAAGAAATTAAATTTTAATGATAAGTTTAGTTGAGCGGTTTTTAGGGGTAAAATACAGGTTCAATAATTAAGAATTTAGAATTACCTCTTCTTATAATTAAAAGGATTGGTTAAATTTTTTTTTCTCTTCTTTCTCCATGAATGGAGAGGCTTTATATCTGAATTTTGCGGTAAATTTTTTCTAAAAAGCTTATCTTAAATTAAGAAGCTAAAGTAGGATTAATTCCTAAATAATAAAGTTGTATTGACTTCTCACCCGACTAAAGTACGGGTGATTCTAAGCAGTTCCATCCGAATCGGTTTAAAAACACGATTCTGAAAAGCTACTAGCTGTCACTGGACTTGATTAAATTTTTTCCAGTGGTGGTAGCTCATATACCACCTACAGACCCAAAGTGTGCTGACTCCGAATGTCGCATACATCGCCCTTACTTTTGTCTGACTTTCAGAGTGGTTTTACACTTATGAGTGAGCTATAAATCCCTATCCTTGCTGCCTGCTTGTCTGTGCCAAGCGTCTTGGTAGAACTATGCTACTAGTTTCTTCCCGACAGGAGTTTCACCCCTACTAGCAAAGAGTCTATGGGACAAACCTTGTTCCTACTTACATCTATTAGTATTATCCCACATTTTTGGGATACTTGGGAATAAATTCCCACAACTTGTTTTGATCCAAGAGCTAAAGCCACTTGGCTTTCAACTGCACGTTTTTTTTGTAAAGTTAAATTGGAGAATAAAAAATATGCCGGAAATATCTGCAAAGTTAGTTCAAGAATTGCGTAAAGCAACAGGCGCAGGCATGATGGACTGCAAAAAAGCTCTCGAGCAAAATAATGGTGATATTACTAAGGCTACAGAATGGCTAAGACAAAAAGGTATTGCTTCGGCAGGAAAACTTGAGGGTAAAGTAGCAGCAGAAGGACTGGTTGAAAGTTATATTCATACAGGTAGCAGAATTGGCGTTTTAGTAGAAGTAAATTGTCAGACAGATTTTGTTGCCCGGAATGAGGCATTCAAAGAGTTAGTGAAAAATATTGCTATGCAAATAGCAGCTTGTCCACAGGTAGAATATATTTCAGTTGATGATATTCCTAGGGAATTTGTGGAGAGTGAAAAATCTATAGAAATGGGTAGAGAAGACCTTAGTAATAAGCCGGAAAATATAAGGGAAAGGATAGTTCAGGGAAGAATAGAAAAGCGAGTTAAAGAATTATCGTTAATGGATCAACCTTATATTAAAGACCAAAATATCACAGTGGCAGAGTTGGTTAAAGAAACTAGCGCTCAGTTAGGTGAAAAAGTACAAGTACGTCGTTTTACACGATTTGTTTTGGGAGAGGGAATTGAGAAAAAAGAGGAGAATTTTGCTGAAGAAGTAGCAGCACAAATGGCAAAGGAATAATTGATAAATCTTGAAGAAGGAAGAAGTAAGAAAGAAGAAGGAAGAAGGAAAAAGAAAAAAGTTGATGGGGACTCAAACCCGAACAAATTCTAAACACCGTGTAGACGGTGGGGTATTAAACCTATAAGGGAAAAGATAATCAGAATTAAAAATTAAAAGTAGCAGAGATAATCTGTTTATTTTTAATTTTTAATTGTGGATAGATAGAAAATAATTTACTATGGTGGGAGCAGCAAGACAAGTAGAGGAAAAATTGAAAGAAATAGAAGTAGCGATCGCTGAAATTGCCAAGGAATTTTATGGTACTTATGAAGGTTATTTCAAAGTATTAGGTGAAGGGATAGGTCAACAATTAATTTTTGCTAGTTATCATATATGTACTCAGGGATATCCAGAAGCTTTTCTTAATTTATCGTTTTCTCAGCGACAAAAAATGCAGTCTGAGTTGCGAGATATAGCAAAATTACCAGTTAGAGAATTAGAAGAATTATTAGAACAAATTCCAGAAGAACAGGAAAATTCAGATGAGACTTCAGCACCAGAATTAATTATGAGTCTTTTGAATGAAGGAGATGGGGAGGAGCAAGAAGTAACATCTCTACTAAAAGACGAAAAGACAAATATAGAATTTGATTCTGCTGTATTATTTTCAACTAAAACATCTGATAATGAGGAGAAAAAACTGGTAGATAGGATAGAAGAAAGTCTGAATAAAATTGAAAGAGAAGAAATAGAAAATTCCCCAGAAAATATTATTGATAAATTAGAGAATTTAGAGATATTAATATCTTGGCAAGAGAATATAGAAAAGCAAATACCTGAAATCCTCAAAAAAGTTTCCGACCGGGCAAACTCCATCCTTCAAAATGCAGAAATACTACCAAATAAAATACCGAAAAAAGTTTTAGAAGCTGCGACAAAAATGGAATCAGGCGATACTCCTTTGGGTGGAAAACCTAATTTATTAAATTTATTAATTGAAGCAGAAGATCCAGAAGAGGAAAAAAAACCTAGAGTTACTAAAGTTATTGCAGTAAATCTCAGGTTATCTGAAATAGAATTTACTGATATTAATGTTAGTGCCTGGCGTAATAAAATTCGTAACCTTTTAGGAAGACTTAATCAACTGCAACGAGAATATCGTAAAAAGCAACGCGAACGAGCTGTAATAGAAGCAGAGTCAGCATGGCGTTCTAGTTGGTATGAAGAATAATGAATAATGAATAATGAATAATTAATAATTAAGAGTTGATAGTTAATAATTATTCATTCAACAATTTACGCCTTGAAGCTGACCCTTTTAAGGGGATAAAGCGGTCGAGGGATGGATGGGTTTCCTCGCCATATCCAATCGACCAAGAGAATCAAAAAAAAATCCTTTTAGTCAATCCTATCCGTTTTAAGAAGAGGTAATTATTAATTATTAATTATTAATTGTTAATTGCTGAATTAGGAGTCAGGAGTCAGGAGTCGGGAGGGAAGAAAGAAGAAGTAAAGAGGAGTAGAAGGACGAAGGTTTTTTGGTCGCTTCAGTGGAACGGAGTTCTATAAAGAATTTTTTTTCCTTGATTGAATTAAGTTTTAAACCTTATTACTTAGGAGTCAGGAGTCAGGAGTCAGGAGTCAGGAGGGAAGAAAAAAGAAGTAAAGAGGAGTAGAAGGACTAAGGTTTTTTGGCCGCTTCAGTGGAACGGAGTTCTATAAAGAATTTTTTTTTCCTTGATTGAATTAAGCTTTAAACCTTATTACTTAGGAGTCAGGAGTCAGGAGTCAGGAGTCAGGAGGGAAGAAAAAAGAAGTAAAGAGGAGTAGAAGGACGAAAGTTTTTTGGTCGCTTCAGCGAAATGGAGTTCTATAAAGAATTTTTTTTCTTTTTTCTCCTTGATTGAATTAAGCTTTAAATCTTAGTTATTCGATAAAATTTGTGGTAAATATAGCAGTCGCTATTACTGTATTTGACATATATATATAGTGCTACGCAGATAGGTTAGGATATTCCCCTGTTCCCTGTTCCCTTACAACCTAAATTTATTGTCCTAACTAAAAGACGTAGTGCTATAAAAAGCTTCAAACTCAGACAATGCAATATTTTTCTTTCCTAGATAACTAATCACCTAGATAACTAATTTCTACTATACATTAAGATTATATAGGCTAAAAATTTTCACACTAAAGTAATTTGAGGACAGAAGTAATACTAATTATCATGGATTAATTCTACAAAAAGGTAATTGGAAAATCATACCTAAAAGGAGTTTTTTCCTGAATTTTTCTTACTTCTTCATTAATTCCTTAGATAATACTAATTTTATGTGAGTTGACACAGAATTAGGTGTTAGGTGATTAGATATTGAGCGTTATACCAATTTTATGTGAGATAGTACAGAATTATAAAATTTATTAACTTGTCTATCTCGATCTACAGTCAACTCTAATTAAAAGATTATTCTATATATTAATTAGATAGATCAATGGGTTTCCTCAAAGAAAGTAAAATAAAAGAAGTCAAAAAATTTAATGCTGATATTGATTGAAGTGTGAATTTCTATAAATGAGCGACTAAGAAAATATTACATAAAATAATATCCTATGAATAACGAAAAAGAAAAGATAGACTGGGAAAGACTACAAAAAGCTTTGTCAGTATAAGTACAATATGGATTTCAAAATATCCAGGGAAAACAATATATATTTAATGAATTTATTAATTATATAGATAAATTGGTTTCCTCAAAGAAAGCAAAATAAAAGAAATAAAAAAAACTGGGCGTTGCTGAATCAAGGGATGAATCTTTTGGAACAGGTAAATCTCATCTTTAATACTTCATACTTATTTTTTATCCAAGGCTACAATTAATCCCACAAATATGCAACGCCAAAAACTGAATGCTGATATTTATTGAAGTGTGAATTTCTCTAAATGAGCGACTAAGAAAATATCACATAAAATCAGATGCTATGAATAACGAAAAAGAAAAGATAGACTGGGAAAGACTACAAAAAGCTTTGTCAGTAGAAGTACAATATAGATTTCAAAATATCCAGGGAAAACAATATATATTTAATGAATTTATTAATTATATAAATAAATGGGTTTCCTCAAAGAAAGCAAAATAAAAGAAGTCAAAAAACTGAATGCTGATATTTATTGAAGTGTGAATTTCTCTAAATGAGCGACTAATAAAATATTACAGAAATAATCTGCCATGAATAACGAAAAAGAAAAAGTAGACTAGGAAAGACTACAAAAAACTTTGTCAGTAGAAGTAGAATACGGTTTTCAAAATATCCAATGAGCGACTAAGAAAATATTACATAAAATCAGATGCTATGAATAACGAAAAAGAAAAAGTAGACTGGGAAAGACTACAAAAAACTTTGTCAGTAGAAGTAGAATACGGTTTTCAAAATATCCAGGGAAAACAATATATATTTAATGAATTTATTAATTATATAGATAAATTGGTTTCCTCAAAGAAAGCAAAATAAAAGAAGTCAAAAAACTGAATGCTGATATTTATTGAAGTGTGAATTTCTCTAAATGAGCGACTAAAAAATATTATTATATAAATAATCTGCCATGAATAACGAAAAAGAAAAGATAGACTGGGAAAGACTACAAAAAGCTTTGTCAGTAGAAGTACAATATAGATTTCAAAATATCCAGGGAAAACAATATATATTTAATGAATTTATTAATTATATAGATAAATTGGTTTCCTCAAAGAAAGCAAAATAAAAGAAGTCAAAAAACTGAATGCTGATATTTATTGAAGTATGACTTTCTCTAAATGAGCGACTAAGAAAATATTACATAAAATAATATGCTATGAATAACGAAAAAGAAAAAGTAGACTGGGAAAGACTACAAAAAACTTTGTCAGTAGAAGTAGAATACGGTTTTCAAAATATCCAATGAGCGACTAAGAAAATATTACATAAAATAATATGCTATGAATAACGAAAAAGAAAAAGTAGACTGGGAAAGACTACAAAAAACTTTGTCAGTAGAAGTAGAATACGGTTTTCAAAATATCCAGGAAAACAATTTATCTATTTAATGAATTTATTAATTAAATATATAAATGGGTTTCCTCAAAGGAAGCAAAATAAAAGAAGTCAAAAAACTGAATGCTGATATTTATTTAACTATGCTTTCTCTAAATGAGCGACTAAAAAATATTATTATATAAATAATCTGCCATGAATAACGAAAAAGAAAAGATAGACTGGGGAAGACTACAAAAAGCTTTGTCAGTAGAAGTACAATATAGATTTCAAAATATCCAGGGAAAACAATATATATTTAATGAATTTATTAATTATATAGATAAATGGGTTTCCTCAAAGAAAGCAAAATAAAAGAAGTCAAAAAACTGAATGCTGATATTTATTGAAGTATGACTTTCTATAAATGAGCGACTAATAAAATATTACAGAAATAATCTGCCATGAATAACGAAAAAGAAAAAATAGACTGGGAAAGACTACAAAAAGCCTTGTCAGTAGAAGTACAATATGGATTTCAAAATATCCAGGAAAACAATATATATTTAATGAATTTATTAATTATATAGATAAATGGGTTTCCTCAAAGAAAGCAAAATAAAAGAAGTCAAAAAACTGAATGCTGATATTTATTGAAGTATGACTTTCTATAAATGAGCGACTAATAAAATATTACAGAAATAATCTGCCATGAATAACGAAAAAGAAAAAATAGACTGGGAAAGACTACAAAAAGCCTTGTCAGTAGAAGTACAATATGGATTTCAAAATATCCAGGGAAAACAATATATATTTAATGACTTTTTAAGTATCAGTTTGAGCAAAGCACCAATAATATTACAAGGTTATCAAAATCAATTTCAGGATATATCTAATAAATTTGTCAGCTATCCAGAAATGACCAGAGAAGAGCGGCAAGAATTACTAGAAACAACTAAATATTTTTAGAAAAAATGCAGTATATATCTGAAGGAGTAAAGCCGGAAGAAACAATAAAAAAAGAGAGATTTACACCAGAAGAAAAAACTCAAGAAAGACTAAAACAGAGTTCTGTTACTCCCCAAAAATATAGCGATAAACTTGATGTAGAACAACCATTAACAGAAGTCAAAGATATTAGCAAAAGAAACAGCGATCGCCTAGCGACATTAGGATTATATACAGTACGAGAACTACTTTATTATTATCCAAGAGACCACATAGATTATGCTCGTCAAGTAAATATTCGTGACTTGGAACCTGGAGAAACTGTCACAATAATTGGCAAAGTTAAACGATTTAATTGTTTTTCTAGCCCTAAAAATAAGAAATTAACTATTCTCGAACTTACTCTCACAGATGCTACAGGTCAAATCAAAATAAGTCGCTTTTTTGCCGGACCTAGATTTAGTAATAAAGGTTGGCAAATGCAGCAGAAAAAAATCTATCCAGTCGGTGCAACAGTAGCTGTTTCAGGTTTGGTTAAAGAAAATAAATATGGGAAAAATTTAGATAACCCAGAAATAGAAGTTCTTGATAGTGAAGGCGGTCAAATTGAATCCATGAAAGTTGGTCGTTTAGTACCAGTTTATCCCTTAACAGATGGAGTAGGTGCAGATGTTGTTAGACGAGCAATATTTACGGTTTTACCAACAGCAGAACAATTGTCAGATACATTGCCTGAAGGATTACTAAATCAATATCAATTAATAGATTTAAAAATGCTATTAAAAATATTCACTTTCCTATAGATAGAGATTGTTTAGCAGCAGCTCGTCGTCGCTTAGTTTTTGATGAATTTTTCTACCTACAATTAGGATTATTAAAACGTCGGCAACTGCAAAAAAAAGTAGAAACAGGAATAGCTTTACCAACTGCAGGAAAATTAATTGAGCAATTCTATAAACTCCTGCCATTTGCGTTAACTAATGCTCAAAAAAGGGTAGTTAATGAAATACTTAATGACCTACAAAAACCTGAATCAATGAAAAGATTAGTACAAGGAGATGTAGGAGCAGGAAAAACAGTAGTAGCAGTTGTGGCGATGTTAGCAGCAATTCAAGCAGGTTATCAAGCAGCTTTAATGGCACCAACAGAAGTATTAGCAGAACAACATTATAAAAAATTAGTTGCTTGGTTTAATCTCTTACATTTACCAGTTGAACTATTAACTGGTTCGACAAAAGTAGCAAAACGCCGAGAAATTCACTCTCAACTTGAGACCGGAGAATTACCTGTATTAGTCGGTACTCATGCCCTAATTCAAGAAGCAGTAAATTTTCACAAATTAGGTTTAGTAGTAATAGATGAACAACATAGATTTGGCGTTCAACAAAGAGCAAAATTACAACAAAAAGGTGAATCTCCCCACTTTTTGGCAATGACAGCTACTCCCATTCCTAGAACTTTAGCTCTGACATTACATGGAGATTTAGATGTTAGTCAAATAGATGAATTACCACCAGGAAGACAACCAATTCAAACAACTACTTTGACTGGAAGGCAACGTAAAAAAGCTTACGATTTAATCCGCCGAGAAATAGTTCAAGGTAGACAAGTTTATATAGTTTTACCCTTAGTTGAAGAGTCAGAAAAATTGGATGTAAAATCCGCAGTTGAAGAACATCAAAAGTTAGCAGAAAAAGTTTTCCCAGAATTTCAAATAGGTTTACTTCATGGCAGAATGACAAGTTTAGAAAAAGACGAAGCAATTAGTACATTTCGGGATAATAAAACTCAGATTTTAGTATCTACAACTGTGGTGGAAGTGGGGGTTGATGTACCGAATGCCACAGTAATGTTGATTGAAAATGCAGAAAGGTTTGGTTTGTCTCAGTTACATCAGTTGCGGGGGCGAGTGGGACGTGGTGTCCATAAGTCTTATTGTTTGTTGATGAGGGGTGCGGGTTCGACAGATGCTGTGGAACGTTTGAAAGTTTTGGAGCAATCTCAGGATGGATTTTTTATTGCGGAGATGGATATGCGTTTGCGGGGTCCTGGTCAGGTTTTGGGAACGAAGCAGTCTGGGTTGCCGGATTTTGCTTTGGCCAGTTTGGTTGAGGACCAGGAGGTTTTGGAGTTGGCGCGGGGTGCTGCTTTTCGCGTGATGGAGAAGGATGAAAGTTTGAATAGTTGGCCTCTGTTGAGGAGGGAGTTGGAATGGCGGTATCAGAAGATGATGGGGGGTCGATTTTGAATTAGGAGTGTGGGGAGTAGGGGAGTAGGGGAGTAGGGGAGTAGGGGAGTGGGGGAGTGGGGAGTGGGGGAGTGGGGAGATAGACAAATAAACAGGAAATAATTAATTAATTCAAAATCAAAAATTTATTCATCACTATTTTTCTATCACGCAATAGTAGAATCTCGAAAGTCTAGAAAGACTCAACTCAAAGCAACCTACTTTCCCTTCTCTAGATATGGAGCGATGGCTCTAGACAAACAAACAGGAAGTGACATACTCCCACGCCAACCTTAAGGTATGGCGTGGGCTTCTCGTTTCCCAGTCCCGGTACCCCGTCGGACTCCACGAGCTTTAAGGACGGAATGCCCTACCGCCCTATTTTTTATATTTATCGCCGCATTTAAGTCGCGGTCTATGACAACACCGCAATGCGGACAAGAATGAGTTCGTATGTTTAATTCTTTATCGACTTTTTCACCACAGTTTGAGCAATCTTGGCTAGTATTTTTGGGGTTAACTCCTATGGTTTTCTGTCCAGCATTTCCAGCTTTGACAGTCAAAATAGATAGGAAATTTCCCCATCCAGCATCGTTAATTGATTTACTCAAATGAGTCTTTGCTAGTCCTTTTATGTTTAAGTTTGCCTCCGGCACGCCGCTCCGCGTCTACATGGGCGATAACTTCTGCTTTTGATAATAATTCATTGGCTGTTTTGAAATGAAAATCTTTGCGTTTATCGGCAACCTTTTTATGTTGTTTCGCTACAGCTTTAACAGCCTTGAGCCTCCTTTTACTTCCTTTTTTCTTTCGAGATAAACGTTTCTGTAGAGTCTTTAATCGCTGTTGAGATTTTCGATAGTATTGAGGTATAGGGACAGATTCTCCTTCACTTGTTACTAAGAATTCTTTCAGCCCCATATCAATTCCCAGAGTATTTTTTAATGTAGGTTCAACTTCAGTTGTTAAAGCTGGTACTGATTTGTCTTCTAGGGATAAAGTTACATAATAACCATCTGCTTTACGACTAATTGTTACTGTTTTAATTTGAAAACTATCAGGTAAAGGCCGATGTTTAATTAACTTTACCTTGCCTATTTTGGGTAAATTAATTTGATTTCCTTCTATGCAATTTAGTTTTATTTGAGGATAAGTAAAACTACGATAACGTCCTCTTCCTTTAAATCTTGGTTTTCCTAATTTATATCCATTTTTATCTGCTTTCCACCATCTATCAAAGGCAAGTTTTACTCGTTTTATGCAATCCTGTAACACCTGAGAATGAATTAGCTTGTACTCAGGAAATTTGTCTTTGGTATTGACCAAATCTCGTTTTTGAGAGTAATAATTTGGACGATCTCTTAGTTGAGGAATTGGCATCACTAAGGGACAGGCATTAACTGGACAACGGTTTTCTGACCACCATGAGAACCGCTCGCCTAACCTATAGTTGTACTGCCGACGCAACAATTCCAACCACATTTCTATGGTGGCTATTTGTTCTTTGTTGGGTCTTAATTTATATTGGTAGGCAGTCCGCATGGTGGAAAATTTCTGGGGTTATTGGAATATTATCATACAAGTTTTTCTACTAGGGCGAAAGCTTGTGCTGGGATGTTGGAAAATTGAATGGGCATCGAACCTATTCAATTTGCCGCCGATTCATCTCACGCCAATTTTTCAAATATGGCGTGAGACTCAAGGGCGATGTAGCTAAACTAAGAGTGAGTTACTCTCCCATCAAACTATTCTGAGCAGAAGAGTAACTATACAAATTTACTTCAACAATCACCTAAAATCCCAATTTGTTAAACTTTTCCGCAAAAAGCATCTCACTTTTGATTGTTTATTTTAACCTTCGTAAAATTGCTCATATTTCATTTTTGAGTACGAGCTAATTTGAGCATATCAATAAGAGTATGGTGAGCATCTTCAGCATCCTTTAAAGTATGGTCAAACTCAATTCTTATAGGTAAACTTTCCCCACTAACTTCAGCAGTTAAATTCATACCTTGAGCATCAATAGAAAGCATTTTTGCTGCTGTAGAATTAGAATAACTGCCAAATTTTTGAGCATAAAGAAGTACAGCATCTGCATGGTCTTCATTCATGTGAGAACAAATGCGAGTGCTAATTTCTGAAGTAAATGAATCAGACATATTTTCAAATCCTTATTATTAAATTTATCAATTTATCAATTCTAAATTTTAAATTATATCAATTTATCAATTCTAAATTCTCTAATAAAGTCCTCTGCTGGGCTATAATGGTCTGCTAAATCCCAAGTAGTGAAACCTGCATCCATGTAGTCAAACATACTTTGGATAGCAGTTTTGGGGTCTATATGTCCGTGAATACCTGATACCTGCCACATTCCGTTTAAAATGCGACAGATGTTTAAATTATCGGTAAATTTTAATCTACTTGACTCAGGTAGTTTCATCGCCTATTTTGACTAGATTTTAGATAATTGTTCTACTTTGGCAAATATTTTAATATTTCTAGATGCCACAGACTAGGTTATAGCTTAACTATTGAAGAGCTAAAAAGTATGTGTTATAAAGTTAATATGTAAGCATTTAGCTATCAGCAACGCCATTTTTGGGAAGGCAAAAGCAACCTTTGAAATTGAGTTTGAATAAAAAGTTATTGCCATGAGTCCCCTTGCCAAACCTTAGAAGTAATTATTCATTGCTAATTGCTGAATGGGAGTGCATTCCTTCAGAAGTGCTGACTGGTAATAGCTGTTTGCGCAGCATTCTGCAGGAAATGCTTACCTTAATATATCCCAATAGGATATATAGTTAATTATTCAAAAAAACTTAAAATCAAGCTTCTTTATAGCTTAACCTCTTTATGGTTATGCTAGTTATACTATTACTATTGTTCCCTAAAATTAATGTCAATGATGTATAGTGTTGTTCAAAATTTACAGCAAAGTGTCGCTCAGTTGACAGAAGAGTTAAAAAAAGAGAAAGCAGAACATCAATTGACTAAGAATGCTCTCCAAAAAAGTGAAGTACGTTTACGAATACTCACTAATCAAGCATCTTTAATTATTTGGGAAGTAGATAGCAAAGGTATATTTACTTTTGTCGAAGGAGAAAAAGCAATTAAATCAGAATATTTAATTGGTAAATCAATTTTTGAGTTATACAAAAACCATCAAGAAGTATTAGATAAAACTCACTTGGCACTGACAGGTAATGAAGTTAAATGGTTTGGGGAAGCGGAAGATATAGAATATGAAACTAGAGTAATTCCCCAAATATCTGAAAGTGGTGAAACAGTAGGATTAATAGGAGTTAATATCAATGTTAATGTCAGTAAAAATACTCAACTAGAAGACCCTGAATATCAACTAAGACTAGAAGAAAAATTTGAGGAAAAAATATCTGCCTTAAGAGAATCAAATGAACTACTTATAGATGAGATTATTAAACATAAGCAAGCCAGAGAAGAATTATTATATAGGCTAAATTTTGAAGAATTAATTACTACTTTGTCAACTCACTTTATTAATTTAGCCCCAGACGAGATAGATAGTGGAATTCAAGTAGCTTTGGAATGGATAGGAACTTTTAGTGGTGTAGATCGTAGCTATATATTTTTACTGGATGAAACTTGTAGTTACATCAACAATGATTATGAGTGGTGTGCCAGTGGAATTACACCACAAATTGAGCAAAGAAAACAAATACCAATTACAGCATTAGAAGAGTGGAATGAGCAAATAAAAAACCTAGAAACAATTTATATTCCAAGTACAACTAAACTACCAAAAGAAAAGTCGATAAGTAAAAGATTGTTGCGTCTGCAATGTATAAAATCTTTGGTTGTTGTACCAATGGCATATCGTGGTATTTTTATTGGATTTTTAGGATTCGATTCAGTTAAAGAGGAAAAAAATTGGTCAGAAGATATTATTGCTCTGCTCAGAATTATGGGAGAAATGTTTATTAATGCTCTAGAAAGAAAACGGGTAGAAATAGCTTTAGCAGAAAGTGAGAAAAAATATAGGCATCTAGTAGAAACTTCTCAAGATTTAATTTGGTCACTAGATACTGAAGGACGTTTTACTTTTGTTAATCAAGCAGCTAAACGCATTTATGGCTATGAAACAACAGAAATTATTGGTTGTTATCTAACAGATTTTATAGCTCGAGAAGAAGTAGAAAAATATACGGCAACAAATATAAAAAATATTACGCAAATACCGATATTTACTCAAGATAATTCCTCCAGTTATCAATGGGAAACTATACATAAACGCCAAGATGGAATACCTGTAAATCTTAACTTTAATGCCATCGCTTTACGAGATAAATTTGGAAATTTTCAAGGTGCTATAGGTACTGCTACTGATATCACTCAACGCAAAAAATCAGAAGAAGCTTTACAAAGAGCTAAAGACCAACTACAAGCAGTTTTAGATGCTGTGCCTTGGTTCGTTTCTTGGATTAGTTCGGAGTTAATATATATAGGAGTAAATAGGCAATTAGCAGCCAGTTTTAATTTACCTCCAGAAACATTTATTGGTCAAGAAATAGGTTTTCTAGGCAGTAGTTTGTGCTTCGTTGATTTTATTAGTGACTTTTTCTCTAGTTCGGCACAACAAATATCTCAGGAAGTTGAAACAACACTTAATGGTAGTGTTAAAAATTATTTGGTTGTAGTTCAGAAATATGCTCAAGGAAAAGCATTAGTTTCGGTTGGAATAGATATTACTGCTCGTAAACAAGCAGAGGCGATGAAAAGTAAATTAATTGCTTCACTTCAGGAATCTGAAAAAAAATTTCGTAGCCTTTATGAAGCAACAAGTGATGCTGTTATTCTCCTAGATAAAAATGGAATTATTGATTGTAATCTTGCAACTTTAAAAATGTTTGGTTTAAATAATAAAGAAGAGTTTTACAGTCATAACTTAGCAGATTTTTATCCTGAATCTCAGCACAATGGCAAAAAATCTGCTCAGTTAATCAAAAGATATATGGTTCAAGCAATTGTCAAAGGTAATAATTGTTTCGAGTGGATAAATCAAAGAGCAGATAAATCAGAATTTCCCACAGAAGTTTTATTAACTGCGATGAAAACAAGTGAATATCCTCAAAAAAAATCAAGCAAAAAATCAACTAAAAATATAGTATTTCAAGTAGTAATTCGTGATATTACTGAGAGAAAACGTGATGAAGAACAAATCAAAGAATCTTTAGCAGAAAAAGAGGTTTTACTAAAAGAAATTCATCATCGAGTCAAAAACAATCTGCAAGTAATTTCTAGTTTATTAAGACTACAATCAAGATATATTAAAGATGAAATAATTTTAGAAATGTTAAAAGAGAGCCAAAACCGAGTTAGATCCATGGCTCTTGTCCATGAACATTTATATCAATCAAAAGACTTGTCTAAAGTTAATTTTACTGAATATATTTCCAGTCTAGCTGTTCACTTATTCCAAGCTTATGCAGTTAAAGCAAGAGGTGTAAAATTAAATATAAACGTAATTCCTATTTGCTTAAATATTGATACAGTAATTCCCTGTGGTCTGATTGTTAATGAATTGGTTTCTAATTCTCTCAAGTATGCTTTTCCAGAAGAATTTCCAGGAGAAATTTTCATAGAATTTGATTATGACGAGGGCGACCAAAACCAATTTATTCTCAAAGTAGCTGATAATGGAATTAGTTTTCCTCAAGATTTAGACTATCAAAACTCTGGTTCTTTAGGTCTACGTTTAGTCTGTTCATTAGTAAGACAACTTAAGGGAAATATTGAGCTAGTTAATGAAGTAGGAACAGTTTTTCAAATAACTTTTTCTAGCTTGAATTCAAGTAAATTATAAAGGGCGCATCTCTTATGTGCAAAAATACTTTTTTCCTATATATTATATTGCCTATTGCCAGATGAGCTGTTGCCTATTGCCAGATGAGCTGTTGCCTAAAAGCGGTAAATTTTTTGCTTTATTCAAAATTGAGATGCACCCATTATAGAGGAGTAAAAATGTCAAAATCAAAAATTCTAATTGTCGAAGACGAAAGTATCATTGCTGAAGATTTAGCAGATAGTCTGAGAGTGATGGGTTATACGGTTATGGATATTGTCTCTTCCGCAGAAGAAGCAATTTTAATAGCAGTAGAAAAACAACCTAATTTAATATTAATGGATGTAATGTTACAAGGAAAAATGGATGGGATAACAGCAGCAGAACAAATTCATTTAACCTCCCAAATACCAATAATCTTCTTAACAGCTTACACCGATGACAAAACATTGCAGAGAGTAAAAGCAACAAATCCTTTTGGTTATATTGTTAAACCATTTGAAGAAAGAAACTTATATTTAACTATCGAAATAGCTCTCCAAAGACACCAGTACGACCCCATAACTCAATTACCAAATCGTTCTTTATTTACAGCTCGACTTAATGAAACTATCTCCTATCAAAATCAGAGTAGTTTAGAAAAATTATGTCATCTAAATAAATCTCAAAACGATATATCTTTTCCAATAATACCTATCCTTTATATTAGCCTAGATAGAATTAATAGAATTAAAATAACCTTGGGGGGTAAAAATGGAGAATTGGTACTTTGTACTGTGGCAAAAAAACTAAATAAATCTATTGATTCAATAGATATGTTAGCTCATTTAGAAGCTGCTGAATTTGGGATAATTCTCAAACCAGTAGAAAAAAAGCAAGAAGTGGCAGATATAGCTCAATCTATATTAGATACAATTTCTCAACCAATTTTTTTAGAAGGTTATGAAATTTATATCACTGCTAGTATAGGCATTACCTTTTATCCATTAGATGATGTAGAAGCAAATGAACTACTAAAAAATGCCAATGCAGCAATGTATCATGCTCAACAAAAAGGAGGTAATAATTATCAATTTCATCAATCAGAAACAGCTTTTATTTCTTTAGAACAACTAGGTTTAGAAACTGACTTGCATAATGCTTTAAAACGCTCAGAATTTCAAGTTTATTATCAACCAAAAGTTAATATTAAGACTGGTAAAATTACTGGAGCAGAAGCTTTAGTACGTTGGTGTCACCCAAAAAGAGGTTTAGTATCACCAGCAGAATTTATTCCTTTAGCAGAAGAAACAGGTTTAATTATCCCTATAGGAGAATGGGTTTTGCGTACTGCTTGTAATCAAACAAGAATCTGGCAAGAAGTAGGTTTTGGGCTTTTAGAAATAGCAGTTAATTTATCAAGATGCCAATTTACACAAAGAAATATTCAAGAAAGAATTATTAAAATTATTCAAGAAACTGGTTTAAAGCCTAACTACTTAGAATTAGAAATAACAGAAAGTTTAGTCATGCAAAATGAAAAAGCTGCAACTCAAATTATGGAAGCATGGCAAACCTTTGGGATTAATATATCAATGGATGATTTTGGTACAGGGTATTCATCCTTAAGTTATCTCAGAGAATTTCCATTTGATGTAATTAAAATAGACCGCTGTTTTATTCGTAATATTACTGAAGATAGTAAGACAGAAGCAATTACAATTGCCATTATTCAAATGGCTCATAATTTAAACTTAAAAGTAGTTGCCGAAGGAGTAGAAACTCAATCCGAATTAGACTTTCTTCGTAAATATGACTGTGACGAAATTCAAGGCTATTTATTCAGTGCTCCATTACCCACATCCAAGTTTGAAAATTTATTAAAAACTAATCAATTATCAAAATTTCCAAGCATTTAAAGGTAAGGAAGAAGGAAGAAGGAAGAAGGAAGAAGGAAGAAGGAAGAAGGAAGAAGGAAGAAGGAAGAAGGAAGAAGGCAGAAAAAATCATAGAAATAGGTAGTTTTTAGGATGAGAGAGCAGCTCATTATTAAAAAGTAATACCATGCATGAAAAAAGAGTTACGAATAATAAGCACCATCGCGCATACTTTCATATAACCCGCATTTCGCACCACAAAATGTAGCATAAAAACATAAGTCAAAAGTCAGAAATCAAAAGTAAGAAATAAGAAGAAAATTATAGTGGTCAATAGTAGTCAAGGATTCAGTAAGTAGGGTTTGCTGAATATTTAACTGAGAATTTGACTCCCGATCGAGGTAAATGAAGATAATTTATATAGTATAAATATCTAAGCAAACTACGGATTTTATACTAATTTTTATGTTACAAATTGAAGTGCGGAATGTGGGATATAAAGTCTATTTGACGAAGCGGTGCGACCCCAAGACGACACCAGCTCCCTTGCGGAACGCGCACCAAGACAAAAAGATAATTTACAACATCAAAAATGGTATTAAATCTATTAATTCATAATTCAGACTTCAGCAATTCTGTTTGCGGAGCATTCCGTAGAAAATTCTTACCAAAAATCAACGGGACCTTGTTGGGAATCAAATCAGAATTCCTCTGGGAACAACCATAAAACGATGGTTTAAATTAGACAGCTTTTTAATACCAATGCCATCTAATCTACAGTTTGTAGTTCTCAAAGAATTGCGGATACTACCACGTAATCAATGTTTCTATGTTGAGTTTGTCTACAACAAAGAGGTTGCACCTCAACATGAATTAAATCCTAAAAATGTTTTGGGAATCGACCCTGGTATTAATAATTGGTTAAGTTGCGTTTCTAACGTTGGTACTAGCTTGATTATTGATGGATGCAAGGTGAAAAGCCTGAATCAGTGGTATAACAAACGAGTTTCTACTTTGAAAGAAGGTAAGCCACAAAGTAGCGTTCTTAACATCCATTCCACAGCTATATCGCTCTGTTTAGCGATTATTGATATTCTATTCATCTATTGTCCAATAGTTATTGCTCTGCTGAGAAAGCGTACGCTCTGTTTCGCGATTATTGATATTCTATTCATCTATTGTCCAATAGTTATTGCTGTGCTGATTAAGCCTCAAAGGTTTTACAGGTAAAAGTTTCAGCCTTTTTCACCTCAAACATTGATGTTCTATTGATCTATTGTCCAATAGTTACAGCAGTTTCCGCGCATTATGAAGTACATATGCGGAGCAAGTGTGGCAGCACTTTCATGCAACAAAGCCACAAACATTTATCAATTTTGTATAACATCACCTGAAAGTAGAAGGGAAAGAGCAAAACTGAAGAAGTCATAAATCAAACTATACTTGTGGAAAGCCACCACCCAAAACCTAAACCTAATCCAGAAATAATAGCTAAAATCAAAAAAGTAGAAAATCCATTAAACAACTCTATTAATTTTTCTCCCGCAACCATTTGAGAAACCACTCCTGCCACAATACCAATAGCTACCCATAACCCAACAATAATATTAGGGCCAGCACTAGCCAAAGCGATCGCCACATTTTTAGACCGAGCAGAATTCCAAGCAGCAGACCAAGCTCCAACCCAAGCTCCCAAAATAAACCCAAGCATACTACCAACACCAGTACCATTCTTCAAACCAATCACAGCATCCACTATTGTCCCAAAAATAAATCCAGCAGCAGACCAAATAATAGAACCAACAATCACCAATAAAACATTTTCAGCCCCATTACCAGCCAAAAATCCCCCCAAAGCAATTACTCCATCAATAGTTACCACAGCAGCAACTGTTCTGGCCTGGGGTTCAGTGCCAGCAATTAACCCTAAACTACATCCAACTATCGCCCATGCTAAAGCAGTGATTATACCTCCCACAGAATTTCCAGCTATCCAACCTGCTCCCCCTCCAGCACCTAATAAGGCGATCGCCCAACATTTTTGAGAACCGGTTCCTTCAATTGCCAAAACAGTCATTCCCATCCATGCCACACCCTCAACTACGGCCCAACTCCAGACAGGAGCTTTGGAAATAACTAATACCCAGGCAGTCAAAGCATAAAACAGGAAAGTAGCAATTAAACTACCCCAAGGAATGCCAGAAGTTGTTGAATGTGTTTGATGAGTGTGAACAGAGAACTGTTGAAAATGATTATTAGCGTTAGAATTTTCTGGCCTTTGAGGAGAAGGGGTAGGCTGAGGAGAGGGTGGACGACGAGGTGATGATTGTTGTGTTTGAGTGGGAGTTTTTCGTTTCGGAACAGTTTGTGGTTGAGAATCATTCAAAAAATACCGTAATTTTCGGTAAGCTTCATTAATCTCTTTGAGACGAATTTGAGCTTTTGCTTGGAGACGAGTATTTTGGGCAAAGCGGTCTGGATGCCATACAAAGGCTAAATCTCGGTAAGCTTGTTTCACTTGATCTAGAGAAGCACCAGGTTCAAGTTCTAGAATTTTATAGTATTGATTTATCTCATCCACATTAGAAAAATAATTCAGTAATTAGGGCAGTTAGGAATTTAGTGGTTTGACGTTATAGCAGTGGAAGGAAAGCTTAGGAAAGATCGAGAGCTTAAAATTCAGGCAACGTAAGATTTTTCCTTCTTCCTTCTTTCTTCTTCCTTCTGCTATATCGAAAGTCTTATTTTTTAGGTTGGTATTATATGGCAGGGAGAAGGTGGGCTAGAAGAGTGGGAAAAATATTTCCTCTTTGATTCATCATTACTCTATGTCCTAAGCAACTCAATATTTGATATATAAAACAAAACCAACAGATAGTTAGTTCCATTTTGACCTCAAAGTAAGAAAAATGCCATATCACTCTTGTGAGTTTACAGCCTCAAAAAACTGTAGCGCTAGATATTTGCCTCTGTTTTTCTCAGATATAAAGGTAATTCTAAAAATATTTCTTCCCCCTACCTAGACTACTGAGAGTAAAAATCTCCATTGCCAAATTCAAATCTTTATCTGACAAAAAACTATAACGTTACAGATTTGCCTCTACTTCCCTAAGATGGAAAAGTAAGTCTTTGAAAGATTTTCTCTACTTACACTCAAAATCTCAATTCAAAAATCAATATCAATATCTGGGAACAAAACTATAACGTTACAGATTTGCCTCTACTTCCCTGAGATGGAAAAGTAAGTCTGAGAAGATTTTCTCTAATTACACTCAAAATCTCAATTCAAAAATCAATATCTGGGAAAAAAACTATAACGTTACAAATTTGCCTCTACTTCCCTGAGATGGAAAAGTAAGTCTGAGAAGATTTTCTCTAATTACACTCAAAATCTCAATTCAAAAATCAATATCTGGGAAAAAAACTATAACGTTATAGATTCACCTCTACTTCCTGAAGATGGAAAAGTAAATCTGAGAAGATTTTCTCTAATTGCACTCAAAATCTCAATTCAAAAATCAATATCAATATCTGGGAACAAAACTATAACGTTACAGATTTTTCTCTACTTCCCTGAGATGGAAAAGTAAGTCTGAGAAGATTTTCTCTAATTACACTCAAAATCTCAATTCAAAAATCAATATCAATTATCTGGGAAAAACTATAACGTTATAGATTTGCCTCTACTTCCCGAAGATGGAAAAGTAAATCTGAGAAGATTTTCTCTAATTGCACTCAAAATCTCAATTCAAAAATCAATATCAATTATCTGGGAAAAAACTATAACGTTATAGATTTGCCTCTACTTCCCGAAGATGGAAAAGTAAATCTGAGAAGATTTTCTCTACTTAACACTCAAAATCTCAATTCAAAAATCAATATCAATATCTGGGAAAAAAACTGTAACGTTATAGATTTCTCTCTACTTCCCTGAGATGGAAAAGTAAGTCTGAGAAGATTTTCTCTAATTACACTCAAAATCTCAATTCAAAAATCAATATCAATATCTGGGAAAAAAACTGTAACGTTACAGATTTTTCTCTACTTCCCTGAGATGGAAAAGTAAGTCTGAGAAGATTTTCTCTAATTACACTCAAAATCTCAATTCAAAAATCAATATCAATATCTGGGAACAAAACTATAACGTTATAGATTTGCCTCTACTTCCCTGAGATGGAAAAGTAAGTCTGAGAAGATTTCTTCTACTTACACTCAAAATCTCAATTCAAAAATCAATATCAATTATCTGGGAAAAAAACTATAACGTTATAAATTTGCGTCTACTTCCCTGAGATGGAAAAGTAAGTCTGAGAAGATTTTCTCTAATTACACTCAAAATCTCAATTCAAAAATCAATATCAATTATCTGGGAAAAAAACTATAACGTTATAAATTCACCTCTACTTCCCTGAGATGGAAAAGTAAGTCTGAGAAGATTTTCTCTAATTACACTCAAAATCTCAATTCAAAAATCAATATCAATTATCTGGGAAAAAAACTATAACGTTATAAATTTGCGTCTACTTCCCGAAGATGGAAAGATAAGTCTCGGAAGATTTCTTCTACTTACACTCAAAATCTCAATTCAAAAATCAATATCAATTATCTGGGAAAAAAACTATAACGTTATAGATTTCTCTCTACTTCCCTGAGATGGAAAAGTAAGTCTCGGAAGATTTCTTCTACTTACACTCAAAATCTCAATTCAAAAATCAATATCAATTATCTGGGAAAAAAACTATAACGTTATAGATTTCTCTCTACTTCCCTGAGATGGAAAAGTAAGTCTCGGAAGATTTCTTCTACTTACACTCAAAATCTCAATTCAAAAATCAATATCAATTATCTGGGAAAAAAACTATAACCTTACAGATTTCTCTCTACTTCCCTGAGATGGAAAAGTAAGTCTGAGAAGATTTCTTCTACTTACACTCAAAATCTCAATTCAAAAATCAATATCAATTATCTGGGGAAAAACTATAACCTTACAGATTTCTCTCTACTTCCCTGAGATGGAAAAGTAAGTCTCGGAAGATTTCTTCTACTTACACTCAAAATCTCAATTCAAAAATCAATATCAATTATCTGGGAAAAAACTATAACCTTACAGATTTCTCTCTACTTCCCTGAGATGGAAAAGTAAGTCTGAGAAGATTTCTTCTACTTACACTCAAAATCTCAATTCAAAAATCAATATCAATTATCTGGGGAAAAACTATAACCTTACAGATTTCTCTCTACTTCCCTGAGATGGAAAAGTAAGTCTCGGAAGATTTTCTCTAATTACACTCAAAATCTCAATTCAAAAATCAATATCAATTATCTGGGAAAAAAACTATAACGTTATAAATTTGCTTTTACGAAAATTAACAGACCCCAATATTCATTCCTACTAGATTATCGGTGCGGGGGGCGGGTTCACGCCCGTTGTGGGTAAAACCATTAACTTAACGCGGAACCCGCCCCTACCCATCATTTTAGGTGTGCCACGCCACTACCTACTCGCTAAAATAAACCAACATCTCAAAATATCAATATCAAATGTCTGCTAACCCTCCTACTGCTGTCCTCGTTGATGGCCATTCCCTTGCCTTTCGTTCCTACTATGCTTTTGGCAAAAGTCGTAGTGGAGGCTTAAAAACTTCTACGGGCATCCCCACCAGTGTTTGTTTTGGTTTTCTGAAGTCTTTGTTAGAAGTTATGGAGACTCAAAAGCCAGAATATTTAGCGATCGCTTTTGATTTAGGACAACCTACATTTCGCCATGAAGCTGACAAAAACTATAAAGCAAATAGACAAGAAGCACCTGACGATTTAATTGTTGATGTGGGAAATTTGAAGGACATTCTTAAAGCTTTTAATATATCTATAATTACTGTTGCTGGTTATGAAGCGGATGATGTATTAGGAGCTTTAGCGCAAAAAGCTAGTGCTGCTGGTTTTCGGGTCAAAATTCTTTCGGGCGACCAAGATTTATTTCAATTAATAGATGTGGAAAAAGGTATTAGTGTTTTACATTTAGCAGCAGGTAAAGGTAGCACTCCTAAAGAGTTTGGTCCTGAAGAAGTTAAGGAAAAATTGGGTATTTTACCGAATCAAGTTGTTGATTATAAAGCTCTTTGTGGAGATGCTTCTGATAATATTTCTGGTGTTAGGGGTATTGGGAAAAAGACAGCAGTTAAGTTGTTGAATGAATATGGTTCTTTAGCAGAAATTTATAGTTCTCTGATTGACATCCTCCCGACGCTGCACTTGCGTGACAGCAGGGGATTCCCTAGCATCACTGTTAGAGACTTTCTGTTTCAATGCACCCGCCTTTCCTACGGAATGCTCCGCAAACGGTGATTTACTCTCCTCGGGTCTAAAAGCGCGCTCCACAGACTGACACTGCTCCTCCCGCAGCCTTCTTGGTGGGCGTTCCCTTGCGTCTAGCCTCCTCCGGAGGAGCTAAAGCTAACGCCGACGCGGGTTCCCATCCGCAAAATATTTATACTTGCATTGATGTCCCGGTCATGGTGACTACCACATTCAGGACAATCCCACTCTCTAATATTTAGAGGTAATTTTTCCACTACATAACCACAATTAGAACAACGTTTTGTTAGCGTTTGCGAAGCATTCCGATAGGAAAGCTCCTCTGAAAGAGGCACTAGGAAAATATCTATCAATCTTGATTAATTCCCGTCCATACCATTCTGCTTTGTATTCTAATTGTCTAAGTAATTCTCCCCAGTTGGCATCTGATATAGCTCTTGCTAATTTGTGGTCTCTTGGTGCGCGTTCCGCAAGCGAGCTGGCGTCGTCGCGGGGTCGCACCGCTTTTTGACCATGTTCTTAACTGCCAAATCCTCAACTACTATCGTTTGGTTTTCTCTAATTAGTTGGGTTGTCAGTTTGTGAGTATAGTCAAATCTTGAATCTTTAATCTTGGCGTGTGTCCTAGCTACCTTTAGCCTAGCCTTTTGATAGTTATTAGATCCCTTGGTTTTTCTCGATAGAGACTTTTGAGTTAATCTCAGCTTTTTGTGTAATTTGTTTATATTCTTTGGGTTAGCAATTTTTTCTCCATTACTGGTAGTAACTAAACTGGTAATTCCGCGCGTCAATACCTATTTGTTTCTGGACTGGCTTAAGTTTTAAATCTCTGGTATCATTGACTCTCAAAGATATAGACCATCTACTACTGGGGTCAAGTTTCACTGTTATTGTTGTTGGCACACAGTCTTGCGGTAGTTGTCTACTCCATCTAATAGGTAACGGTTCAGAGCCCGATCGCTAAATAGACTTGACCATCTTTCCACTTAAATGCCGACTTCGTAAATTCAGCACTACCACCCCATACGTTTTTTCTTAAAGTTGGGATATTTAGTCCGTCCACTAAAAAAGTTAGTGAAGGCTTTGACATCTCCAGGGGTTGAAACACCCTGGATTCTGTGGTTAGTCCACCCCCATTTGGGATAAATCCACATTTGCTTAAAGCCTGTCAACAGACTCCTGAACTCCTCGGCATAGACAGAAATCTAGCTGTGAGTTTACTTTTTTTTATTAGCTTTCACGAGTGGTTTTACTCGCACTGGTTGGAGCAATCTTCTCGCTGCTCTAGCTGCCTACTTGCTTTTCGGTGCCGAATGCGGAGCTAACAGCCGTCGTAGGAAGTTAATTCCCCGTCTCCTGTCCACCGGA
>NZ_BLZO01000033.1 GCF_014132355.1 Okeania sp. KiyG1
AAATTTTTGTAACTTCGCGATCGCTTATGGTCTAATTTCTGCTTGCTGGCAAATTGAGATTGAAAATGCAATTTTAGGTTATCTACATAGTTGGGCAACTAATCTAGTTAATGCTGGTGTAAAATTAATTCCCCTCGGTCAAACAGTAGGACAAAAGTTATTATGGGAATTGCAAAATCAAATAGTTTTGAGTGCCAAAGAAATCCTCAAATTAAAAGATGACGAGTTAAACAGTTGTACTTGGGGACTATCTCTAGCAAGCATGGCTCACGAAGTTCAATATACTAGATTATTTAGAAGTTAGGTTATTTCACCTTCTTGAAAACTAGACACGCGCTAGACATTTGCCATCTGGTGAGGTGCAAATAATTTTGTGGCTCACCCGTTTCAATGTGTACTTGCTGTGAAAGTTGATGTTCCACCCTGAACGAAGTCAGAAGTCAGAAGTCAGAAGCGGTGCGACCCCGCGACGACACCAGCTCGCTTGCGGAACGCCGACCAACAGAGGGAATGCGCACCAAGAGAGTCAGAAGTTGTTTTGCAACGGGTTTTGAGCAAGCCTACAAAAACCAGATCGCAATTTCCCGGTGGGGTTGCGCGACCCTTACTCCATTCCTGCCTGGTTTTATATCCGTTTTCTGCTAAATTATGTTGAGCGTTAAATAATTTCTGGGAACCAAAACAAATATGTAAACGTTGTGTATTTTTAACTTCCTTAATTTTCGTTTCAGGCACTGTATTTTTTATTTTACTTTTTAACAAGAGCAATTGATGAAAAAATTTATTTCGAGCCTGTATATGTGGAAAACCTTTTTTTGTTGCTAATTTTAATGTTTTTCTAGTTTAATGATGAGTTTTTGTCGCAGTTGTTTTGGCGCTTAATTGTAACTCTAATTTAGAATAATGGTTTTTTTAGCTGTTTTTAATTGGTTTAAACATGTTCGTGCTTCAGTAGCGATTGAGTCAGCATAAGCCCATTGAATGTTAAACTGTTTCATTAGACGCTTTTCTAGTTCGGACTTGTGATAATTTCTCAGTTTGCATCCAGTTAACAGCAGAACGTTTCCAGGATTCATATAATGCTCCCAGTTCCTCAAAGACAGGATGATATTCAATTTTAGCTTCTATCCCTGTTAAGGAACCGTGAGATTTGGCCATTGCTAACATTGAATCACTTTACTCAAAATAACCATGGTTTGTCTAGGAATGTCAATAATATTTGCTATAGCTTTGAGTTGATACTTTGCTTCGCATAGCTGTCGCTAACACAGGGTGCTGCTTCCTTGGCGGTAGTCTAACGCTTCCCTCCACGTCCGCGCCCGAGTTTCCGCAATTCGTAGCTCCTCCGGAGGAGGCGTGCCCCCCGGTAACTAATAATAGTGTAGCATATATTCAATTCACTTGCATGTTCAAATAAAAAGTCGCCCTACAAGGGCGAGGCTTTAAACCCAATTTTTCGGTAATTTATGAATGTTTTTCGGATTGGAATAGCTGGCCCAGTAGGATCAGGTAAAACAGCTTTAGTTGATGCCTTATGTAAGTCAATGCGGCAAGAATATAATATTGCAGTTGTCACCAATGATATTTATACCCAAGAAGATGCCCAATTTTTGGTGCGCAGCCAAGCATTAGATAGTTCCCGTATAATAGGAGTAGAAACAGGTGGTTGTCCTCATACAGCTATCAGGGAAGATGCTTCTATAAATCTCATTGCTATTGAGCAGTTAGAAAATAAATTTACCGATCTAGACTTAGTATTTGTCGAAAGTGGCGGTGATAACTTAGCAGCAACTTTTAGCCCCGAGCTAGTTGATTTAACAATCTATGTAATTGATGTAGCTGCTGGTGATAAAATACCCAGAAAAGGAGGTCCAGGTATTACTAAATCCGATCTACTTGTGATTAATAAAATTGACCTTGCTCCCCATGTAGGAGCAAACCTGAATATTATGGAAAAAGATACTAAAAAGATGCGAGGCGATGGCCCCTTTGTCTTTACTAACCTCAAAACAAAAGTTGGTTTAGAAGCAGTTTTAAACTTTATTCACAGGTATCTAATTGTAGATTAAAGAAGCGGTCAGCACTCAGTAGGATAGAACTCCGTTCCGCTCCGCGAACATTTTTGTTACGCTCTAGAAGGGGATTTTAACCCCTCCTCAACTATCCAGCGTTTGGGTTGCTGGAGATTTTTACCCGGAGCTGCTAAAAGCTGATAGCTGATAGCTAAAAGCTGATAGCTAGTTAACTCAATTTTCCTAACTTTATCAACTTAAAACATGAATAATATTTGGCAACGTTTGAAAAGTTTACCTTGGCAAGAACTACTTTTAGTAAGTTTCATTGCCACTTTAACAATTACAGCAACAGAAGTATTATTAATCTTAAGCTTCACTTATTTTTTTGCGCTCCTGAAACCATTAAGTATGCTATTTTCCTCTCCAATTTTTGGGGTATTAATACCTATAGGAGCAGCAGTAGGAATGGGAGCTTTAGCAGTTTATTTATTAGAATTCTGGCAAAAGCAGTGGTTACTGAATAATTCTAGTCTTTGGGCGCTAGTTTTATGTTTATTTATCGGATTATTATTAAAGTCTTTATTTCCTCTGCCTCCTGTATTAGTTAGTGTATCTAGAGCTTCATTAATAAGTCTGGCTATAGGGGTTTTCTGGAAAGGGCGACCTTATTGGCGACGTTAAAAAAATTATGAGCGTTGCTTAAGCGCGTGTATGATATTAGACATCTGCGAAAAAGATATAGACTTTTTGCAAGCAGGTAACAGGCAACAGGGAATAGATTTTTAGGAAAAAGGTACGAAAAATGATTTAGGGCTAACTACAGAAGTTAAAAATTTAGACATAATTATACAGGGGTTAGATATTTACAGGACTTACGCAAAAAAGGAAATTATACACCATCTGTAGGGGCGCCATTCGTCAGCTATGCGTCAGCTTTCCGGCCGAAAGCTTGCGCATAACTATCGTTAACACCCCTACTATATGTGGTGGTTTTGCGTAAGTCCTGATTTATTGTGATATAGTAGTATTATGTCTAATTTATTACAGGAGGTAACTGATCGCGCTACAATGAAATCCTTTAAAACTAAGCTAAAACTTAAACTACAACAAAAAACAATACTTGCTAAACACGCAGGAGTAGCTCCTGACTGCTTATAACTGGGGATTAGCAACTTGTATCAAAGAGTACGAAGAAACTAAAAAACGCCCCAGCGCAATTACCCTGCATAAGCGTTTAGTAGCTGAAGTAAAATCAGTTAATCCTTGGTATTATGAGGTCTCTAAGTGTGCACCAAGGGCAAGCATTAAGGGATTTAGAGAGGGCATTTAAAAACTTTCTAACTATTCCTAAACGTGGATTTCCGGTCTTTAAGAAAAAAGGCAGAAAAGACAGTTTTTATTTAGAAGGTAGTATTAAGATTTTCCAAGGAAACTACATACAATTACCCAGAATAGGAGTAGTAAAAACTTACTGTATCTTGCCGAATTGCAGAGTAAAAAATGTCAGAATATCCAAAAGAGCAGATAGTTGGTACATCAGTTTAAAGTACAATTTTGAACTAGATCCAACAGAAAAAATTGGAGAAACTATTGGCGTAGACTTATGCATAAATACATTAGCTACCTGTTATGATGGCAGTAAATTTGCTAATGTCAAAGCCTACAGGCAAGCAAAAAAAAGATTAGTTCGTCATCAACGTGCAGTCAGCAAAAAAGTTATTGGTTTCCTGCGGAATGCTACGCAAACCAAAAACCGACTCAAAGCAGTAAAAAAATTAGCAAAAGCACACAAAAAAGCGGATGTTACCCCGCGACGACCTCAGCTCGCTTGCGGAACGCGCACCAAGCAGTAGCCGATATCAGAGCAGATGCACTACATAAACTCACTTCATGGGCGAGCTTTAAACCACAGCCACCTAAGTAATTGAGGATTTAAATGTAAGTGGAATGTTGAAAAATCACAAACTGGCAAGTGCCATCGCAGATTGTGGTTTTTATGAATTTAAGCGTCAGCTTACATACAAGTGTGAATGGTACGGCAGTGAATTAGTCATAGCGGATAGATTTTATCCAAGTTCTCAAATATGTTCAAACTGTGGTCATCAACAGAAAATGCCATTGCACTTGAGAACTTATGTTAGCGCAGCTTTGCGGAGCGCAAATGTAGTGAATACGGTTTTCAGGCTGACAGAGACTTTAATGCTGCCGTTAACTTGAAAAACTATGTGTATAAGTAGCTTGAGTTCCAAGGGAGTTTAAGCCTGTGGAGAGAATAAGTTACAGACTGCGGTCAGTGGTTCTCACAGAAGCAGGAAGCTAGCTCCAAAACCCTATTGGGTAAGTTTGGGTAAGTTTAGTAGAACGGAATGGACTTTTACAACTCTAGCTTATTTTAAATAAAGGGTAAGTTTATTTTCTGGAGATGTTTATTACTCTTAATTACTTAGGAGTCAACCCACCCCTAACCCCGACCGTGGAGGGGAGGGGAAGGACCTCCTCAGGAGTCAACCCACCCCCAACCCCGACCGTGGAGGGGAGAAAGAAGAAGAAAGAGGAATAGAAGAAGAAAGTTTTGTTGTAGCGGAGCGCGGAGCGGAGTTCTATCGCGCTCTTATCCGGACATGATATCATACCTCAAATCACCAACGCAAAATTATGGAAATATAATCGATGAAAATACTTACAAATTGGGGTTTTACCAGAGATGGGTGGCGTAGTGGCAAACATGGTGAATATTTGGTATTAATTCAAGGTTTGCTGCTGGTAGGATTTATTTTTTTGCCTACATATCACCTACCAGGAATTAGTTTAGAATTGCCAAAATTAATATACTTTTGTTGGATCGTAGCAGCACTTTTTATTACCACTGCATTAGTTTTGATTGTGAAAGGATTATTAGATTTGGGCAAAAACCTGACACCTTTGCCATATCCGAGAGCAGATGGTGAGCTAGTGCAAACAGGAGTTTATGGCATTGTTAGACATCCTTTGTATAGCGGTTTAATTTTCTTGACTCTCGGTTGGAGCATTTTTCAACTTAGTTTGTCTCATTTTGTAGCGGTTATTGTAATTTTTCTGTTTCTTGACCTGAAAGCAAGGCGAGAAGAAACCTGGTTAAGTGAAAAATATCCAGAATATTCAGATTATCAACAACGGGTGAAAAATTAATTCCAAGGATTTATTAATTAAAGATTAATTCACAAAAATTTGCTTGAATATCCACATACTTATTATAACTATAATAATAAAATAAAATCAGTATATTGCATAACAATTTATCAATATTTATTATTTCCATAACAATTTTTTAACGTAATTCTACTGAGTATTCTGCTAAACTGTGAATAACAGTAATTTTTAGTTTCAATTATTTGATTTTTGGAATAACAAATTTTGGTCATAAAAGCTAGTTATTTTAAACAAATATAAACAGATTTCATCTAATCTTCACAATAATAGGATAAAAATTAAAGTAATTGTGAAAGTTTGCAAAATCAGGCCAAATTGACTATACAAGGAAGTGCGCTCAAAGTTAGACTGAAAATATATTTACAGAGCTAGTTTATATATCGGACGATCTAATTATGAATTCTATTACAGGTATTTCACACCAAGGCACTCAAGCAAACCATAACTATCTAGATAAACTACTGCAACCAATTCGCGAATATCTCGATAGTATAGAAATAAATAATCGAAAAGTGGCACATTTACTGTGTCACTTGATCCCGGCTCAATGCCCTTTTGAGAGAGATGTGAAACTATTCGGACATCTACTGTTTCATATTCCTGCAATGTGTAAACTTAATCCTTTGTATGACCAATTTATCGGCTTACGATTTCGCGCTTTAACTTTTCTAGCGGATGTTTGTGAAGAGGATGTTACGGGTTATTGTTAAAACATATTTTTGGATTTTAAATACTTGCTTCTAAATTTTCTCTTATAATAGCTCAATGATATTTAGGTTATACTACCAAGAGCTTAGTTTTTCTATGGAACTAGGCTCTTTCTTATTGCCAAATGCGATCGCAAAAGGCAGAAGGCAGAAGGAAAAATCTGGCGTTGTCTGAGTTTTAAGCTTTTGATATTTCCAGGACTTATACTAAATCCGGTTTATAAAGAACCGTTATTGTGAATGTAAGGCAGAAGGCAGAGGGCAGAAGGCAGAAGGGTTAGAGAAGAATTTGAAAAACGGACTTTTGATAACCGGATTTGGTATTACCCGTAACCTCCACATAAAGTAGGGGTTAACGGCCGTTAACCCCTACAAATGCTATATAATTTCCTCTTTTGCGTAAGTCCCGAGCAGTTATCAGAATAAAAAATCTAGGACTTCAGCAAATATGCTACACACAAACATGATAAAATTTGACTACTCCCCGCAGCTGTTGCCGAGGGGATTCTAAGTTGATACTACGCAACACCGGTAAATCCATGTTGCTTCGTTTTTTCTTAGCTGACCAAAGATTATATCTTTGGGGACAAGTCAAAGTGCCCCTACACAGTCGGCTTAAGTTTAACCCTAGCCTTCTGCTTACTTTATGTCTTAACATTTGTATATTAAGATAATAGCACAGGACAACTTTAGTTGTCTAGTCTAAACGACTCGCTTGTTTTCATCCCCCGGTTAAAACACGGGGGCTTTCAACGTCGCTTTTCGGTAATATCCAAATTTTTTTCCTTCCTACTTCTGTCTTCCGTCTTTAACTAATGGCAAAATCCCTAAAACCTGAAGCATTTTTCCAAACACCAGGAGTCATTCTCGATGTTCGTAGTCCCGGCGAATATGCTCAAGGTCATATTCCTGGAGCTGTTAATTTTCCTCTATTTAATAATGATGAACGTGCCTTGGTGGGAACTTGCTACAAACAAAAAGGTAAAGATGAAGCAGTCGAATTAGGATTAGCGATCGTCGGTCCTAAATTAGCTGATTTTGTTGCCCGTGCGAAGGTATTAGCTCCAGACCGTCAAGTTAAAATTCACTGTTGGCGAGGTGGAATGCGTAGCGCTTCAGTTGGTTGGTTACTGGAAACCGCAGGATTTAATGTTTCTCTACTTATTGGCGGTTATAAAGGGTTTCGACGTTGGGCACTTTCTCTATTTTCAGTTCCCCAAAAAATGATTATTCTAGGGGGAATGACTGGCAGTGGTAAAACTGAGATATTGACTGCTCTGGGTTCTATGGGAGAACAAGTATTAGACTTGGAAGCTCTTGCTAACCATCGGGGTAGTAGTTTCGGTGCTTTGGGGCAGTTGCCTCAACCTACTAACGAGCAATTTTGGAATGCGATCGCCATGGAATGGGCAAAGTTCGACCGGAGTCAAGTTTTATGGGTTGAAGCAGAGAGTAAGCGTATTGGAATGTGTCGTATTCCCCAGGAAATTTTTGAGCAAATGGAAAGGGCGAAAGTTATTGAGATAAGTCGCAGTCGTCAGGAAAGAGTGGCATTTTTGGTGGAAATTTATGGAGAAGCAGATATTAATGATTTGATTGCTGCAACTGAACGTATTAGGAGGCGTTTAGGCGGTGCGCGGGCGCAAGAAGCGATTAATTTTCTGAGGGAAGGAAATTTGGCAGCAGCTTCAGATTTAATTCTTCACTATTATGACAAAACCTATACTTACGATCTGGAAAAAAGAGGAGTTAGTATTCATAAAGTAGATGTTTCTGGTTTGTCGGCGGTTGATGCTGCCATTTTGGTGCGAGAGAAAAGTCAAGAAATATAGTGGCGGAGGAAGTACATAAGCGAGAAATGTTTTTAGAAGACTGTACAGGTGAAATTATATTAGCTAGACAGGAGGGGTTAGAAATTTGGCGTTGGTAAATCAAGAGATAAAACTTTAAGAGTAATCTGTTTCTGATACCTCTAAATATTTTACCAAAGTAAGTTATGGGTATCACCCCTAGTAGAAAGAAAATCATCTTACCAATTACCAACGCCAGAAATTTGGATGCAAAGATTAATGTTAGGTCAACTGGAGAGAAAATTTTCAGGAGAAATTACTGAAATAATCCGAAAGAATATTCAACAATTATCGATGGAAAAGTTAGAATACCTCGGAAGAGCAATTTTAAGTTTTAGCAGTTTGGAGGATTTGTCGAATTGCTTGGAATAATTGAATAATGAATAGAGCGATCAAACTAATTAACTAATTATAAATCTGCTCAAATTTAGTCAAATCAGTGAACCTTTTTCGTTATAAGGTTTGTGAAACAGGTGTAATAAGTACTTATGCAAAATTAATTACACATCCTACTGACTCCCTATTGCCTGTTGCCTGTTGCCTCTCTCAAATAGGAGATTTATTTTGCACGACTACTTACCAAAAATTTATTTGTAGACAGTAAAAAATGGAACAGATACTTACCAAAAATTTATTTATAGACAGCAAAAAATGGAACAGAAAATACAGACTGCTCATAAATTATTCTTTTGAGACTAGCTATTTATTTAACTACTTCTTTTTTAACTTTTTCTTTTTAGCTTTCGCTCTCTGTTCAGCAACTTCCGGTGGCGGACCATAATCTCCATCACAGAAATATTTTCGTTCTACTATATGTTCTGCTTCTACTTCAATCCACAGACGGGCACCCCCAGCTTGACTTTTATTGGGTTGATGAGGCTGATAAACAATTTGGCAAGGCCCGTTAATTTTCAGAGCGTGACAATAATGTTTTTTATCTCCCACTTTAACAGCAACTGCTGGATGAGAAGTTCCATAGTCTCGGTTATAGTCAATAGTTTTTCGTAGAACATGAACAACAGTCTTGGCTTTGCGTTGAATTTTATTCCAGGTCGGTTGTGGGCCGCGACGACCCTGTTTAATCTCTGGCATACCACGATGGTTGAGCGGAATCATCCAAAGTCTTTTGACTTTACGAGCACCTTTAACACGATCTTGATTGAGTAGTGTTCTCAATCTACCTGTCGAAATATTTAGTAGAAAAGCAGCTTGTGTTGTAGTTACTATTGAAGTAGTCATAACTATAACGTCTTAGTTTTTATATTTTTACCGCGTAAGAATTTGGTTCTTGCTTGAGGTATTATACATCTAAGCCAGAAGTATTTGGTTGAATTGAAAAAAAACTTAACACAATACCCAACCAAAGCACTGACTCTCAAAAGAATGGAAATCTCCAGAAAAGAGGCAACAGGCAACAGGGAGAAATAATTGATAATTTATGGATAAGAATTGATTTGATTTTTGATTTTTGGAGATGTTTAATAGAAATCAGTAAAAATTTTTTTTGAAAATATTTACAAAAAAATATCTAGAGGGTGGTAATTACCCCCTGTTTGACCTTTCAGTAAGGGACAGGAGGCTACAATGATTAACACCCCATGGCCTCAATTTTCCTTGCTTACGACTAAATCCCACAGCACATCAATACTTCTGCCGACATATTCTAAATCTTGATGTTGTTGAATCCATTGAACAATAGTGGAGAGGAATAATCAACTCAAGTGTTTGTTTAGCATTTTTGAGCGATCGCCCTTACTATTGTCCAATAGTTTCTTTTCCTAGACTGACCTTTTGAAGTTGAAAATCTAAATGTCTTTGACCATCTCAATTTTCCTCGCCTACAACTAAATACCACAGCGCATCAATACCACTGCCGACATATTCTGAATCTTGGTGTTGTTGAATCCATTGAACAATAGTGGAGAGGAATAATCAACTCAAGTGTTTGTTTAGCATTTTTGAGCGATTGCCCTTACTATTGTCCAATAGTTTCTTTTCCTAGACTGACCTTTTGAAGTTGAAAATCTAAATGTCTTTGACCATCTCAATTTTCTTACCTTGCGACAAAATCCCACAGCACATCAATAACTCTGCCGACATATTCTGAATCTTGATGTTGTTGAATCCATTGAATGATAGTGGAGATGATATTAGGGTAATTGTTGCCCAAATTGCCCAAAGCATTGGCTACCCTCCAACGCACAAAAGAATCCTCATCCTGAAGTAGTGTTATTAAGGTTTTAACTAATATTTCTGAGCTATTGCCCAATTCAAGCAAAGTTTCGGCTGCACTTAAACGCAGAGCAGAATCATCATTCTGAACCAGTGTGATTAAGGTGCTGACTAATATTTCTGAGTTGTTGCCCAATTTATGCAAAGTTTGGGCTGCACCTAAACGTAGAGCAGAATCCTCATCTTCAAGTAGTGGTAGTAGGGCATTGACTAATATTTCTGAGTTATTGCCCAATTCAAGCAAAGCTGTGGCTGCACTTAAACGCAGAACAGAATCCTCATCTTCAAGTAGTGGTAGTAGGGCATTGACTATTATTTCTGAGTTGTTACCCAATTTACCCAAGGCATCGACTGCCTTTTGCTTTGTATCAGAATTCTCATCCTCGAGCCGAGTTAGTAGAGTGCTAACTACTATTTCTGGGTTATTACCTAATTTGCGCAAAGCTAAAGCTGCGTTTTTTCGTACATCAGGATCTTCATCCTCAAGTAGTGCTAGTAGGGCGCTGACTACTGTTTCTGAGTTATTACCCAATTCATCCAGGGCATCAACTGCGTTCCTGCATACATAAAAATCCTTATCCTCAAGTAGTGCTAGTAGGGCGCTGACTACTGTTTCTGAGTTATTGCCCAATTTAACCAAGGCATTGACTGCGCTCCTACGCACATCAGAATCCTTATCCTTGAGTCGTGCTAGTAGGGCGCTGACTACTGTTTCTGAGTTATTGCCCAATTCACCCAGGGCATTGATCGCCATCTGACGGACAAAAGAACTCTTATCCTGAAGCAGTGGTAACAGGGGGTTAACTAATATTTCTGAGCCTTTACCAAATTCTTTTAAGGTGAAAACAGCCAGTAAACGTATGAAAAAATCCTCATCCTGAAGCAGTGATAGTAGATGGCCGACCACTGTTTCTGCTCTATTACCCCATTTGCCTAAGATAAAGGCTGCCAATAGAACTATGAAAGAATTCTGATCCTGAAGCACTGGTAGTAGAGTATTGACTAATATTTCTGATTTTTTTCCCAATTGACTAAAGGTATCAACTGCGCTCCTACGCAGAGCAGAATTCTGATTCTGGAACGATGCTACGACAATATCAACTACTGTTTCTGAAACGCGTTTTCCCAGTATAAAATTGATTATTCTTTTTGGGTTGTTCTCAATTTCAAACAAGACCTGGAATGCTCTCATTCGTAAATAATAATCTTCATCCTTATAAGATTTATACCTTCCTAGTATGCTTCTGATTCCATCGTGTGAGATTTTACCCATAGAGGCGAAAATATAGAAAGCGTTTATAGGTATATTGGAATCCTCATCCTTTAGTTGTGCCCGCAATATTGTAATTACCTGATTCTTTTCTCCTAACTTCCCCCGATATTTCAGCAACCTTTCCTCATCAATCAAATCTGCCCGCTCTTTCAACATCTCCAAAGCTTGGCCTTCAAAATCAGTTTCATACAAACTACACAAAATCCGATCGACCTGCTCCCGAACTTTCTCACCAACTAATTCCTTACTACTTGCCTCCAAATCAACCAACCTCTCCAAAATCTCCTGCACCAACTCACCATCAACACTCCGTAAACCCTTTGGATCTTCCGCCAAACAATTTCCAGCAAAAAACAAATCCCGATGTAACCACTCCTCATACTCACTACCATGATTCAAAACTGCTCTAATTGCCTTCGCAACATTTTTTGGCTTTTGTTGCGCTATGAGCAATAGTAAAACTTCCCGCCAATGTGAATCATGCAAATGCTCCCGAATCACACTTAAAATAATCTCAAAATCAAGCTCATTCTCCAACTGATAATTAATCTCCTCAGCACACAAATATTCCTGAAAAGTCTTATGCACAAACCCATAACAATCTTGTCCCTGCTCATTCAACAACCCCGTGCGTTCCCGAATCAAATCCACAAATCTTTCCGCCTCCTCCTTTGCCTGATATAACTGCACCTGCTTCAACTGCTTAATCTCTCGACTCAATTGCTCAGTCAACTCATCCTTATTTATCAAAGTGCCGCCCTCATCATTCCCCACATTTCCCTGAGTATGCACCCAAAAAGCCAACAATTCCATCAACCTGCGCAAATCGTCCAAACCCAAATACTTCAACTTCCCATGACTACTCAACTCCTTATTCGCATCCCAAGAAATTAACAAAGTCTCCACCGCCTTGTCATAAAGTCGATATCTTTCCTTCGGCAAAACCGCCTGATACCGATGAATCAAAGCAACAATAGTCAACAACAAAGGATTCCGTGCCAACAACTTAATCCGGTCATTATCATCTAGTGCCTTCCGTAAACTTTCCTTCCTCCTTTCTGCCTCCCCCTTATCCCGAAACCGACTGTCATACCAATTATTGATAAATGCCGAAATCTTCTCATCATCAAACGACTGCATTTGATAGTGGGGAAATTCCTCAGTGCGGAAAAAGTCGCGTCTATAACCAGCAGGACGAGATGTAATAATTGCCCTATTTCTGTCAAACTGTCCTAAAAAATTCTCAATGCGTCTGACCACATCGTAACGTTTGCCTTCTTCTGCCACTTCATCTAAACCGTCCAACAATATTAATGCTCTGCCATCCTCTAACCAATATTCAAAAAATCCCACTGGCAAAGTTTTAACCGCCATCGTTTTCTCCGCAAATACACGGGCATATTCGAGAATACTTTTGTCTGGATGTCGTACCAAGTCTCGCATCCTGATTAAAATTGGGAGCCAGTCAGTGTTTGCCTCTAAACCCAAAATTTGAGGTTGTGCTTGTGCCAACATCACAGCAAAATAACTCATCAAAGTTGTTTTTCCCGACCCAGGCGCACCTAATATCACGAATTTCCGTGACTGACTTTGAGTCAACAATTCTGAGGCTAAAAATTTTCTGCCCGTAGTATTTACAAACAGCTCCCTTTCCAGTTTTTCCCCAGTTCCAGCTAATAAAAAATCTCGTTCAAAACCACCACTTTTGGAAACATCTTCTACCACATCAGGCATAACAAAAATATAAGCTAACTTCTCAGACTTTTCTACCTCTTGTCCAGGTACAGAAATACCAGCAAATTTCACATCATCAAACCAATTTGCTAACTGTTCAAAATAATTTTGTTTAGCAGTCTGAAATTTAATATAAGTATCAGTTTGTTGAAAATAAGCATTAATAAAAATCTCTAACCATTGCTGTAGACTTGATTGAATGAGTGGAATATTTTTAGCTTCAGCTTCCTGTTGAAATACGGTAATTAAAATCTCAATATCTGGCTTGCCTAGATTAATTAATGGTTTTTCTAATTCCGTCAAAACAGCAGAATGTTCAAAATATTGACTCAGAAATTTGTTAACTCCGTTCCAACCATCCCGTTTAGCCCTATAAAATAAAAGTTGTTGAGGAGAGAGTTCTTTTTCCCATTCCTTCACAGCTTTTTCTCCAGATTTAATTGCCTTTTCTATATCTGTTTTATTCAGGGATTGAGTTAGGTTTTTGCCTGCTTTTTTCCAGGCATCATCCCACAAAGAGTCGGCAATTTTTGATAACCCCCAACCTGCTAAACCTACTAAACCAGCTTCCATAAATTACCTCTATATAATTCTGAGAGACTACTAATTCAGTTATAGCAATGTGCGCTGGCTTATGGTAAGCATTTCCGTTTGTCATGCTGCGCAAACAGCCGTCAGCTAGCCTCCTGTGGTCGGAACTGCGGACTTCAGCCAGCCTCCTGGGTCGGAACTGCGGACTTCAGCTACTGCTTTTAGTTTTAGATAAAAGCTTTACTAATTGAGTCAGAATTAAATTTTACTATAAAAGCTGACTTTAAAGCCTATTTTCATTAAAACACCGTTATGATAGCTGAGAGCTGACAGCTAATAGCTGAATGCTTACGGCTTATGTACAAATTGCAGTAATTGTCCAATAGCTAAGAGTCTTATATTATAAGCTTTTTATTCTCCCAGATGAGCTGTTGCCTGTTGCCTGTTGTCTATTGCCTGTTGCCTGCGCGCAGCGCTATAATAGATAATTATTAATTGTTAATTGTTAATTATTAATTATTAATTATTAATTATTGAACTTACTTCCTTAAGCATAATGAAATGCATTATCCCAGATATAATCTATTAATTGTTTCGCATCGTCTAAAGGTAATACTCGACAACAACCATTTTCGTCATAGGTTAATAATGGTATATCTGAAATCTCATCCTCATCTTCACCATCTCTGACAATTTTTCCCTGAATTTTTGCGAGATTATTCAAGGGTCCATGAATATCAAAATCAATTTTTGTATCAAATTTTTGCTCCATCCAGGCTTCAATTTCGTCATCCAATTGTTCTGGAGTTAGATATGTATTGCTTGTCAATAAGTGATAGTAAACTAAAATAATTTCCTTACATTCTTCTTCTTCAGCATCATCAATTAAAGTTTGAAATACACCTGCATTATTAGCAATATTCTTGAAAAATAAAGTATCTGTAACCTGTTTTGAAACTTAATCTGTTTAGTTTTGTATTTACTATACTGCTTGAAACAAAATCCTCCTAAAGTTATTAATAGAGATGATGAAGCTAATAAAACTCCTGTCATATTCCTCACATCTTCCGGATTAGCTCTCAAGTTCAATTTTTCTACATAAGACGGACCGAAAACTAGAAAAACAATTACACCAATAATTAGTAAAAGTTGCGGTACAATTCTCAGAACAATAGGTACTGCTGCACCAATAGCAGGTACTACTAGCATTAGACGGTCTTTCAAAGTCATACTAACTTTCACGTTAGGAAATAGAAATTCTATATCATTTTTAGGAATATTTTTATAGAGAGAAATATAGATTTTTTAGGACTCAGATGAGATTCCTCCCCTTCATTTTCCGAACTATCAGTATCCTCTGTATTTTGGCACTTAATTAATAAAGCAACCCTTTCAAAAATATCAATTTTCTTTTCAATTTTGCGGAAAAAAATTTCTTAATTTTTATTGTCTTATATATATCTCCTCGACAGTAACATATCATCTCTTCAAAGTCATCAAAATTGATATCTGTCTTCAGTTCAATTAGCGAAGTTTGCTGAAAAGCACGTTCTAAACTAGCCCGAGATATGGGAAAAAAATTTCCTTGCTCTAGAATTTTCTCAAAACTCTTAACAACTTTATTTTTCATCATTGCTAGTTGTGATGCAGAGTGAGAGGCAATATATTTAGTATTAGCATCTGGATTAAATGGAGCATAATTTTCCTTTAATATCTCCAGTGTTTTATGTAATTTAAAATGATAATAAGCCAGCAGAATAGAACAAAAATCTCTAAACTTTTGTAAAGAGCCTTCTGGTAACTTACCATCTTGAATACAAAGTTCTATAATATCTTTTCGAGAATAAGGAATAAATGCTTCCCTGTCTTGATAAACTGCCATAGTTATATACCTTAATTATATTCAGATATATTTTACCAGTTTTTTACCGAAAAATTGTGGGTATGCGCCTCCCATTTTAAGGAAAAAAGAGAATATTCCTTATGTCAAGCCTCTTGCTTTCCTGCGGAATGCTGCGCAAACAGCTAGAGGTACTGATAACTGATAACTGATAACTGATAACTGAAATAACCCTCATAAATACCCAATAATACTTGACAAAATTATTATAGTATGTATAAATACAAGAAGCGATCGCCTTAATAATAAAGGTAGCTAAAAGATAAAGTAAGCATTCAGCCGTCAGCTATTAGCTATCAGCTATTAATTTTGGGGAAGGTAAAAATAATTGAGAAATTGAGACAGAATAAAAATTACTGTTAAAGTCTCCTTCCTAAACCTGAGAAGTAATGAATAATTACTAATTGCTGATAACTGACTACTAATAGCTGATAGCTTACAAGATAAAATACAAACATATAAAATAATTATCATTTAATAAAATGAATCCAGAAGCAACTTTAAATCAACTTAAAGAAGCTAGTCCGGAAGGAAGACTTCCCTCTAGTTATGGAGTTTATTTCAAAAATACATTGGTAGCTTTATGCCATGCTTTAGAAGACCACATATTACAAACTAACCCTAAACATGATGAAGAAAAACCATTAGTTTTGGTCACATTTCAAAAAGGAAAATGGTATTTACAAGAAGCAGATCGTTATCAAGAAATAGCACAAGCTAGCCGTCACATTATTATTAGCGCAGTACCAGATAGTGGGTTACCCAAACATCCTACAAGTCAGCTAGAAAATGTCTCTTTAGTTAATTTAGAAACCACGGATAGTTTAGTTAATGAATGGAATCTAATTATCCTAGCCCCTGGTTACAGAGCTATGGTACTTTGCCATGAACTATCAGAAGATGAATATGTACTCAATGGTAAACCCACTGTAGATGTAGAAAGAAAATTTTACGGTTTATGGAGTTTCGACCGGACTTTAGTAGTTAAAGCCGCAGAAATTCTCATAGAAAGATGTCGCCCCTACGATCCTGACTTAGCAGACAGCATTCAAAAACAACATCAAGAAATTCTAACTATCAAAGATGCACCACCTACAGATATGACTAATGTGGTATCTCGGATAGTTTCTTATCTGCAAACTTCCCAACAGCAGATGATTGCGATGAATCGTCAAACCAGGGAATTATGGGAATTGGAAGGTCAAGCGTTACGAGTTAGTCGCAACCTAAATGCTAATAAATTGCAAGCATTTTTACGAATGGCGCAGAAAGCAGATGAACGCGATCCGAGTAACCCTATTGCCTCTTTGCAAGTTGCAGCTTTATCTGAAACTCTTGGTCAAATGTTAGATTTACCTACTTTGCAATTGCGACGTTTGCGGTTAGCAGGATTATTGTTTAGAGTTGGGTTAGCATCAGCACCAAAGGAAGTATTTACTCAAACACCAGATGAATTAGATGATGCAACTTTAACTTTTTGGCAGGAAAGGAGCGTACTTAGTGGTCAATTATTAACAGCGATGCCAGAGTTAGCACCTATAACTAAAATTGTGACTCATCATTTAGAACATTGGGATGGTAGTGGTAAACCAGACGGTCTCAGAGAAGACGAAATACCCGTAGAATCTCGAATTCTAGGATTAATTTCTTACTTCCAAGAGTTAATACAAGCACGAGGTAAAAGAATAGCTCTTAGTTTGGCAGAAGCTTTAGAAAAATGTATCAATCACAGTGGTACATATTTTGACCCTATTCTAGTAGAATCTCTCAGCAACGTCATTCGATTAACTGAAATGGGTCTAATGCAATTACCTCAAAGACCAAGTCAACTTCCCAACGTTTGGTTAGAGGAAGTAGTTACATCAAAGACATCAGTACATTAAAAGAGGGAGTAGGGATGGATATGGGAGTAGGGGAGTAGGGAGTAGGGAGTAGGGGAGATAGGGGATGTAGGGGAGTAGGGGAGCAGGGGAGTAGGGGAGTAGGAGTAGGGGAGTAGGGGAGATTAAATATTGAAGTAATTATAGAATTATCAACATATACAATATAACCGGATTCTATATTATGGAAAAATACCTCAATTTTTTCTTCACTTTGGATGTAGGAGCTTTTCTTTGACATCCTCTCCGGCCTGTTAGCGTTTGCGCAGCATGACCATAGGAAAGCTCCTCTGTTAGCGCAGCTCCTCCGGAGGAGGCAAGAGGCAGGCGCGGAGATTCCTACTGAACCGTAGCTCTTCGGTGGGTTGACGTTTTGCTGGCGCAAAGCTCCGCTAACACAGGCTGCTGCACCCACCCTTCTTGCCCTCCCGGAGGGGATGGGGTGGGTTACGCTTGCCTCCACGTCTGTTTAATGTCTCGGACTGCCCGCCCGCGACTAATATATTTGCAGTTGAGGCACTCCCATTCTCGCACCTGAAGGTCGCTCGCTTTCCACCTTTGAAGCCACAGCTTGAGCAAGTTTGAGATGTGGGCTCAAGGGCGGCTAATTACTCTAAAATCACGACCGTATTTTTCTGCTTTTCCTTCTTAAAATGTTCGTATGGGTTCTCCAGCCTAAATCTGATATTGCTCTAGATAACCCACGGCCTCTTGGTGCGCGTTCCGGCAAGCGAGCTGGCGTCGTCGCGGGGTCGCACCGCTTTTTTACCATCCCAGATACGTTGTCATACTTCTAAAACAACTGTTTGGTTTTCACGAATTATTTTAGTAGATAATTTATGCAGAAAATCTGTTCAAGCGTATCTTTCAGTTTGGCATGGAACTTAGCAACTCTAACCCGTGCTTTTTCATGCCTTTTAGATCCTTTAGTTTTATGAGATAATGATTTACTTAACTTTTCTTAATTTCTTAATTCGTTTCTTAAGTGGTTTTGGTGCATCAATCTTTGTACCGTCGCTCAATGTAGCAAAGGTAGAAATGCCTAAATCTATACCTACTGAATTATCAGTTTGAGAGGCTTTGTTGCATGAATGTTGCGATCGCAACTTCTCCCCAGAAGAGAAGTTAATTAGTGAAGAGCGAATTCTACTTTGTAGCTTTCTGGCTGACAATTCTGTATCATAGGATTAAGTATGGCACATTGTAGGAACAATTCCACTGCCTGATTGTCGAATTTCCGTCGTCGCAACTTACCTCCAAATATTACTTTGAGTCTAAACATAGTTGTTTGTGATAGAGAACGTCGGTGATATCCACTCTCACGTTTCCACTTTTTACCTCCAACATATACGAATCTCTCTGAGGTTCTCGTCCCTAGGATGAGGTGGACTATTACAATTACCATGATGCCATAGAAGTGCATTTTTACCGAAAAATTGTGGGTATGCGCCTCCCCTTGATCGGGGATAATAAGCGGTCGTTTGCGGAGCAGTCCGTTAGGGATGGGATGGCCCGAAACCTGCGCCATATCCAATCGACTCCTGTGAAGAAAAATTTTCATCTCTTTGTCAATCCTATCCGTTTCAAGGAGAGGTAATTATTCATTATTCATTATTCATTATTAATTGTTGAAGGGGTGGTATGGTTGGTTTGGCTCCTCTGTGACTTGCTGCGGAGTAGCACTTGCGTAATTCATAGGCTCCATCACCTGACACTTGACCTATCTCGCTTTCTACTCCCAGAACGGGCGTTTGCAGAATACTTGGTCGTCACTGACATCGTTGGTACTAACCACTGTAGTTACTATTTCCCCTGTTGCCTCATTCACACCTAGATGCAACTTACGCCATGTACGACGTTTACGCGACCACCATGAACTCTTGTTTTCCACTCACCAACTCCCATAAACTTTGACTCCCGTGGAATCTACCACCAGGTGAATTGCTTCTGTTGCTGGAATTACTGGTATTTCTATGTTCAATTTACATAAATAGACGAGAAAAAGTACTGTGGTCTGGGACTGGTAACTCTAGTCCCAAAGCGAGAAAATATAGATTCTAAAAAGCCCTCAGTTTGACGTCGTGCCAAGCTAAATAAAGTCGAAAGTGTTGCCATAAAGAGGGTACGCCACATTACTGTAAGTATTTGATGCTCCCTTGCGTCCTGTTTTCGTAATTGTTAAGCCATTGGTCTATTACCTCTTGATTAAGCCAAAATGTCAGACTGCCTCGTTGCTTTCCTTCGGAATGCTTCGCAAACAAGGATGCATCATACTCAGACCAATTCTTGACCTTGTACTGAGGCTTAGACTTAGACTTGGACTTAGACTTGGACTTGGACTTGGACTTACTCATATCTACTGATTTGTATTATCCTGATGCTATTTATAGCCTAAACGTCACCTTTTGTGCCACAAAGCCAGTTTGAGGTAAGATTTCTGGTTGTATTTCTACTACAAAACTCAAGAAATATCTAGTAGGGGCGATTCGCGTTTGCGCAGCATTCCGCAGGAAATCGCCCCTACAATCTTTGATTACTGTTACTGATGATGGAGCAGCAGGTAACTTTCACAGGCGAAACTATTTTCAGCTTTCCAATCTTAGCGTTGCTAGGAACTTTATGTTGACCAACTTTAAATCCTCTCTTTGTAAATCTAGCAGTTTGCTTTGACTTTCTAATGTTTGACACTCCACGGGATAAATCCGCGTGGATTCTTAAGCGGAACAAATTTGCCGGGATAAATCCACGTCAAATTTTACCCTTAATGGCATAGCCAAAGATGCCTAAGCGTCTGTCCGGGGTAAACCCCCATAAGGTTGCTTTTTATTCCAATATTTGCAGCACCATTACTGTCTGCATTTATCAATTTATTTTGCTTAGTTCTATACAAACCACGTTTGACTCGTTTGCCACTAAAGCTGTAGGTGGTGGGGCTATCGGCATTGTAAACAGGTATCCGATCTCCATCTAAGAAACTAGCTTTGGAGGTATAAGATTCTTCCTGTTCTATATAGGTTAATCCATATCTATCACATATAGTTTTTAACTTCAACCTCAAACTATGGTGTGGTATTTGTACAAAGTTTTGGTTAGTTTTTTTACCTAAATTGATACTTTGTTTGATTCGGTGATTTACGCCAACAACAATAGTAGATATTTTGTTTTCACTACACCAGTTGATTAAATATCTAGCTGCTTTATTCAAGTAATCCCTAACTTTATTATTTCGATTTACTATGATGCTAACTTGCTTTTTTGTTAAATCTTTGATGCCTTGTTTATCTTTTATAGACTGCAATAAGCGAATTTTCTTTGTTGTACCACTGGTTGATTGATTTGAGTTTTCTACCGTCCAAAATAAACGATGACCCAGTATTTGATACACAAGTTCCGCTTATTGTCTAACCCCAGGTCTATTGCTAAAGCATTGTCAGATTTTATTGTTGGTTGTGGTTGTGATTCAGTGATAAATTCTACCTCAAAAAACCTAGCATCATACCTAGGAATTATCCGAACTTCCTTCAAGTTTTTACCTACTAATCTTTCAGGAAAGGGAATTTTAACTGCACCATACTCAGCTTTGAATTTCCTAGACATGGGAATATTAAAGTATCCATTTCTCACCTTAATTCGAGGTATTATTAAAGGAAAATACCCTTCTTTGTTGAGGTATCTAGGTAATCGTATTTGTTCAAAACGATAATTACCTTCTTTAGCTTTTTGAATTAAGTTGAAAAATGACTTAAAAGACCTATCTACAACTTTTAAAGTTTGCTGTGCAATATCAGTTTGAAGTAGTTGGTAATTTTCGTTATCTTTGCAGTAATGGTAATTTGACTCGTATCTGAGATATCCGCCTTCAGCAAAATAGAACTGTCGCACAGCAATAAAGCCCTACATTGTACATATTTTTGGATAATCTGCACAATTGTCTTAAGGCTTTAAACTCCTGGCTAGACAGGTTTCTAATTTTGTTCTTTTGGGTTAGATACATAGTGAATTTTCGCGCTTATAATGCACATTATAGCGATAATACTTCTAGAGACTGTCAATCGTGACTACGGGTTAAAATCCGTCGCGCGTCGTTTCCATCCACCGCTTAAAAGACGGTGGTTTCCCACTTACCGAAATTTTACGATGAATTTAGGAGGTTTAATAGGTCTGCCTTTTCTGTTACCTTTTGTCGATTTAAAAAAGTTTGTAGGGGCGTTAACGATAGTTATGCGCAAGCTTTCGGCCGGAAAGCTGACGCATAGCTGACGAATGGCGCCCCTACGGTTTAGATCATTCAATGATTGCTGCAATGGTATAGCAGAAACCTCTGATAACCACTCTCTATTTTCAGTTTTTTTAGCTTGAGTAATAAAAAGCTTTTGTAGCTCAGAATTAATAGGTTTCTTTTCTCCTGAAGTATACTTTTCTTGGCAGCAAGCTAGACTATCATTCCAAACCACACGGACACAACCAAATAGCTTTGCTAATCAGCATTTTTGTCCTGGTGTTGGATAAATTCGATACTTAAATCTAGCTTTCATAATCCCGATCTAAACTAATAATATGATAGCATACTTATTACTATTTTCATCTATAAAAAGTCGCCCGCTTATGGGCGAGGCTTTAGACCCACTTTTTTGGTAACCCAATATTTAATAATTTATGCTCCGAAGTTAGCAGGTAGTAGGTTGTAGATGAGAAAAGTTTACCGCCTCACCTAATACCTAATTTGATAGTATTTGAGGCAATTGGGTTGAAAATTCAACCATCAGGTCTTGAAGAAGACTATAGCTCGTAGGTTATTTACCTAAAACCTAAGACCTAAAACCTAAGACCTAAAACCTAAGACCTAAAACCTAAGACCTAAAACCTAAGACCTAAAACCTAAGACCTAATTATGAATCAATCAACATCCCTAGATATTTCAGCCATTCGAGTTGGCAAAATCAAACATTTAGTAAATGCTCATCTACCTGGTGTAGATTTAGCAGGAACCCAGCTTTCAGAAGCAGACTTCTACCAAGCTAACTTGGTTGGAGTTAATTTTGTTGGGGCTAATCTACTAAAAGCTACTCTGAGAGCTAACCTGCGTGGAGCTGACTTCACTGGTGCAGATTTGAGAGGGGCAGACTTTCGCAATGCTGACCTACGGGGTGCTATTTTTATGGATGCCCAAGTGAGAGAAGCTAGCTTTGCAGGTGCTTTCTTAAATGGAGCTGTACTGAATAATGTGGACTTGAGTGGGGCTGACCTACGAGGTGCTGACCTACGAGGTGTGAATTTCACTAGAACTATTTTATTTCAAGCAGAATTTAGTAATGCTAATCTAGCTGGTGCAGATTTATCCCAAGCAGATTTAGAAGAGGCTAATCTTACTGGGGCTATACTCCGGGGCACAAATTTACAACGGGCTAATTTACTCTGTGCTATTGTGGATGGAGCTGACTTCAATGGCGCTATACTCACCGATGCTTGTCTGCAAGGTACACCGTACGAAAAAAAACTGTAGAAAATCTTCAATAATGGATAATTGATAATTGATAATTACCTCTCCCTAAAAGGAAGAGGATTGAATAAAAGGAAAATTAATTCATTGTTTCTCCTTGGTCATGAGAGGATTTTTACTTTAATTATTCGGTAACAGTTAAATTCTTGATATTGGATTAACCAATACAGGCGCTCTCGGCACAGCTCACTATTCCCATCCTACGGAATGCTACGCAAACGGCAGTAAAAGCCCCTGGGAATTTATTTCTAATTATCGCATATACTGCCATTAATATCGACATTAATCACCTTGCCAGTTGAACTTCTGAACAAACCGCGCTTGATATCAAATCCGGTGGCATCGGTATAATTAGATAGTTAATCTAGGAGTCAGCAGTCAGGAGTCAGGAGGGAAGAGAATTTAGAAAGATTTGCACATTTGCGCTAATGCATGACTTTTAACTTCCGGGTAGCGGCACTAGACTTGGGTGGGTCCAAAATTTATAAATGTCCTCAATGTGGTCATTTGATTGCACGGGATATCAATGGCGCTCGAAATATAATGTTGAGAGCTTTCCAGGACTAGGCGAACTGCCTTCACTGTTATCAATGATTCTATTGTCATAGCGTAATGCTATATCTACTGAAGCGCTTTAATCAAATTTGAGCGTTTTTATTAGATTAAAAGTAGCACTATGTCTTCTCTGAAATTGATAAGTAGATGCAAAGTAATGCTTATTAAGTACATAAGTACAAGTAAACTTTACAATTCTTTATCAAACTGTTAGGATGTCAATGAAGGCAAACCAAACATTGAAAAATTATGGTGACTGCGTTGTTTACCAATGTACCAATGCAAAATCAAAGTGGCGATCGCCTAGTGAGCAAGGCAGCAGGAGCGGCAATAGCAGCTCTGTTTAAAAGCTCTGATAAAGTCGAAGCCAATGTCCGTGCCGAGCCAGTGGCCAAACTTTTACAGGGTAGTCTGGATGGGTTTGATTTCATTGGCAAAGGAATGCGGATGTACAATGGCCTTCGGATTGAAGTGATGGAGCTTTACTTGCAAGCTGTATCAATAGACTTTAGTGCAATTTTTACTGGTAAAGTCAAATTAAGGCAGCCGATCCAGGCCACTCTGAGAACTGTATTAACTGAGTCTGACTTGACCACCTCTTTCAATACACCATTTGTGATAGAGAAACTGCAAAGGCTCAAATATCAAGGACAATCCCTACATTTCCAAAATACTCAAATGACTATCACTGAAGATCGAGCCCTCAGACTGAAAACTCAAATCGGGGTAGGAAATCCAAATCAACCTATAGATGTTGATTTCACTGCTAACGTCGAAGTGGAAGATAGACGTAAAATCAAATTTGTCAATGTTAAATATAATGGCGAGCGAGAGTCTGTAGATTTAGGTAAATCTCTCATAGACCATGTAAATAATTTACTGGATTTAGATAAATTTGCTTTAGAAAATACTCAACTAAGAGTAGACCGACTACGGGTAGGAAGAGATGACATAACGTTCTATGGTATAGCTAAGATTGAACAGTTTCCTAGTGGGATGAAGAATAAATAGCTATTAATCTTTAAAATCTATTTAATGCAAGAGCAAAATTGATGGAGTGAGATTGAAAATCAAGCAGGAATTGATTAAAAGTATACAATTTCCTTGACAATTCTGGCTTTTTTCTCAAACAACCTCAGAAATAAGACAATACTGAGGTTAGATAAAAGCTACTGTGACATACTCCCACACTAACCATTAGGTATTGTGTGGGCTTCTCGCTTCGCAGTCCTGCCATTGCATCGGACTGCACGAGCTTCAAGGACGGGATACCCCGCCGCCCTTTTTGCAGAACGAAAAACTACGCACCTAGCTCCGCAATAAGATTTTACGCTCCCAACGGATTACTAGGATTTCTGGGATACAACCCCATATCCTATTTAATTTTCATGGTTCATCACTGGTGGTTGTTAGCTCGCGCTTCCCAGCTTGGTGCTACTGTAACATAAAATTTGTCAATGAATGGGATGTCGAGTCCCATTAATTTACCGCCGATTTATATCACACCAAATTGAAAATTATGGTGTGAAGCTTTTCGACGGTTTAGCCAAAACATAATCTCTTCCTAGTTAGAGTAGCTTATAATCTTCAGTATATTATTGTGCTTTTAGCTATCTTTATCGTCATTAACTTTAGGAACATAGTCAGGACGCTGTGCATCTTCCCAACCAGGAGGACGCTTAGAATTATACCAAGCAATTGAACCGATAGTAACAGCAGCAACAAAGCCTACTACAACTACTGCAATTGGAATCCATATATTACCCTGCACCATATTAAATCTCCAAATTATTTCTATAATTAGAAATATTATCTCACAGACTGGATTGAGTAAAACACAATCTAGCTAGAAGCTGAATTTGAGAGATTTTTTTGTGGATGCGATCGCGGAGCGTAGTGTCAGCCTTATCGCTAATTTCACCATACTTATTTAACCACCAGCAACAGCAGGAACAATGCTCACTTCATCTCCATCTTTTAGAGATGTTGTTGTTCCTTCTAAAAACCGGATGTCTTCGCTGTTGACATAGAAGTTTAAAAATCTCCTTGGTTCCCCTTGGTCATCACAGAGACTTTTTTTAATGCCAGGAAAGTTTGTTTCTAGAGAATCTATTAATTCTGAGATATTACCACCGCCACATTCAATTTCAATTTTTGCTTTATCTTTTGCTTTATTTTCGGTGAATTTTTGCAGTGGGGTAGGAATTAATACTGTAACTGCCATAATTAATTAATCTAGATTATATGGATAATATTTAGTTGCTATTTGCAAATTTTTATTGTAATGGTAGGTCCGGAAAAACTATAAATTTTTAAGAAAAAATTATTTTTCCTGTGTAATGGGCATCTTGCCAGTTCCCAGTAGACTTATGGACAGGTGAGCTGGAAAATAGCTCAACATTACCGATGAAGAGCGTGTCTAGGATTGTCTAGATTTTTAGAAGGTGTAATTTCAGGATTTTGTATCAACTGAGTATCAAAGCGAACCAATTCCATTGAAATTGATTCTACAGGATAAAACTTAATTAATCGTTTGACCCAAGTCATAGTAGTTTCGACTCTGTGCACTAGAGAAGGTGCTAACCAACCAGTGGGCTTCTTTTTGTTCGGGTTACCTGGTTTACGGTATCTGAGGTTTTTGGTTCTCCTAGCTCGACGGTGTTGAGAACGCTTTTGAAGTTTTTCGGAAATTAATGAACCTCGGTGTTGAATTAAGAGCATCCATATCACCTTGTTTCCTTCTAATAGAGCCATCCCTGTAAATCTTGAGCCTGGGTCAATCTTGAGAGTTAAAGTTGTTTTTGCAACTTTTTCAACAGCTTTGCGTGAGAATCAAAGTAAACGGAAAGCGCCGCCAGACAGCAGCTTTACCAGAATTTAACAACCTACGAGCTACAGTTGGTTTGCAAGGTTGTAATGGTTTTTTGTTTGTATCTAGTCGCGAAAACGTAATTAGTGTTAGACATTGTGGTGTCTAGTCCTTTTCAGTAAAGTGTTCCTCGATCATGTTGGCCAGGCTTGTTCATGCTCTAAACACTATCGGTACAAAACCTACTTCCGATTGGCGCACTTTAACGCTGTCCTTAATTTAGAGCGACCAGCACATAAGCTGGAGTTCACTTATGGTGGTCGTGACCTGCCAACGCAGTCAATTAAGACTTAATCTGCAACCTTTGAGAGACAACCTTAGAAATGTCCATGGTTGGCTAGGTTTTTCAAAGGTGCTGTATGTAGGAATTTTTGGGGTGAAGTTAATTAAACTAAAACTTGCTCCCAATCAAGACGCTCTAATGTTTGAGCGCGTTCCCAAGCTCGCTCGAAACTGTCTAATTTTGCATCTATTGTTAGAGGTTCGCCGATATAACCTTGTACTGCTTCTTGTGTCTTTAAACCGTTACCTGTAATGTAGGCAACAGTAGTTTCTTCAGGATCGATTTTGCCTGCTTCTGCTAATTTTTTCAACACTGCAATGGTTGTACCACCTGCTGTTTCGGTGAATATGCCTTCTGTTTCTGCCAATAACTTCATGCCTTCAATAACTTCAGCATCGGTGACAGATTCGATATTACCGTTTGTTTTGCGAGCTACTTCTAATGCATAGATACCATCTGCGGGGTTGCCGATCGCGATTGATTTGGCAATAGTATTAGGTTTAACTGGGGTGATAAAATCACGACCTTCTTTGAATGCTTGAGCTACTGGAGAACAACCTTCAGCTTGCGCTCCACTAAAACGAACTGCTTTATCTTCTACTAAGCCTACTTTTACAAATTCTTGGAATCCTTTGTAAATTTTAGTGTAGAGGGAACCGGAGGCGATGGGAGCAACGATATGGTCTGGTAGTTGCCATCCTAGTTGTTCGGCGACTTCAAAACCTAGAGTTTTTGAACCTTCAGAGTAGTAGGGACGGAGGTTAATATTTACAAATCCCCAACCGTAGGTATTGGCAACTTCGCAACAGAGGCGGTTTACTTGGTCGTAGTTGCCTTTTACTGCCATAACTGTTGGATTGTAAATTAGAGTGCCGAGAATTTTGCCTGCTTCTAGGTCGGCGGGGATAAATACACAACACTCTAATCCTGCTTTTGCTGCGATCGCTGCGGTGGAGTTTGCTAGGTTGCCTGTACTGGCGCAGGATACTGTGGAGAAACCTAATTCTCTGGCCCTACTGAGGGCTACTGATACTACCCTATCCTTAAAACTGAGGGTAGGCATATTTACTGCGTCATTTTTGATGTAGAGATTTTTTAGACCCAGGCGACGGGCTAAACGTTCTGATTTTAGTAGGGGGGTCATACCTGTTCCTACGTCTATTACGTTATCTGTTTTTACTGGTAGGAATTGACGATAACGCCATATAGAGTTAGGACCTGCTTCGATTGTTGCCCGGCTCACTGTTTGACTGAGCTTTTCATAGTCATACTTTACTTCTAGAGGGCCAAAGCAGACATCTTCACATATATGTTTGGCTTCTAGTGGGTATTCTTCACCACATTCTTTGCATTTGAGTGTTTCTATTGCTGTATTTTGACTGTGGATTTGATTATCTGTGTTTGTGGCCTGGGTCATATTCTTTACTCCCTACTTCTAACTAAAAACTATTAACTATTCTGCACTTTTTGAAATACTAGCATGGGTAAAAATTACCGTCAACCATACCCGACAAAAATAGTCGGGATTGATTTTGCTATACTTTTTTCATTATTAATTGCAACAGATATATTTTCTATTTTGGCAGGTAATGTTGTTGATTTAGTAGTTATTTTGAATGTGGCTATTTGAGGAGTATTATCAAGGGCTTATTGATTATAATTAAACTCAAATTTAGTTGCTTTTATAAGTATTTAGTTTGAATTTGTTATAGTTTTTAAGCCAATATTGATTAATATTTTAATTGTTAATATTACTAATTTTCAGAATAAAAACGAATTTATTCTGTCAAGTTTTTTGATTTAATTTAGTATTAAATGTGAATAATGTGATTTGATTTATTTGAATAAATGTAGCATTTTAGAGTAAAAATGCTTCTAGAGGTAAGTGGTTTAATACCATATACCAAAGAAATTATATTTTCTAAAAAAATATCTAAAATCTAAAATGGTTGGCAGTCCTGTAACCGTAATGGTATTGATGAAATTTGGGACAAATTACCTAATAATGTCAGTTATTATTACCTCCGCTCCAATTAAAACAGGACTCACGCATAAAACAAGACTTACGCAAAATACTAAATTACACACCATTTGTAGGGGTTAACGGCCGTTAATCTCTACTATATGTGGTGGTTATGCGTAAATCCTGTCAAAGAAAGAGGATGTATTTTGGTTTCTTTCCTACTCCCCTACTCCCCCACTCCCCTACTCCCTCACTCCCCTACTCCCCTACTCCCCTACTCCCCCACTCCCCACTAACTGGAGGAATGAGGACTACTTCATCGCCGTCTTGAAGGATGGTTTCGGGTGGAGCAAAGTTGAAGTTTATGCCAAATTTGGTGACTTTTCGCCACTGCTCTAATTCAGGATGTTGAGTGACGATCTGTTCTAAAAGTTGGGAGGCGGTAGTTCCTGGAGAGAGAGTGAGTTGGAGTTCGGAGACTCCGTAGGCTTCTTGGTAGGCTGCGAATAGTTTGAGGGTGATGGTCATTTCAGTTATCAGTTATCAGTTATCAATAGACATCTCCTCCAAAAGAGGGAGGAGGCAGTAGGCAGTAGGCAGTAGGGGGAAAGAATTGATAATTTCTGTACGATAGTTGATTTTATTTTTTATTATTGGAGATGTCTAATACCTTCTACTTGAGTAGAAGGATTGAAACCTAATTATTTTTGTTAGAAGGTACGGCAGTGGGAGCATCTTGCTCCCGTGCCAAGCATCCCTTGTTTCTTGTGTACCATGACTATGCAGGACTACCATTATTTTTTGGTCATATTCTTGGGAAGAGGCGAATCAGCTTCTATAATATATATATTTTTTTGCGTTGAATAAAAAGTCATGCGTAGGGGCGAACTAACCCTTATACATCTTATAATCTTCAGAATATCAGAGTTTTTGTTTGAATGCAACTATTTCCCTGGCAATTTTTTCGAGAGTTTTTGAAGGCGAATCAGCTTCTATAATATATATATTTTTTTGCGTTGAATAAAAAGTCATGCGTAGGGGCGAACTAACCCTTATACATCTTATAATCTTCAGAATATCAGAGTTTTTGTTTGAATGCAACTATTTCCCTGGCAATTTTTTCGAGAGCTTTTGAAGGCGAATCAGCTTCTATAATATATATATTTTTTTGCGTTGAATAAAAAGTCATGCGTAGGGGCGAACTACCCCTTATACATTTTATAATCTTCAGAATATCAGAGTTTTTGTTTGAATGCAACTATATTCCCTGACAATTTTTTCTAGAGCTTCTGAGGATGAGAATGATTGATAATTTATTATTTTAAATAGGGGCGTTGCTGAATGTATGATTTCACAGGAGTTATACCAATTTGATAAATGTTTGCTACAAATAGCTAGGGTATTTCTTAGAATTTCCTAGGTCATGCTCCGCAAACAGAATTCAGGAGTCGTATGGGAATAGATTTAATACCAGTTTTTAGGTCAGAAATTCTCTTTTTTGTCAAAGGGACGTTTCCTAAAAAATCTTTTTATTGCACTTATTATTCGTAACATTCTTTTTTCAAATTGGTATTAGGAGTAAACACTGCGGGTGACGGTGCAGTATAAGACCCAAAAGAAAAAGATAATATTTTAATTAGACAGGACTTACGCAAAATACGAAATTACACACAATCTGTAGGGGCGGAACAGAACAGGAACAGGCAAGATGCCTATTCCACATTTAATAATTATGTTCAGCCTCACATAAGACCTAAAATTATTATCAAAGTTAACCATCTAATTAAAATGTTCAAAATTCAAAACTTAATTCTCACTAGCAGTTGTTTTTACCTCTACTTTTCAACTTATTGTTTAGCAAAAACTCCTGAATTTTCCGAATATACTGTCAGAAAAAATGGTGTAAATATTATCTCTCAACGTCAAACAGATGCAGAACAAGAATTAGAATCTCCCAACCAATTTTCCCCTAATCCTTTAGAAAGCACCGAACCAGACCCACTTTTGCCAGAACCTCCTACTACAGGAACTCTTAGCGGGGACAAACGAGAAGAACTTTCTCAAGAACTCGACCGACTTAACGCTGAAGCTTCAGCATTATTTGCGGGGGGAGAAACAACTAAAGCTTTTGAGACCTGGAATAGAGAACTTCGTTTGCGACGTTATCTTGGTCAAGCAGAAGAGTTAGCTGCTTTGGAACGAGTGGCAGAAATAGCATGGAATAATAGTCAAAAATTACAGGTGCAGTGGATAACAAAACGACTGGAAACCATACAACCAGAGATTCAAGAACAAGAACCTGTGAATATAGAATTTTTGCAAGCATTAGGTTCTGCATTTAATACTGTTAGAGCAAAAGATCCAGCAGTTCAAGTTTATCAACAAGTTATTGCTGAAGCTAGAGAGCAAGAGGATGTTGCTACTCTGAAAGAAGCTTTGACAGCTATGGGGGAAATATATTTGAATTGGCTAGATTATGATAATGCAGCGATCGCTTATGAAGAATTATTGGATGTTCAGCAGCAGAGTGATTTAGAAACATCTGGTAATGAAGAAACAACAGATCCTGCTTTAACTACTAATTTTGAAAAAGTAGATACTATCGAAAAATTAGCTTTTATTTATAATCAAGCGGGAAAACCTTTACAAGCAATTACAGCTAAAGAAAGATTGGTTAATTTTTACGAAGGTCAACAAATTATTACAGAAGTTCCAGATATAAAAATATCTATTGCTGAAGATTATGAGGAGCTTGGAAAACTTAGTCTTGCCAGTCAATACTATCAAGAAGCTTATGATATTGCTCAATCAATTCAAAGGTTTATAAGTGCTAGTGATGCTTTGGAAAAGTTGGCAGCGCTCTATCTTTCTCAGGATGAAAAGGAGGCAGCAATTGAAATATATAAGGTGCAATTATTGATGGATCAACAGTTTGTTAATGTTTATGGGATGATGGAAACTTATGACCGTATGGGTCAAGTTTATGCACAGTTAAAGGCTTTTGGTTTGGCAATGTCATCTTTTCAAAGAGGTTTAGAATTATCGAGACAATTGGGGGGATATCGAGAAAGTTATTTTCTACAAAAGTTGGATAAGTTGAATAGAAATAAGAATAATTGAAGAATCGCAAAGCCCCCGCGCATCCCCCAAAATTGGGGGACTTTTACTAGCTAATGGATTCTTGTTCCCCCCAGAATTGGGGGGTTAGGGGGGCAAAATTCAGTATTAAACAACTTTTCAGGTATCCTCTAAGTCCTCTTAGGTAAGCATTTCCTACGGAATGCTAATAGTTGAATGCTTACCATCTTAGAAATGATTCTCTACTCTTATTACTTAATTAATTAATTCAAAAATTCTGTACTTGTAGAATATGCAAAACATAGCTACAGGAGTAAGTAGAAGTGTTAAAGATAAAGTGACTGTAGATAAGGTGATAAGCACTGTTCCTACTTCAATTATTTCTAAAATAATAGAAGCAGTTATTTGAGTTTTATTTTTTTGCTGTGTTTTGCATAAGGTTTAGGTAAACGTTTCTGAGAATTGGTATTCTTCATTTTTGTTTTTTATTGAAATTACATTTCTACCATAAAAGGTAGATACTACCCCAAGGCAAGGGATGCAATTATTTACCTATAAATCTCTTACAATAAAGTATTCAGTTTGAGGATAGCTTGGGAGTAACCCAAACCTTTTTTTCAATTACTTAAAATGATTAGGAATTTCAGTTTGGGTTAGCTTGTACCTACCCCATACCCCATACCCCAAACCACCCAAACTTATACCGTTTCACGGAAGTTAAAAGTCAAAAGTCAAAAGTAAGATTTTATAGAGCTACAAAATCTTGAATATACATTCAATAATTGATAATTGATAATGGATAATTGATAATTACCTCTCCCTAAAACGGATAGGATTGAATAAAAGGAAAATTAATTCATTGTTTCTCCTTGGTCATGAGAGGATTTTTACCTTAATTCTTCGGTAATTTCAGGAAATTATTTTACTTTTAAAGTTTGAAACTATTTGTGACATCTTGAAAGTGAATTAGTATCAGGACTTTTTTATTATCTATAACTACTTGAGTTTGCAAAGTGTGGGAAGTGTGGGGAGTGTGGGAAGAGACTACAATTAGAAGAGTTGAATTAACTCTTTGGTAGTTCTTGGTAGTTCGATATTCTCATACCTCCAATACGTTTTATAGCAAATTGATAAATGTTTGCTACAAATAGCTAGGGTCTTTCTTAGGAGTCAACCCACCCCTAACCCCGACCGTGGAGGGGAAGTCAGGAGGAGCGAGTCGTATGGGAATGGCTTTAATACCATTTTTTAGGGCTTAAATTATCTTTTTTTGTCAAAGGGACATCTCCTGCATTTGTCTTTTTATCGCTCTTACTGTTCGTAACTTTCTTTTTCAAATTGGTATTACTACAAAAAATATAGCAATATGATTTTAGTTGTGAGATATTGGAGACTTTTGTTTTAGGTATGGGGGGAATAGGGAATAGGTATGGAGGGAAAAAACTAATACCTAAGAGTAAGATAACTGCTATATTCTATACTTTAAAGGAACACTTCAATTCTCACATCTGATTCCTGATTGCTATAGCTCTGACGCAAACTTCAAATAATTCTAATCAAATAAAATCTATGGCAAGAACAGGTAACTGGGGTGAGGAACCTCTCAAACGAGCCAAAAAATTAATCGGATTTCTCAGAAATTACAGTCATCAGAATAATCCAGAAAAGGAATTATTTACTGAGTGGAAAGATAGAGATAGAGAAAGCGATCGCCCTCAACTTTTTATCAGAACAAATAATTCTAATTAAATCAAATAAAATCTATGTCAAGAACAGGTAACTGGGGTAAGGAACCTCTCAAACGAGCCAAAAATTAATCGGATTTCTCAGAAATTACAGTCATCAGAATAATCCAGAAAAGGAATTATTTACTGAGTGGAAAGATAGAGATAGAGAAAGCGATCGCCCTCAACTTTTTATCAGAACAAATAATTCTAATTAAATCAAATAAAATCTATGGCAAGAACAGGTAACTGGGGTAAGGAACCTCTCAAACGAGCCAAAAATTAATCGGATTTCTCAGAAATTACAGTCATCAGAATAATCCAGAAAAGGAATTATTTACTGAGTGGAAAGATAGAGATAGAGAAAGCGATCACCCTCAACTTTTTATCAGAACAAATAATTCTAATTAAATCAAATAAAATCTATGTCAAGAACAGGTAACTGGGGTAAGGAACCTCTCAAACGAGCCAAAAAATTAATCGGATTTCTCAGAAATTACAGTCATCAGAATAATCCAGAAAAGGAATTATTTACTGAGTGGAAAGATAGAGATAGAGAAAGCGATCGCCCTCAACTTTTTATCAGAACAAATAATTCTAATTAAATCAAATAAAATCTATGTCAAGAACAGGTAACTGGGGTAAGGAACCTCTCAAACGAGCCAAAAAATTAATCGGATTTCTCAGAAATTACAGTCATCAGAATAATCCAGAAAAGGAATTATTTACTGAGTGGAAAGATAGAGATAGAGAAAGCGATCGCCCTCAACTTTTTATCAGAACAAATTTTTATCAGAACAAATAATTCTAATTAAATCAAATAAAATCTATGGCAAGAACAGGTAACTGGGGTAAGGAACCTCTCAAACGAGCCCAAAAATTAATTGAATTTCTCAGAAATTACAGTCATCAGAATAATCCAGAAAAGGAATTATTTACTGAGTGGAAAGATAGAGATAGAGATAGCGATCGCCCTCAACTTTTTATCAGAACAAATAATTCTAATTAAATCAAATAAAATCTATGTCAAGAACAGGTAACTGGGGTGAGGAACCTCTCAAACGAGCCAAAAATTAATCGAATTTCTCAGAAATTACAGTCATCAGAATAATCCAGAAAAGGAATTATTTACTGAGTGGAAAGATAGAGATAGAGATAGCGATCGCCCTCAACTTTTTATCAGAACAAATAATTCTAATTAAATCAAATAAAATCTATGTCAAGAACAGGTAACTGGGGTGAGGAACCTCTCAAACGAGCCAAAAATTAATCGAATTTCTCAGAAATTACAGTCATCAGAATAATCCAGAAAAGGAATTATTTACTGAGTGGAAAGATAGAGATAGAGAAAGCGATCGCCCTCAACTTTTATCAGGACAAATAATTCTAATTAAATCAAATAAAATCTATGGCAAGAACAGGTAACTGGGGTGAGGAACCTCTCAAACGAGCAAGAAAATTAATCGAATTTCTCAGAAATTACAGTCATCAGAATAATCAGCAAAAGGAATTATTTACTGAATGGAAAGATAGAGATAGAGAAAGCGATCGCCCTCAACTTTTTATCAGGACAAATAATTCTAATTAAATCAAATAAAATCTATGGCAAGAACAGGTAAATGGGGTAAGGAAACTCTCAAACGAGCCCAAAAATTAATTGAATTTCTCAGAAATTACAGTCATCAGAATAATCCAGAAAAGGAATTATTTACTGAGTGGAAAGATAGAGATAGAGATAGCGATAGCCCTCAACTTTTTATCAGAACAAATAATTCTAATTAAATCAAATAAAATCTATGGCAAGAACAGGTAAATGGGGTAAGGAAACTCTCAAACGAGCCCAAAAATTAATTGAATTTCTCAGAAATTACAGTCATCAGAATAATCCAGAAAAGGAATTATTTACTGAGTGGAAAGATAGAGATAGAGATAGCGATCGCCCTCAACTTTTTATCAGAACAAATAATTTTAATTAAATCAAATAAAATCTATGGCAAGAACAGGTAACTGGGGTAAGGAACCTCTCAAACTAGCCAAAAAATTAATCGAATTTCTCAGAAATTACAGTCATCAGAATAATCCAGAAAAGGAATTATTTACTGAGTGGAAAGATAGAGATAGAGATAGCGATCGCCCTCAACTTTTTATCAGAACAAATAATTTTAATTAAATCAAATAAAATCTATGGCAAGAACAGGTAACTGGGGTGAGGAACCTCTCAAACGAGCCAAAAATTAATCGGATTTCTCAGAAATTACAGTCATCAGAATAATCCAGAAAAGGAATTATTTACTGAGTGGAAAGATAGAGATAGAGAAAGCGATCGCCCTCAACTTTTATCAGAACAAATAATTCTAATTAAATCAAATAAAATCTATGTCAAGAACAGGTAACTGGGGTGAGGAACCTCTCAAACGAGCCAAAAAATTAATCGGATTTCTCAGAAATTACAGTCATCAGAATAATCCAGAAAAGGAATTATTTACTGAGTGGAAAGATAGAGATAGAGAAAGCGATCGCCCTCAACTTTTTATCAGAACAAATTTAAAGGAGCTTGCTTGTCTATTAAATCCAGAAATATCATCTAAATATAGTTCAGAAGCTAATAAACAAAAGAATGAGATTCAGAATACTATAGACCGCCTAAAAATATTAGGAATTGTGGCAGAAAGTAGTCCAGATAGTGAAAAAAGTAAAGGTATTAGAAGTCTGACATTCACTCTTTGGAATTCTGATAAAAAGCAGGAAAACCTAACACAATTAGAGCTAGTCTGGAAAAATCGTCAACAGCAAAAGCAAAGCCAAACTGAAAAAGATAATTCTAGTAATCTAAAACAACAAATTGATATAAAAAGTCGAGAATTAAATCCTAGTCTGGAAAAAAATATTAGAACTTATCTTTCCAAATCATTTAGTAGGGATAAATTTGCAGAATTAGACCAAGCAGGTGAACCAGAAACAGGTGAAAAGCGTACTAATCTCCAAAAAGTATTTATCGATCTTTTTCTGAAACCGTGGGAGAAAGTAGCTACTGAAGTTAGGAAAATATTCATACTTGAAGATATTTTATTTAGAAACAAAAGTGATATTCCAGCTATGGAATATTTCACAAAAGAAGAAAAAAAGTACAATAAGGTTGTAATTATTGGCGGTCCTGGTCAAGGTAAATCTACTTTAGGGCAACAATTAGCTCAAGTATATAGAGCTAAATATCTAAATACAGAATATGAATTTACTGAAAATATAAAAGTTAAACGTATTCCCTTTCGAGTAGTCTTAAAATATTTTGCTCAATGGTTATCAAATAGAGATAGAAATGAATCTTCTAGTTTAGAAAATTACCTAGCTACAGAAATGGGTAATATTACAAATAGACTAGAAGAAATATCTGCTGCTACAGTACAAGATATTTTTGAACAGAAAGAATGCCTCTTGATTTTGGATGGATTAGATGAAGTTTCAGATGCTCGTTTACAACAGCGAATGGTAGAAGAAATTTCTACTTTTTTAGACTGGACAGAAAATATAAAAGTTGATTTAAAAGTAGTAGTGACTTCTCGTCCTAATATGTATAAACAACAGTTCAATCCTGAAATATTTCCTCATTTGGAATTATTACCACTTAAAAAGAACAGAGAACAGAATATGCTCAAAAATGGGTAAAAACTAGAGAAATTGCTGATGGAGAACAAACCAGAATTCTTGATATTCTCAAAGAATGTGAGGACGATGAGAGAATTTCTAGATTGTTAACAACTCCCTTGCAAGTAACTATTATTTTACTGATTATTAAAAATGGCGGAAGACCTCCAGGGGAAAGAGAAACTTTATTTGATGAATACTGGAGAACTATATTAAAGCGAGAAAAAAGTAAGGACAAAGACTTAATTAAGAGTGATGACCAAATTCTGCTTAATGTTCATTCTTTCTTGGGTTATTTGTTACATTATCGCGCTGCTTCTAATACTTCTGATAGTTCTAATATTAATGTTCAGTCTCTTTTACCAGAAGATGAATTTAGAGCAGCAATTGAGGAGGTTTTGCGAAAAAATGACCGATTTTCGTCGGATGAAGATATTAATAATAAAGTCGATAAATTTGTGACTGATGCTAAAGATAGATTAGTTTTGATTGTGGAACCACAACCAGGACTATTTGGTTTTGAACTTAGGTCTTTTCAAGAGTTTTTTGCTGCTGTCTATTTATTCAAAAATGGCGATAGATTTGAAAATTTGAAGGAAAAAATTGGAGCAATTGATTCAGAACATTGGCGATATGTTTCCTTATTTTTAGCAGGTAGAATTGTTCGAGAATTAGGAGAAGATTCTGAGAAAATATTGACACAAGTTTGTCGCCCCCTAGACCGACCTGTAGAAGATAAAAATCAGAATCAAAATCATTTTTTAAGACCTGGTGCTTGGTTTGCCTTAGAGGTAGTAGCAGATGGTTCTTTAAGTAAATCCCAATATCGTAATTTCCAATATGATTTAATTGATTATGGTTTAGAAGTTTTGGATACAGGACTTACAGATAAGCAAATGTCTCAGCTAGTTTCTTATACAAAGCAGTTATCTCAATCAGATAAAGACGATCTTTTACAGATAATTTTAGAACGTAAATTTAACGGTAAAAATTTTCCAGAGAGTTGCTGGGAAAATGCCTTGTATATTTATGGCGAATATTTTCCACAAGAAGGTTTTCTTAAAGAAAAAGTAGATGCACTTTTTGAAACAGAACAAAAGAGCCTAATTTTATCTGCTTTCAGCATTACTTTATTATATATATCTGACCCTCAGTGGATAGCAAAATGTTTAGAAAATTATTGGTCATATTGGATAGAGAATGAAGATATAGTAATTAAATTTTTGTCTAGGGATGATAAAAATGAATTATTAAGGTGCTGGTCACTTTCTGAAAGTCAATCTGAAAAACTTGCAGAGATAATTATTGAAGATTGGGAATATGATTTACCTAACTCAGAAGAAATAAACTGGGAATTTACACAACCTCAAACATTAGCAGAGCAATTGATTTTATTGTCAAAAGTTTTGCAAATAATAGCTAACTATAGGCGAATGAAAATTTTTGACTTAAGAATTGAAATAGATGATTTATCCCATCATATTGATATATTAATCACATCAAGGGATACTTCATATATTTCAGACATTCCTAGTGAAACAATAGATAGTGTTGCTCGACTATTACAAAATAACGATTTTATTTTACCAGTCAAATTAACCCTTTGGATAGTTTTTTGGTTATTTAATCAACCTGAGAAGCAAAATATAGAGTTATTTGGAAATTTTCTTAAAGATAATCCAACCTTACCAGAATATTTTGATAAATTATGGTTTGTTTCAGGTCTAGAGTATTCTTGGCCTATCTTAACCTTAGCTATTAAAGCAAATACTAATCAACAAGATACATTCGCAAATTTTTTAGATTATTTGGATAGTTCTACTCAAATATCTATTGCTGAAGAAATAGACAAAGGAATTAAAGAATTTTTAGATAAAGCTGATGATGAAGAAAAACAACGATTTGTTATTGCCTTACTTACATCAGTGGGGTTAGATGAGTTTTTTCCTAAACTAATTTCTACTGCTAGAAAAATAGGAGTTCAACTATATGAATTAGTAGGAGCATATCTCAAATTGAGCTTAATGTATCTAGAATTAGGACTAGAATATCCTCCAGAGCAACTACAAAAAATGCTAAGAACTGTTGAAACAGCAATACAAAACAGAGAAAAGCCATATAACTATTTATGGCCAATATTTATATTTGAAGGTATTTGGTTATGTTCTTTACAAGTTATAGACTATGCACGTCAAATTCTTGAATTATTTCTTGAAAAGTATTCTGAATCTCACTCTTTTCCTTCTGCTAGTTTAGGTATAGCTTTATTCTTAAAGCTGCTGGAATATGATGCTAATATCTTAGATTTAGCGCCTAATTTGTTTACTACATTGCCACTAGAAAAGCTAATTAAAGTAGACACATATAAATTTGATATATCCGATAATTCACCTGAAACCTATATCACAAGGTTGTTGAATTTTAAGTTTCAGACAGGTCGATTTTTTATTAAACCCGATCAAGAATATATTTCTCGATTTACACTATTGCTGACTCATAGCAATAAATTAGTTCGTATTGGCAGTGCATTGATTTTAAAAGTAATAAGAGATTCATCTCGTAGGAAAATAATAAAAAGAAAATGGCTCTCGGATATTCGTATAGATTTCAGTTTAGGAAGAGAATTTATTAACAAAGAAAATCCAAAAGATCGTCTAATCGGTATAACACTTCTATCTTTGTCAGATTATCCTATCGAAGAGAAGCAATATCAACATTTGATTTTGAATAATTTACAAAATCCAAAAACAGAAGCAGAAGAAGCAGAAGAAGAAGCTTGGAATCAGTTGATACAGGAAATTCCAATGGATTCAGAAAAGCATTTTATGTGGCGTACATTTCTAGAAGAAATTTTGAGGAAACCTGCTGTTTATAGTAGCTCAGTATTAAGTATCGCAATGGAAAGATACCTAGAACTTGTTGGTAAGAGTTAAGTTTATAACATTTCTAGTAAACTGCTGGAGATCCCCCCTAACCCCCCTTGAAAAGGGGGGAACCGGAAGTCCCCCTTTCTAAGGGGGATTTAGGGGGATCATAGTTGTTATTTTTAAGCCATAATCTTTCTGCTTGTCACCTATAACCCCTAACTCCTAACTTCTAACTTCTAACTTCTAACTTCTAACTTCTAACTTTTGACTTCTGGAGATCCCCCCTAACCCCCCTTGAAAAGGGGGGAACCGGAAGTCCCCCTTTCTAAGGGGGATTTAGGGGGATCATAGTTGTTATTTGTAAGCCATAATCTTTCTGCTCGTAACCTATAACTTCTGACTTCTGACTTCTGACTTCTGACTTCCTAAACTACTCCAATTCCCGCCTTCCCTCCAACGCACGCGCCAAAGTCACCTGGTCAGCATATTCTAAATCTCCTCCCATAGGCAAACCAAAAGCAATGCGCGTTACTTTTGTAAAAGGTCTCAACAACTGACCAACATATAAAGTAGTAGTCTCTCCTTCCACACTCGGACTAATAGCAATAATCACTTCCTGAATATTTCCCTGACTAACTCGCCGCACCAAAGCTTGAATAGTCAACTGTTCTGGACCAATACCATCCATCGGCGAAATGACTCCCCCCAGAACATGATATTCACCCTTATATTCTCGTGTTTTCTCCAAAGCAATAAGGTCGCGGGAGTCAGAAACCACACAAATAATTTCCTTGTCTCGCTGAGGGTTACGACAAATTTCACAAATAGGTTCAGCAGATAAATGGAAACATTTCTCACATAAACCCACTTTTTTCCTCGCATCAACCAAAGCTTGAGCTAAAGCTTGAATTTCCGCTTCCGGGCGCTTAATAATATGTAGTGCCAGACGTTGTGCTGTCTTCGGGCCAACTCCAGGCAACATTTGTAATTGTTCAATTAATCTGGCTAAAGGTCGAGTATAAATTTTGGACTTCCTCCGATTCAGTTATCAGTTATCAGTTATCAGTACCAAGTAATGTTTGCGCAGCATGACCTAGGAAAGCATCCAGCTTGATACACTGAAGTTTTTCTTTTCATTCCTTTAAAAGGATAGGCTTGAGACCTTATTTTTTACTCACAACCTGCTATTTGATTTTAGCGATAAATAGTTTTACTCTCAGAAAAAATAAATATTATCAATTCTTACTTTCTAACTTCTAACTTCTAACTTCTGACTTCTAACTTCTGACTTTTGACTTCTAACTTCGTTAAGGCGATCGCTCATGTAAACCAAATATTACAATTTGAGGGCTTTTCCAGATTGAGCAGCTATCGTGGAAAAAGTAGTAATCATCCTAAGTCCATGAGTGAGACAAGAAAAATTAAGAGAACTATTATTATTTCTTTAGTATTAATCTCTTCAATTTCCATTACAGCTTGTACATCTCGTAAGCGTCGGGAAATCTATAAAAGTCTCGAAGACTGTCGTCGAGAATGGGGAGGGGTGGAAAAATGCGAACTGATAACCGATAGCAGTTATCCACCTGGGTATTATTATGGTCCCTACTACTATAGTTCTGGTAGTTCTAGTAGCAGAATGTACTATTATCGAAACAGCAGTGGTAGCTATCAAGCAGTTCCCAGTAATGCAGGTATTTTCAAAAGTCCTTCGGGAAGGTCTACAACTTCTGTAGGTACAGTCAATAGAGGTGGTTTTGGTAGTAGAGGTGGTAGAGGCGGTAGTAGTTTTGGCAGTAGAGGTGGTGGTAAAGGTTGATATAGCAGAAGTTTCAAGTCAAAAGTCATCTTAAAAGTCAAAAGTCAAAAGTCAAAAGCCAAAAGTTTAAAGTTTAAAGTCAAAAATTTACCGTTTTTCTCAAAAATATGTTCCGGAACAGTTTGCGGAATTATTTCGCAAGTCTTGGGAACGGAAGGAAGGAGGAAAAAGGAAGAAGGAAAAATCTTGTGTTGTATGAGTTTTAAGCTTTTGATATGTCTGCCTCCTTTGCTTCAACATTTAAAAGTCAAAAGTCAAAAGTTTAAAGTCAAAAATTTACCGTTTTTCTCAAAAATATGTTCCGGAACAGTTTGCGGAATTATTTCGCAAGTCTTGGGAACGGAAGGAAGGAGGAAAAAGGAAGAAGGAAAAATCTTGTGTTGTCTGAATTTTAAGCTTTTGATATGTCAGCACCCTTTGCTTCAACATTTAAAAGTCAAAAGTCAAAAGTCAAAAGTTTAAAGTTTAAAGTTTAAAGTCAAAAATTTACCGTTTTTCTCAAAAATATGTTCCGGAACAGTTTGCGGAATTATTTCGCAAGTCTTGGGAACGGAAGGAAGAAGGAAGAAGGAAGAAGGAAAACCTTGCGTTGTGTGAGTTTTAAGCTTTTGATATGTCTGCCTCCTTTGCTTCGACTACTATAAAATCCTAAATTAAAATTCAAAAAATAAAGTAACAAATGAAACGGATAAATATTGAACCTCGTGCCAACTGGCAGCAGAAATGTGAAGCGGTTGGCTTTCACTTTTATAATATGTACGGAGAACCATACTGGGATGAGACTGCTTGCTACTATTTCACCGCTTCACAAATAAATAAATTAGAAGCAGCAACTCAAACTCTACAAGAATTATATATTGAAGCGGCAGAGCGCATTATTCACGAAAACCGTTTTTCTCAAAAATATGTTCCGGAACAGTTTGCGGAACTATGTCGCTAGTCTTGGGAACGGAAGGAAGAAGGAAGAAGGAAGAAGGAAAAGCTTGTGTTATCTGAGTTTTAAGCTTTTGATATGTCCGCCCTCTTTGCTTCAACTGCTATAAAATTAAAAATTAGAATTCAAAAAATAAAGTAACAAATGAAACGGATAAATATTGAACCTCGTGCCAACTGGCAGCAGAAATGTGAAGCGGTTGGCTTTCATTTTTATAATATGTATGGGGAGCCATATTGGGATGAGACTGCTTGTTATCATTTCAGCACTTCAGAAATAAATGAATTAGAAGCAGCAACTCAAACTCTACAAGAATTATATATTGAAGCGGCAGAGCGCATTATCAAAGAAAACCGTTTTTCTCAATTATCTGTTCCGGAACAGTTTGCGGAATTATGTCGCCAGTCTTGGGAACGGGATGACCCCAGTCTTTATGGTCGTTTTGACTTTGCTTATGATGGTGTCAACCCACCGAAGTTATTGGAATACAACGCTGATACACCGACTGCACTATTGGAAAGCAGTGTGGTGCAGTGGACTTGGTTGGAGGAAATGTTTCCGGAAGCAGATCAGTTTAATTCCGTGCATGAAAAGTTATTGGCAGCTTTTGTGGAAATGAATGGTTTGGCAGGGGAGACTTTATATTTCAGTTGTGAAAGAGAGACTTTGGAAGATTTAGGAACGGTTGAATATTTGCGAGATTTGGCAATTCAAGCAGGATTAAATACTCAACATATTTATATAGATGATATTGGTTGGAGTGAAGATTTAGAAGTTTTTTGCGACCTGGATAATCAAATTATTCGTCATTTATTCAAGTTGTATCCTTGGGAATGGATGATGCGGGAAAATTTCGGGAAATATCTATTATTAGAACCCATGAATTTAATCGAACCTGCTTGGAAATTAATTTGGAGTAATAAGGCTATTCTGCCTATTCTTTGGGAATTTTTTCCATACCATCCTAATTTATTACCTGCCTATTTTGACTCGGTCAAATTATCTCATCCCTATCTGAGTAAACCAGTTTTTTCGAGGGAAGGTGGAAATATTACTGTTTATTTTGGAGATAGAGAATATCAAACAGAAGGAATATATGAAGATGAACCTTTAATTTATCAATCCTATTATCAATTGCCGAATTTTGATGGTTATTATCCAGTGGTTGGTGCTTGGGTTATTGGTGGAGAAGCGGCTGGTATTTGTGTTAGGGAAGATAGGGAAATTGTGACTCAAGATTTGAGTAGATTTGTGCCTCATTATTTTACATGAATTATCAAAAAGTAGTTGTTTGTTATAGTGCTACGCGCAAGGCAACAGACAACAGACAACAGGCAACAGGGGAATACAAAAGGGTTTGCTGCTTCTATAAAAAATTAGGCGTTGGTAATTGGTAAGATGATTTTCTACTAGGGGTCATTTCAGTTATCAGTTATCAGTTATCAGTACCTCCGACTAAAGCCGGAGGCAAGAAAATTCTGAACTGAATATTCTCTTGGTCGATTGGATATGGCGAGGGGACCTCGCCATCCCTCAACCGCTTTTTCATCCCCTTAAAAGGGGAGGCTTTGGACCTCATTTTTTGGTAATACCCATAACTGACTCTAGTAAAATATTTAGAGGTATCAGAAACAGACTGCTCTTAAAGTTTCATCTCTTGATCTATCAACGTCATTTCAGTTATCAGTTATCAGTTATCAGTTATCAGTAAAAAAAATTATTAGCAAAAGGATAATTCCTATAACATCCACCTACTTCCTGCTCCCTACTCCCTCTTTTGGAGGAGATGTTTAATTGTTGAATTACCACATATCACCTAATTAATTTATTAACTCTTCAGCACAAATCTCTCCAATTTCTATTAATTCTTCTGGCGTTTCCTCGTTTGCTGCTTTGTTCATTAATTTCCGAAATTTTTCTAAGGTATATTTAGATTGAAACTGATTCAGGGTACAATCACATAGTATTTCCGCTTGTTCTGTTGATAATCCTTTTGTCACAGCATTAATTTTACAACTTGCCTGATAAGCCTCTGCAAAATCTTGAGGATATTCGTTTTGAGATAGTAATTTGGGAGTTTTACTTTTGGCTTCACTTACCAGTAAATTACAATAAGTTATACTTACCAAGGTGAATAAAAAAGCAGTAATTAAAGATTGTTGTTGGCAGCTAATTTTCATTCTAATAATTAGTTCTTTGTTAGACAAGTTAAGAGAGGATAAAACAGAAGATAAAATATATTTGATGATGATTACTTAAAGCTAAGTTGTGTAAAATATTTGATAATTAGGAAACAATTTTTTGATATTTTATATATGTTCAGTAACCTATATCGATTATTAATAATTGCTGTATTTTTATCTATAAAACTGAGGAATTTTTAGAATAAATTTTAATTAGAAAATGGGGGAGGCGATCGGGTAATAGAAAAAATAAAATATTTCTCAACTATCTTAACCTCATCCCTAAATTATAGTCATTAACACTAAGCTATTAGTCCTTAATTTTTTTTCTAGATATTAAGCAAAAATCAAGTCTAGTTAATAAACTTAATTAATATACAAAACCCTATGATATTGTCAATTTATCTTTTTATTTTGGGTTTAAGATCCTGCCTTCTACAAGGTATTTAAAACTGCTTGGGGTTTGTAGATACTAAGTAGATTGTCGAAGATTATCCCCATCCACTTTTTCCTTTTCCCTTCTTCCTTCTTCCCTCTTCCTTCTTCCTTCTTCAATACTTAATCTAACCAAATTTCCCACCAAGAGCCAGAGTTAGATTCCGATGACTTTACCTCTTTAATCCTATTAATTCTTTCCCCTTGATGAATCTTACTCGCCGCTTGTTCGGCTGCCTCTTCTTTACTTTTGGCTTCGACTATTATATCCCTACGATTAAGAGTGACACGATATTTCATATTTTTTTTTCCTCATATAATCTACAATACGAACTTTACCATAATTTGATAACATCATATAGATAAACCGGATTTATGTCACCAAAAACCCGGTTTTCCAACTATTATTAGTTTGTTATCTGATTTTTTCTATATCTGAGATAGGGGCAGATTTAAGCATAAATATTTCTGTTAAGTGGAACATTATCGATCTAGAAATATACCCCTACAGTTTTTTATCTTTTCTTTTGCGGGTTTAATACCCAAACGTCAATGGGAGTGCTTAAAATTCCTTGGGGTTATAAGACACGGAGTGGGGTGTCGAAAACTATCCATAAGTAATTATTTTCCCTTCACCATAGCTGCCTTCTTCAAGAGAATAATCATCTGGACATGATGTTAAACAGGTTTAGTTAAGTTAGAACAATAACTATCATTTACTACTAAAGAATTAATATTTATAGGTTCCATATCTGATGATTCTGGTATCCACCGATTTGTAGGATGAAATACTACTTTTTTACAAACAACCTGAGTATTGCTTAAAGACGCATAATCCCAAGTAAAAATTTCTGGGTCTCTAATATTGGCATTAGCTGGCACTTTAACTAATGCACTTAACAAGACTAACTCCAGGGTGATTAAAGCAATAATTGCGTATTTTAACATAGACCTCCTAAGCTGATGCGTGTGAATAATTAATTTTCAGATAATAGTTTGATTATCATTTAGATTATCTCATAATTTTTCTGAGAGTGTCAAGTCAGTTATCAGTTATCAGTTATCAGTTATCAGTTATCAGTTATCAGTTATCAGTTATCAGTTATCAGTTATCAGTTATCAGTTATCAGTTATCAGTTATCAGTTATCAGTTATCAGTTATCAGTTATCAGTTATCAGTTATCAGTTATCAGTTATCAGTTATCAGTTATCAGTTATCAGTTGTCAGGAGAGAAGAAAGAAGAATGACAGAAGCAAGAAAAAAGAAAGAATCAAGAGGAAGAAAAGGAGAAAGTTTTTTTGACCGCTAATTATCCGGACATGATATTACTGAATGATTAAGGATTAAAGGTTATTCTTTGAAGAAGAAATAAAAACAAAAATATTTTCGCTAATCCTATTCCTTTTAAGCAAAGGTAATTATTAATTGTTGAATTTTAATTTTTAAATTCCCTGCCAACACATACCCACGCACCCCAAAAGTAACGTGCTTGTAAAGGATAATTTTTTTCGTCCCATCGATCCAATAATTCAGATGATTTGTTCTGCCAATACGACCTACTTTCTTGAAGAATTTTTTCACCTGTGGGTAAAGCTTCTAATTCTGTTCTTGTAATTGTTTTGATATAAATTTGTGCCTCTTGCAAAGCTTGTTGACTGGATAATTTTTTCTGCTGCATATTAGTAAGAAAGCGGTTCATTAATAGAATCGAAACTTGAGCTGGAACAGACCACAAACTCATAATTAAAAGTCTAGCTCCGGCTGCGGTAAATGCACTGCGTAATCCTTTGACTCCTTCTCCAATTTTCACATCTCCGACTGCTGTTTCACAAGCAATTAAAATGATCAATTCATTTGCCCATAAATCTAAACCTGCTACATCTAAAGCAAATAGAATTCCTTTGTCTGCTTCTTCAGGAATTTCTCTTCCGAAAAGCCAAGTATTTGCTCCTGCTAATGCTAATCCCGAACGCCATAATGGATTTTTTTCAGCTTTTATTTGATGTAAACGAAAACCCGATCCAATAAACTCTCCCCTTTCTAAAGTTGGTTGGGAGGGATTATCAAACTCCCCCCTTTCTAAGGGGGGTTGGTCTTGTTCTAAAAAGAAACCATGAGTTGCCAGAACTAATTTTTTCGGACATTTACTATTTGTTAAATGAGTTTTTAAGGCATCATTTTGTAATAGAGGTTTGACTTTAAATTCAGCAGCAACAGCTTGGGCAATTTCTCTAGTCATAGGAACAGGTAAAAATGGTTTTTTATCCTTTTGTCCGAAGGTTTGAATAATTTCACTTTTCAGGGAATTTAAGTTAATAGATAAGTCTGTTTTTTCCTCTAGAGTTGTGGGAATTTCTAAGCCCCCCTTACTAAGGGGGGTTGGGGGGATTTCCTCCTTACTAAGAGAAGTTGGGGGGATTTCTTCCTTACTAAGAGGGGTTGGGGGGATTTCTACAGACAAATCAAAATTCGGATCGGCAATAACTAAAGATTCCGAAGCGATACGTTTGGGCTGATTTTTATGTCGTAATAAATCTCTAGCTGCTGTTAAATAGGTAATTTGATATTTGTCAATAAATAAGTGATTATTTTCTCCATATACGGGTAAAATTTCAAACGGAATTAGGGTTAACTTGCCGTCGGGACAAATAAATAATTGTTCGCCTTGTAAGTATTGCTTTAGAGGTTCAAAAACTGTGGTTGTTAATTCAACAAATGAATTTGATGGATTTGACGCTTTAGATGTTCCTAGTTTTACTTTTTTCGTAACTAAAGCTAAATTTTCTAGGTTGACTGGGGAAATAGTTTGACGCACCTGGCTAATTAAATTATCAATTTTTTCTGCTGCTCCTAAGTCAATCATCTGCACTTTTTCTGGTTCTTTTGCAGGTAAGATAAAGGCAAGATAACGAGGAGTTTGATATTTATTGGTAGTAAAGTCATAGACAGGAAAATAAGCAAATTCAATTAAGGTACTATTTTCCGGTAATTCTGAAGCAACCTCTTGGCGATCGACTAATTGATTTTCCAGGTTCATTTCTGGCACTTCAGCAGAGAGCTTTTTTTGTACAGTTTCGACTTCAACATATAGTTCATTCAGGAGTTCTTTATTAGCTTCGAGGCGAGATGAATTTTTGGGTAGGTAAAGAGAAGACTGCAAATTAACAATTTGTTTCCATAGAGAACGATACTTTTCAAAAGAGTCTTGGAGGTGGGGGTAGCGATCGCTATTCATTGCTGAATTAAAAGCTGCATCAGCGGCGTTACTGATGGCTTTACGTTTTAAGACTAAATCTAAAGCGGTGTGAATAACATCTAATTTTTCTGGAGATTCTTCTAGGGGATAAAAGTATTGATAGACGAGGGAAAGTAAGTTATATTGTGTGATTCTAATGTTGTCTAGGAAAAGCATTCTGTCATTTTCTGAACTGCCTAAAAATTCCTGACTCATTAAGCGATGTTCTACTTCTGTAGCTTCTTTGAAGTATTTTAGAGATTCTTGATAGCGGTTAGTTGTAGCACATACTCCAGCTAGGTTGTTTAAGCTACGAACCAAGTCAAAATGGCCTCCAGTAAACAAACGTTTAGTTATGGCTAAAGCATTTTGGAAAAGAGCTTCAGCTTCACTATATTTTTCTTGAATAAAATATAGCAAACCAAGGTTGTTTAAGTTGCTAGCTACATCAGGATAGTCTCCAATCAATAAATGTTCATAAATATCTAAAGCCTTTTTTAAAATATGTTCAGCTTCACTATATTTTCCCTGATTAAGGTATATCAAACCTAGGTTGTTTAAGGTAGTAGGCAAATAAGGATGGTTTGTTTCAAACAAACGTTTATAAATAGCTAAAGCATCTTGAAAAAGAGGTTCAGCTTCACTATATTTTCCTTGCTTATCGTACACCGTAGCGAGGTTATTTAAACTGCGAGCTATATCAAGATTGCCTATTTTAAAGAATGGTTTATAAATCTGTAAAGCCTTTTTGAAAATATTTTCAGCCTTATCATATTTTCCTTGATTCTTGTAGAGCAAACCTAGGTTATTTAAGGTAGTAGCCACAACAGGATGGTTTTCGGTAAATAAACGTTCATAAATAGCTAAAGCATCTTGAAAAAGAGGTTCAGCTTCACTATATTTTCCTTGATTATTGTAGAGCATAGCTAGATTGTTTAGGCTAACTGCTACATCAGGACGGTCTGTTTTAAACAGACTTTTTCTCATGGCTAAAGCCTTTTGGAAAAGAGGTTCAGCTTTACTATATTTTCCTTGATTGCTGTAAAGCATAGCTAGGCAGTTTAAGCTAGTAGCTACATCAGGATGGTCTGTTTTAAACCAATGTTTATAAATAGCTAAAGCCTTTTGGAAAAGAGGTTCAGCTTCACTATATTTTCCTTGATTATTGTAGAGTAAACCTAGGCCGTTTAAGCTAGTAGCTGTCTCAGGATTGTCTTCACCAAATAAACGTTTTCTCATAGCTAAAGCCTCTTGAAAAAGAGGTTCAGCTTCAATGTATTTTCCTTGATTATTGTAGAGCAAAGCTAGGTCGTTTAAGCTAGTAGCTACATCAGGATGATCTGTTTCTTTAAACAAATTTCTTCTCATCGCTAAAGCATTTTGGACAAGAGGTTCAGCTTCAGTGTATTTTCCTTGAATAAGATAGATTAAAGCTAGGCCGTCTAAGCTATTAGCCACATAAGGATTGTCTCCATTAAACAAACGTTTTGTCATTGCTAACGTCTCTTCATAAAGAGGTTCAGCTTCACTATATTTTCCTTGAGAATGGTAGAAAAAAGCTAGGCTGTTTAAGCTATTGGCAACATCAAGATGGTCTGTTTTAAACAAACATTTTTTCATAGCTAAAGATTCTTGAAAAAGAGGTTCAGCTTCACTATATCTTTCTTGATAATAGTATAGGTAAGCCAGGTTGTTTAGGCTATTAGCAATATCAAGATTTTCTGTTTTAAACAAACGTTTTCTCATAGCTAAAGATTCTTGAAAAAGAGGTTCAGCTTCAATATATTTGCCTTGATTATTGTAGAGCAAAGCTAGGCCATTTAAGCTAGTAGCAAGAAGAGGATGGTCTGTTTTAAATAAACGTTTATAAATAGCTAAAGCATCTTGAAAAAGAGATTCAGATTCACTATATCTTTCTTGATAAGAGTATAAGTAAGCTAAGTTGTTTAAGCTATTAGCAACAAGAGGATGGTCTGTTTTAAATAAACGTTTTATCATAGCTAAAGCCTCTTGGAAAAGAGGTTCAGCTTCACTGTATTTTCCTTGAGAATAGTATAAGTAAGCTAGGTTGTTTAAGCTGTTAGCTATTTCAGAATTTTCATTTCTCCAGATTTGTCTAGCTAAATCTAAAGATTGTTTAGCTAATTCAATAGCTTCATCGAATTGACCTTGTTGTTTTAGTAGATTAATTCTTGCTTTTAAACTAAAGTAAGTTGCTTGTTCCCCTACATTTGAAAAAAAATCACCTAACTGTTCAAATAAATTCATTTTTGTTACCTCTTTTTATATGCTGATGCTTCAATAATAATGTTGTAATTCTAGTTTTTAAACCTAAAAGCAGGAAACCCAACATTTTTTATCAAAAGTAATGCAGTGGCGAACGGGTGAATATGTCGAGTATATGGCAAATAAAAAATCAGACTATTTCTGCTTCTGCTATTAATTCCTGAGCAAAACGAGTTTTTTTCAAATCATCAATACCAAACATAGCTTCTAACTCCTGACGACTCATTTCTGGTAATTTTTCTAATACAATAGTCTGGAATACGGGAAATAATTTGTTGGGTTTTGTTGCCTCAACCCAACCTACAGTTTAAGTTAATTCAAATTAGCAATAGCTTGTCGTACTTGCTCAACTTCTAACTCTAAAATTTCGGCAATTTCTTCAACAGAAAAGCCTTTTCTTAATAAACTAGGAATAACTTCCAATTTTCCTTCTATTTTTCCTTCAGCTTTGGACTCTGCTATTAATTCCTGAGCAAAACGGGTTTTTTTTAAATCATTCATACTAAACATAGCTTCTAACTCCTGACGACTCATTTCTGGTAATTTTTCTCATACAATAGTCTGGAATACGAGAAATAATTAGTTGGGTTTTGTTGCCTCAACCCAACCTACAGTTTAAGTTAATTCAAATTAGCAATAGCTTGTCGCACTTGCTCAACTTCTAATTCTAAAATTTCGGCAATTTCTTCAACAGAAAAGCCTTTTTTTAACAAATTAGGAATAACTTCTATTTTTGTTTCTGCCATTAATTCCTGAGCAAAACGAGTTTTTTTCAAATCATCAATACCAAACATAGCTTCTAACTCCTGACGACTCATTTCTGGTAATTTTTCTAGAACAATAACTGACAATAGGTTCAAAAGTTGTAACCGATCATTTTCCTCGGTAAACTGCTGTTTGACTCGATTAATTAATACGGTTACTCTCTCCAAAAATTGTTTCTTCCTTGCTACAACTAATTGAACAATCTGTACGCCTAAAGGAGTTGTTTCACTCACTTCTAATTCATTCAAATAGATGCGTTTGACTAGGGGAGAATCTAAAAAGGGTTGTACAGATTCTCTTTGTCTTTCTGTCGGTTCCATACTACGACCTTTCAGTTATCAGTTATCAGTTATCAGTTATCAGCTATCAGCTATTAGTTGTCAGTAACTTTCACTGAAGTCATAAAACTGAAATACTGAACTTTATTCTCTTCATACTTTTAAAATGGGAGCTTTGCAGCTTGATTTGTTATCAGTATCTTGAGGTAAAAATACCCCGTCTATTCTAAAAGCTGTCTGTTTTAATTCTACTGAATCAAAACGATAATCGTTGGGGTTTTCTGATAATTCTCCCCACAACTGAAAGAAGGTTTCGGGTAAGTCTTGGAAAATTCGATAAAATATATGGTCAGTTTTCATTCAGTCAATATTCTATTTATCGTTCTAGTTTTTAACAGTTAATAATCTGCCTTGCACAGATTCTAAGATGGAATCTCTAATAAACGCACTGGCATTAATAATTTCGATACCAATTAACTCCCCTGTTTCATTCAATTCTGCCGTAATATTAGGACTAATTTCTACGCTTCTTACTTCTGGTTCATTAGTCAGAGTTAAATGCAGAATATCCTCTTTTTCAAAATAAGTCATTTTGGCTTTATTCATAAATTGTAAATCTCCCATTGTTTAAACGAAATTTTATTTGTTGACGAGTTGTAGCATGAACAGTTATCGGTGTAATAGAATTTTCAGAACTTTCATAAGAAATTACAACTAAATCCCGATTATGTTTACCTACAACTATTTGGTTTCCTGTTACTGTATCGTAATATCTTTCTCCAGAAAATCAGACAATTCTTTCAAGCTGCTGTAATTCAAACCCTCTTAAATTAGCTCGATACTTCATATAATCTGTCCAGATAATTTCTCTCATAAAATAGTTGAGCAAACTCCTTAATTCGATAAAATATATGGTCGGTTTTCATTTTGTATTAAGTTGAGTGAGAAACCGGGTTTCTCTTAACGAAGTCAGAAGTCAGAAGTCAGAAGTTATTTTTGTAACGGAGATGCGTGAGCAACTCTCCAAAAATATTGCGCCTTAAAAGACGGGGTTTTAGACTCATATTATTTTGATAAATTTAGGCTGTAATTAAATACTTATATCGCATCAATTGACAATTATTTTTATTGACATGATTCAACAAACTTGCTAGATGTTCTGTTTGTAATTCTAGTGGCTCATCTTCAGGTTTAGGTAGCCAATCTAATTGCGGTTTTTCTTGACTAAAAACGGCGATAATTTCTTCATATCCAATGGGTGGTTGAACAACAAAAGGATCGTCTTTATCTTTCGGTAAAATTAATGTTCCCCAAGACACAGGAAAAGTCGGACTTAAAAAAGAAGGTGCTATACAATAAATTTCCCCAGAAGCAAATTTTTCAGTCACAATTAAATAGCCAGAATTATTCAGTCTAAATTGATAATTAATTTTACTCCCAACTGAAAATGATGGGCAATTAGTTTGTGGGTTTGGATTCCATTGACTATTGCCTATTCCTAGATGAGACGCATTAATTTCAGAGGTAGATTCTTCAATAGAAATATTGCTACTATCTTCTGATGAGTCAGTTTTTTCAATGGAAATATTCGTATCATCTTCTGATTTTCCCCATAATGCTTGCCAAATTTCGCTCATAATAATTCTCCTGATTTTCTCAGTATGATTATTTAATTTTAGCCTATTATTTCTAGTGAAACATCGGAATTATTTTCAGCTTTAGTCAATAATTCTTGCCAAAGCTCAGTAGTTTTTTTAGGTGCAATATTTTTTATATATTCAGGAAAAATTTCTGCCTCTAACCATTTTCTAACACCTTGCCTAGTTTTCTGATATTTTCCATTGGTATTATTTTTGTCTTTGCAATTAAAACCATGTTCTATTAAAGCTGGATAGATTGTTTTATTCCAACAGTCTTTCAGAGTACTCTCCGAAAATCCATAGTTATTTTTTAATTTATCCTTTAACTCTTTCGAGTATTTTCGTTCATTTTCTGATAGTAATCTTTCTTTAAAAGCAATTGCATCGTTACCAGACAAATGCAACTCCTTTACCATCCGATCGAGAAGTTGATTTTCCCAGTGTTCATAAGATTTATTCATCGGTATCAGTATTGGTGAAGTTATTTTGAGCAAAATATAACAAATGTATTTATTGAGCGTCAATAGTTATCTACAAAAATCGATATTTTTCTATATAATTCTCTTTGTTCTATACATATTTATCCTATCCAGTTGTTAATCTAAAAAATCGATTTTTATCTACACCATTATTAAATAAATCAAGCTAGCATTTATTTAGAGAATAAAAATATCTAAGCACATGGAAAATCCAATCAACAAGAAACAGGAAAAACACATCATGCTACCTTTATCTCAAGAGCAAATTGAACTGCTGAAAAAACAGGCAATTGAAACTTTTGTTAAAGCTGCAAATGCAATATTTATTGTCGCTGTTATTATTAGTCAAACTGGTATTGCTAAAAGTTCATTGATTAATGTTGTGTTCAATATTAATTTAAAAACTAATGTAGTTAAACCTTGTACGATGACTGTTGAAAAATTTGTTGTGAAGGGAAATAAAGATAAATTATGGTTTGATGATTTGCCAGGAATTGGGGAAGATAAAAAGATTTTAAATAAGAAGTTTTATAACTGTCCTAATACCAATTTGAAAAAAGAATGCTATGAAAAGTGCCTATTGATCGGGTATGCTTAAAAATAGTGGGTATCGTTCATTAAAGAATAGTTATTTCTATCGTTTTTACCTTTTTTTCAATATTTCCTCCTTCTTCCTTCTTCCTTCTTCCTTCTTTCTTGCTTCTACTATTTGTAACAAACACTTATCAAATTGGTATAACCTTTGCTTCGACTGCTATGCTTAGGGTTTGCTGAAAAAGTTTTATGAGTGAGGGTAGGAGACAGGAGACAGGAGACAACCCACCCCTCGCCCCTCCCCTCCCAACCCACCCCTAACCCCGACCGTGGAGGGGAGGGGAAGACAGGAGAAATGGGAATGAGCGAGGAGGTAGGAGCTAAGTTTTGTCCCTTAATTTTTCTGCCCAACTATGCGCCTAAAATACTAACTTTTTGAGCGTTTTAGACGTGATACCAGGTACTTTTTAAAGGCCCCAAAAAGGCACTTTTCTTTATCTGTAAATGCTTTTATATTTAATCAGCAAGCCCTACTTATGCAAGACTTCAATGATTAAGTAATTAGTAGAATTCAATAACTTTAAGAGCGATTATTAGGCAGTAAGTGTATATTATTCTTCTGTTTACTACTACCCTACTACCGGGCCAATGCCATTCGCCCCTACCACCCTACTACCGGGCCAATGCCATTCGCCCCTACTACCCTACTCCCCCTTCTTCCTCTAATACCTACGATTTATTCTATCTCTAGCAGCTACTCTTAAAGTATATTCCATAGGTTGAGATGAATTAGAAACAACTACAAATTGATAATAACCAGAAGTTATAGTTTTACCCATCCATCGATTTATATTTCGATCTTCTATTAATGCTCTAGACCTATGACGATCGTTTTCGGGAGGATAAATAGATAAGAAAACCTCTGGAGAATTACCTCGTAACCTGACGCGTAAAATTTGGTCTGCTTGTATCCATGCTAAATAAATTTTACCTTCTCCTGGTTGTAAATTACCATTCACAACTTCTCTAGATGAACCTCGTGTAAAACTAATTTCTTCTAAAGATTTTCTACTTTGTAAAGCTTTCATTGTATCAGTAGCGATCGCTTGCCAAATTTGACCCATGGGTAAACCTATTATGTTTTTTCCACGGGGTTGTTCTGAGAATAAATAAAAAAATCGAGCATCGGTTAGATCGTTAAAAGCTGTACTACTAATATTTAATCTACTAAGTTGAGACTTCCATCGATAAATATCATCTTTACTATAATTTCCTAATCTACGACGAGCATCTAAACTTAGTGTTTCTAGTTTGTTAAGTAACTGGTTTGCTATTTCATACCACCGCCACTTCCATAATTTATCTTCTGAAGTTTCATCGCTCAAAGTTTGCCCTTTTTTTTGAGGATATTTAGCGTAGAAAAAGTCATCTACTAAGGGGAAAAAGAAAGATTCTTCAATGCCCGCTTTTTGGAGGCGATCGCTCAATTCTTTGGGTTTCTCATTGACAATTTTTTCTTTTTGATTAGAGTTGTATTCTAACCAAAAATTACCAGCTACCCAACCTATTCCTCCCATACTAAATATGGTTACTAATACTAATAAAATTGTTGACCAAATTGAAAATTTTTGAGTGTTATTAGTCGCAACTGGAATTTGGGAAACTGGTGTTGTTGTCACATTGGAGATTTGATCTGCAGTAATAGGTTGAGTAGAAATGATATTTGGCGCTGCTTGGGTAGCTGCTAGGTCAGTACTAGAAGCAAAATTTTCAAGCTCTGCTATCACTTGACCAACTGTGGAATAGCGATCGCTTGGTTTAGGAGCTAACATTTTATCTAGCACGTTACCTAAACTTGGACTAATGCTAATTTTCTTGCGCCAGTTAAAGGTTAAGTTGTGAGGGTCTATCAAAAAAGAGGGTTCTTCTCCCGTCAGTAATACTAAGACTGTTGCTGCTAAAGCATATAAGTCGCTGTTGGCATTTATCATTCCTAGTCGCATTTGTTCGTCTGGTGCATATCCGACTTTACCCAACCTTGTCGCTTGGAGCGAAATACCATGAGCATATTCAGACACTACTTTTGTTGCTGTTTCTTTGACTCCACCAAAATCTATTAATACTGGCAGTTTATCGGAGCTTCGCAGAATGATATTATCTGGGGAAATGTCGCGGTGAATGACTCCCAAGTTATGAATATATTCTAAGACTGGTAATATTTGGAGTAAAAATTTTGTTACTTCTGTTTCCTTAAAAAAAGTGCCTTGACGTTTGCGGTTTTCTAGTAAAGCACGATAAGTTTTACCCTGTACATAATCTTGTACTAAAAATAGATATCCTTCTCCATCTAATTTAAAGCGAAACATTTCTCGGAACCCAGGAATTTGTGGGTGTCGCAATTTGTAAAGTACCCCTGCTTCTCGCTCAAATAGTTCCTGGGATTTTTGCAAGGCGTAGCTACCATGTACTTGGGGGGCAAATTCTTTGAGTACACAGGGTTCTTGGAAACGATGGTTATCTTCTGCGAGGTAGGTGCGTCCAAAGCCACCATGTCCCAATTGTTTGACTATTTTATAGCGGTTAGTAAGTATAAGTCCAGGATATATAGGGTTATTCATAAACAGGGATTATGGTTAGTTTGGGTCTAAGTTAGGGTTATTTCATTATATATATTGGCTTCCTACCGTTACAAAAATCGAAATTATCAATTTAGGAGCAAAAAGTCTGGGAAAAATTAATTACGTTAATCATCAGAGATTTTAGAGATTTTAATTAATATATTATCTACATATACGAGCTGATGATGTGACTGTGATAGCGGTCTTAACTAATTACCTTAACTACTGGAATTTTGATCGATAAAGAATTCAGGGGTTTTTAACTGTTGTCTACAATCTGGTATTATCTACAAAAATCAACAAAAGTGAGAGATTATATTTTGGATAAACAAAAATTTATGATGAAAGTTGATATCTGGAAAAATCAGAAATATTATAAATTTTTGGCAGCAACTACTTACAGTATTATTTTCACAATTACATTAACAGTAGTTTTTGTTCTTGCCAATATAATTTTTCCTTATCCTAACATTCCTAATTATGGTAATGATGTTAGTTTAAAGCTAAAATACTTTGCCGAACACAAAGATGAATATAATGCTATTTTCATCGGCCCTAGTACAACTTATAACGGTATAGTACCTCATTTATTTGATAAATTAATGGCAGAACAAAACGTAGAAATTAAATCTTTTAATTTAGGATTTAGTGGAGCAACAGTAGCAGAGATAAACTTTTATTTAAGAAAAATAATTGCTTTAAGACCGGCCAATTTAAAGTGGTTATTTATAGAATACTACGATTATTTAATTGAAGAGCTAGGTGATGCAGATTCTTTCAGAAGTATATATTGGCATACTCCCAGGCAAACTATCTTAGCTTTAGGTATAACTTTGGAACAAGAAAAACCTTTGCGAAAAAAGTTTTATAGTGCTTATGGTAATTTAAAAGTCTATTCTATAGAACTTTATGGATGGGTAGATTTTCTGATTTTTGGTCAGAAAAAGTCTTAGGTTATAATTTAGTTGAATTTATAAAACAACCATACTCCAAACTGTTGATACAAGAATCTGGATATTCTGCTTCAGATGGGAAAAAAACCTGCTAAAAGTGAGATTGGTCGTCGGCAAAGATTTTTAAATAATTTAGATGATTATTATCAAAGGGTAGATAAGTTGAAGCAAAGGAACACTGCATCAATTAATTTCTCTAAAACTTATAGCTTGAAGGTTCTCAAAAATATGTGCGATCGCATCGAAGAACAGGGAATTAAGCCCATTCTTTTTATATCTCCAACTTTGGAATATCAAGAATCAACAGCAATCGAATTGTATAAACGGTACAATAAATCGGCAGTTTTTGCTTTAGACAATCCCGAAATTTTCCCTACTTTATATCAAGTTGAAAGTAGATGGGGTTTCGCGCACCTAAATGACAGAGGTGCAAGGGAATTTACTCGTTTTATGGCAGAACAATTTGCTCAATATCTTGAAACAGAAAAATCAGGAATCTATCCTTTTTAACGAAGTCAGAAGTCAGAAGTCAGAAGTTATTTTTGTAAGGGGGATTTGAGCAAGGTTCCAAAAATATTTCGTCTTAAAAGGTGGGGTTGCGCGACTCAATCCTGTTTGATAAACATTTGATAAACATTAAAAATGATTTTTACATAATTTCGCTTCCTGTTTTTCTTACTTACCGAAAAATTAATAATTAATAAATTTTAATTCAATAATTCAGCTTTATTAGCCGACCCTTTCAAGCGGAAAAAGAAATAATATTTCCTCACATTCAATTCCGTAAAGATTTTAACCATAGGTAATTATCCATTATCTATTAATGAAAGTTTTCTGTATCTATAAAATGCTGTAAATGTTATAATTTTAAAGAGTGATAGATTATATATTGGATAGACAAAAATTTATGACAAAAGTTGATATATCGAGAGATTCAACCCACCCCTAACCCTCCCAGGATGGGAAGTAGGGGATTTGAGCTTCGCTCCAAAAATATTTCGCCTTAAAAGGTGGGGTTGCGCGACCCAATCCTGTTTGATAAACATTTGATAAACATTAGAAATGATTTTTACTGAATTTCGCTTCCTGTTTTTCTTCCTTACAGTTTTCTGTATCTATTGGATATTAAGCGAACACCAACATCGTAAAATTTGGTTACTCATTTGCAGCTATATTTTTTATGGCGCTTGGAATTGGCGCTTCTTATCTTTAATGTTGGCTTCCACAGTCATCGATTATATCGTTGGTTTGATGATATCTAGACCGATAATTGATGATGCTAATTCAGATTGGGAAACTAAGGAAACTGATAAAACGAAAAACTTTGATTGGAACAACATTGCGTCCAAACCTATAGACTCCCGACAACGCCAACTATGGCTAGTATTAAGTTTAATAGGCAATCTTGGTATCTTAGGATTTTTTAAGTACTATAACTTTTTCACTGATTCAGCTGCTAATTTTCTCAATTTTCTCGGTTTACCTATAAGTTTTCCGATTCTACAAATTATTCTACCTGTAGGAATTAGCTTTTATACCTTTCAAACCCTCAGCTACTCTTTAGATATTTACCGAGGTAAACTCAAACCAACTAAAAACTTTTGGGATTTTGCCTTGTTTGTCAGCTTTTTCCCCCAATTGGTTGCTGGACCTATTGTTCGTGCTGCTATCTTTTTACCTCAGTTATTGACACCGAAAACATTTAGTCAAGTGGAGGTTAGGAGTTGTTTGATGCTGTTTCTGGTAGGATATTTTAAGAAAGCTTGTATCGCAGATAATCTTTCTCTTATAGTTGATAAGTATTTTGCTAATCCAGAGATTTATACAGTAGCGAGTGCTTGGATCGCTGTAATCTCTCTGAGCATCCAAGTTTACTGTGACTTTTCTGGATATTCAGATATGGCGATCGCATCTGCTGGTTTACTAGGCTATAAATTACCTTTAAATTTCAACTTTCCTTACTTTGCCAGTAACATCACGGAACTGTGGAAACGCTGGCATATTACTATGTCTAGTTGGTTCCGAGACTATCTTTATATTCCTTTGATGAGAAGGCGGGAAAAGAAAGATAGAACCAGTATATTTTCTTATAGTAATCTTATCTATACTATGCTGGTAACGGGACTATGGCATGGTGCAGCTTGGCATTTTGTGATTTGGGGAGGACTAAATGGTATAGCTTTAGCGGTACATAAAGAATGGTCAATATGGGTATCTCCCTACAAGAAATTACTACCTGTCAGAAATGCTCTAGGTGTTCCTTTAACGTTTTACTGGTTTAGTGCTTCTGGAATCTTTTTTCGCAGTGAAGATTTTTTTAGTGGCTTAACTATTGTCAAGTCTTTTGTCTTGTTTAATTCTCCTGGTACTGAAAACTTAGGACTTCAAGCTGGATGGATTTTTATACCTTTAGTATTTTTACATTGGGCAGCATACAAAAACTGGTTTACTAACTGGTGGCGTATAATTCCCAATTGGAGTTTTGCAGCTATTTATGGAGTTTGTGTCTCTGCTATTTTACCTTTAGTTAGAGTTGCTCATCAACCTTTTATCTACTTCCAATTCTAAGTTTCAAGGTCATTTCAGTTATCAGTACCTCTGTAATAAGAACGGAAGAAAATACGGAATTCTCTTTCTGAAGCTCCGGAGTGACTGCTTTGTTTCCTCAACTGCTCTGGTGTTAAAGTCAATTTATCTGCTTTTGTCATTTTATGAAGCACTACTAATGTGAGTGGTGATATTTTCCTTCTGTTGCGAATGTCGCAATAGTCGTTTCATTCTGTGAAGCTCCAAAATGATTGTGTTGGTTCCTCAACTGGTGAGGTGTTAAAGTCAATTTATCTGCTTTTGTCATTTTATGAAGCACTACTAATGTGAGTGGTGATATTTTCCTTCTGTTGCGAATGTCGCAATAGTCGTTTCATTCTGTGAAGCTCCAAAATGATTGTGTTGGTTCCTCAACTGGTGAGGTGTGAAAATCAATTTATCGGCTTTTCCCATTTTGTGAAGCTCCTGTGGTGATATTTTCCATTTGTTGCGAATGTCGCAATAGTCATTTCATTCTGTGAAGCTCCGAAGTAACTACTTTGTTTCTGCTAACTGGTGAGGTATGAAAACAATTTATCGGCTTTTCCCATTTTGTGAAGCACTCCGAATGTGAGTGGTGATATTTTCCTTCTGTTGCGAATGTCGCAATAGTCGTTTCATTCTGTGAAGCTCCGGAATGATTGTGTTGGTTCCTCAACTGCTGAGGTGTGAAAATCAATTTATCGGCTTTTCCCATTTTGTGAAGCTCCTGTGGTGATATTTTCCATTTGTTGCGTATGCCGCAATAGTCGTTTCATTCTGTGAAGCTCCGGAATGATTGTGTTGGTTCCTCAACTGCTGAGGTATGAAAATCAATTTATCGGCTTTTCCCATTTTGTGAAGCACTCCGAATGTGAGTGGTGATATTTTCCTTCTGTTGCGAATGTCGCAATAGTCGTTTCATTCTGTGAAGCTTCAAAATGATTGTGTTGGTTCCTCAACTGGTGAGGTGTGAAAATCAATTTATCGGCTTTTCCCATTTTGTGAAGCTCCTGTGGTGATATTTTCCTTCTGTTGCGTATGCCGCAATAGTCGTTTCATTCTGTGAAGCTCCGAAGTAACTACTTTGTTTCTGCTAACTGGTGAGGTATGAAAACAATTTATCGGCTTTTCCCATTTTGTGAAGCACTCCGAATGTGAGTGGTGATATTTTCCATTTGTTGCGTATGCCGCAATAGTCGTTTCATTCTGTGAAGCTCCAAAATGATTGTGTTGGTTCCTCAACTGCTGAGGTGTGAAAATCAATTTATCGGCTTTTCCCATTTTGTGAAGCTCCTGTGGTGATATTTTCCATTTGTTGCGTATGCCGCAATAGTCATTTCATTCTGTGAAGCTCCGAAGTAACTACTTTGTTTCTGCTAACTGGTGAGGTATGAAAACAATTTATCGGCTTTTCCCATTTTGTGAAGCACTCCGAATGTGAGTGGTGATATTTTCCTTCTGTTGCGAATGTCGCAATAGTCGTTTCATTCTGTGAAGCTTCAAAATGATTGTGTTGGTTCCTCAACTGGTGAGGTGTGAAAATCAATTTATCGGCTTTTCCCATTTTGTGAAGCTCCTGTGGTGATATTTTCCATTTGTTGCGTATGCCGCAATAGTCGTTTCATTCTGTGAAGCTCCGGAATGATTGTGTTGGTTCCTCAACTGCTGAGGTATGAAAATCAATTTATCGGCTTTTCCCATTTTGTGAAGCACTCCGAATGTGAGTGGTGATATTTTCCTTCTGTTGCGAATGTCGCAATAGTCGTTTCATTCTGTGAAGCTTCAAAATGATTGTGTTGGTTCCTCAACTGGTGAGGTGTGAAAATCAATTTATCGGCTTTTCCCATTTTGTGAAGCTCCTGTGGTGATATTTTCCTTCTGTTGCGTATGCCGCAATAGTCGTTTCATTCTGTGAAGCTCCGAAGTAACTACTTTGTTTCTGCTAACTGGTGAGGTATGAAAACAATTTATCGGCTTTTCCCATTTTGTGAAGCACTCCGAATGTGAGTGGTGATATTTTCCTTCTGTTGCGAATGTCGCAATAGTCGTTTCATTCTGTGAAGCTCCGGAATGATTGTGTTGGTTCCTCAACTGCTGAGGTGTGAAAATCAATTTATCGGCTTTTCCCATTTTGTGAAGCTCCTGTGGTGATATTTTCCTTCTGTTGCGTATGTCGCAATAGTCATTTCATTCTGTGAAGCTCCAGAGTAACTACTTTGTTTCTGCTAACTGGTGAGGTATGAAAACAATTTATCGGCTTTTCCCATTTTGTGAAGCACTCCGAATGTGAGTGGTGATATTTTCCTTCTGTTGCGAATGTCGCAATAGCCGTTTCATTCTGTGAAGCTCCAGAGTAACTACTTTGCTTCCTCAACTGGTGAGGTGTGAAAATCAGAAGTCTAATTTTCTGGATTTGTAATTTCTCCCATAAACAGAATAGTGCCAGATTGGTTATCCCTAATAGCAAAAAAGAAAGGACGATTAACCAACATTTCAGAAGGTGGACCTCTAAATCCTGCCACGCTAGTAACTGCTGCTGCTTCTGTTCCTTTTTCATTAACTTCAACAAATGTTTTATGTTTGACTTCATCAATGTATAACCCTGATGAATTAGACAGCATTTTAGAAAAATCAGCACCACTGTTAAAAGCTATCTCCATTCCTAAAGATTTCAGCACATCATTGAGATTCAAGAATTTAGAATTTAGAATTTAGAATTTAGAATTACCTCTTCTTTTCAAGGAGAGGATTGACTCAAAAGAAAATTTTTATTTATTATCCCCTTAAAAGGGGAGGCTTTAAACCACAATTTTTCGGTAACTTCATATTCTATTTTAAATTTTGGCAAGCCTAAATTAATTTCACTAAAATCTTGATTGAACAAAAACTGTTCCATCCAATCTTCCCAGTTTTTTTGATTTAAAACTTGATAAAACCCCTCTAAACCGACTTTTTCCCTAGGGAGAAATATATACATACTGACACGACTTTTTTTGTAGGGCAAACTCACTGCTCTAAAATTTTGGTTTTCATAGTATGAGTATATTGATAATTTTTGAAACATGATTGGATGTTGTTTTTGAGTTCCATCAGCTAAATAAAAAGGCATCTCCTTCGTAGAATCCTCTGAAAATGGTTGCTGCCAATCAGCTTGAAAATAAATAGCATTTAACAACAGCATTACTAAATCAGGGTTAATTTTTTGAATAATCTTATCGATTTTGCCTTCAGTTTTGTCTTTTACCCAATTATTGATAATTTTCGGACTTTCAGGATCGTCAAAGTCAATTTCTCTTACCTGACTCTGATAAAAATCTTGATTTATTTGCAGAAAACTTGGGAAAAAAGATATTCCCTTTCTACTCCAGATTTAATTAGCAATATTTAATTTAATCTCTGGATTTAAACTATTTAATAAAATCCCTAAATCCTGATTTGCTTGATTAATTTCCTCTAAACTCATACCCTCAAAGTTTAAAGTTTTAGCCATCGCTTCTTGAGTTTTTCCCGCAGCGCCATTGTAGGTCATTGATAGAGCGATCGCTATACTTATTGGTGAGATAAAAACATTTTCATCTGATTGGGATTTCTGAATTTCTGAAAATAGTTGAAAACCAAATTTATTATTGGCATTGACTAATTTCATCATGGTATTTTCATCTGCTGTTTGGGCTAATTCCTGCTGGTTATGATTTGTATATTTATCAGTATCAAGTTTCCGATTTATGAAAATTATTGTACTGCCTGGTAAGTTATAGACTCCGAGAATTACAATTAAAATAATTGCTCCTAGAGACATTTTGGCAGAAATACCAGAAAATTTCTTGACAAGTTCTTTAAACATTCTTTTACCGAATAATTATGGGTATGCGCCTCCCTTTTTAAAGGGATAAAAAAAGAGACTATTCCTTATATCAAGCTTCTTGCTTTCCTGGGTCATGCTGCGCAAACAGCTAGAGGTACTGATAATTGATAACTGATAATTGATAACTGATAACTGATAACTGATAACTGATAACTGAAATAACCTCACTAGAGTCAATTGATAAAAATGAAAATTATATTAATTTGCAACATTGCTAATTTTTTTTGTCAGAAATAATTTAAGACCGCTATATCAGACTTATATCATGTCCGGATAAGAGCGTGATAAAAAAACTTTCTCCTTCTTCTCCTGTTCTTTTTCTTCGAACTTCAGTCTTCCCTCCTGAGTTCCCCTCCTGGGAGGGGTTAGGGGTGGGTTTACTCCTGACTCCTGAGGACTCCGTCGTTATTTATTTATAACTGTTCAACCGGACATGATATTACTCTTAGTTTTTTGGATTTGTAATTGCTCCCATAAACAAAATAGTGCCAGAATTATTCTCTCTAATGGCAAAAAAGAAGGGACGATTAATTAACATATTGACAGGTATTGGTAAACTGACGGGCATTATTCCCACACTGGTAACAGCTGCTGCTTCTGTTCCTGTTTCATTCACTTCAACAAATGTTTTATGTTTAACTTCACTGATACATAACTGCTCAGGATTCATTTTAGAAAAATCAGCACCTTTGTTAAAAGCTATCTCCATTCCTAAAGATTTCAAAATATCGTTGAGAGTAACCTTATATTCATTTTTAAACTTGGGCAAACCTAAATTAACTTTATAACCTCCTCTAAACTGTTTCATCCAATCTTCCCAGTTTTCTTCATTCAAAACTTGATAAAATCCCTCTAAACCGACTTGTTCCCTGGGGAGAAATATATACATACTAGCCAAAGGTTTTTTATAGGGCAAACTTACTGCCTGAAAATCTTCATTCTCGTAATATAAATATCTTTGACTTTGGAACATAATTGGATGTAGTTTTGAAGTTCCATCGGCTAAATAAAAAAGCACTTCTCTAGTAGAATTTCCTGAAAATTGTTTTGCCCAATTACCCTGGAAATAAGTAGCATTTAACAACACCATGACACCGCCGGGTTCGAGTTCTTCAATAATTTCATCAATTTTGCCTTCAGTTTTGTCTTTTACCCAATTATTGATAATTTTCACACTCTCCGGATCGTTAAAGTCAATTTCTCTTACCTGACTCTGATAAAAATATTGATTTACTTGGATGAAAATTGGATAAAAAGACATTCCCTTTCTAGCCCAGATTGAGTTAGCAATATTTAATTTAATCTCGGGATTTAAACTATTTAATAAAATTCCTAAATCCTGATTTGCTTGATTAATTTCTTCTAAACTCATGCCTTGAAAATTTAAAGTTTTAGCCATAGCTTCTTGAGTTTTTCCAGCAGCGCCATTGTAGGTCATAGATAGAGCGATCGCTATACTTATTGGCGAAATAAAAACATTTTCATCTGATTGAGATTTATGAATTTCTGAAAATAGTTGAAAACCAAATTTGTTATTAGCATAAACTAAGTTATTGATTTTATTGCTCATATCTATACTTCCTATCTATACTTCCTATTTTGGTTAACCTAACCTAATAATACCAAAAATCATCAACGCTCAAAACTGCCGAATTGCTATTTTATGAAGCTCCTATGTTTCTCCTGGAAAAACTGCTTTTGTAACAATTATTGCGTATGTGGCAATGATTATTTTATTCTCAGTCTGGGATTAACTTCTGATATCATGTCCGGTAGCATCGGTATTGTATAGCAAAGGTAGGGAATAGGGAATAGGGAATAGGGAATAGGGAATAGACAGAAAAACTTAAGAAAGAGCAAGAAAAAAACTTAAATTCCCTGTAGATATTTACGCTAACTTTTACACAAACGATTGCGTTCGGACATGATATGACTTCTGACTTCTGACTTGCGTTTAGCTCTATATTCCTTTTTCCCTTTTGATTACGTTTCTGGATTTGTAATTTCTCCCATAAACAAAATAGTGCCAGAATTATTATCTCTAATAGCAAAAAAGAAGAGACGATTAACAAACATATTTAAACTTGTTACCATGGCACTTGCTGCTGCTATAGCTATACTGGTAGCTGCTGCTGCTTCTGTTCCTGTTTCATTCACTTCCACAAATGTTTTATGTTTAATTTCATCAATATATAACTCTGGTGGAATAGAACACATTCCCGAAAAATCTGCTGTCTTTCTGTCAAAAGCTATTTCCATTCCCAAAGTTTTTAATATGTTATTGAGGGTAACTTCATATTGATTTTTAAATTTGGGTAGAGTTAATGTGACTGTTTGAGGTTCAAACTGTAGCATCCAATTTTCCCAATTTTCTTCGTTTAAAGTTTTATGGAATTTTTCTAATCCTATTTCTTCTTTGGGGAGAAAGACATACATACTGACGCGACCTTCTCCGTAAGGTAAACTAATGGCTTGAAAAGTTTGATTTTCATAATATGAATATTGAGATAATTTCAACATTGTTGGATGTTGTTTTTCTATTCCATTAGATAGATAAAAAGGTCGGTCTAAGGTAGCAAAATCATCAAATTCTTCTTGCCAGTTTCCTTTAAAATAAATAGCGTTTAACAATACCATGACTGAATCAGGGTCTAGGGTTTCAATTATTCGCTCGATTTTGCCTTTAGTATTATCTTTTATCCAATTATTAATAATTTCTGGAGTTTTCTGATTTTCAAAGTCAATTTCCCTGACTTGACTCTGATAAATTTCTTGGTTTATTTGTAGAAAGTTTGGCTCAAAAGGTATTCCGATTTTAGTCCAGATTGAGTTAGAAATATTTAACTTAATGTCTGAATTTAAACTATTTAATAAATTTCCTAATTGTTGATTTGCTTGATTTATTTCCTCTAAGCTCATTCCCTGAAAGTTTAAAGTTTTAGCCATAGCTTTTTGAGTTTCTCTTCGAGCGCCGTTATAGGTCATTGATAGAGCGATCGCTATACTACTGGGTGAGATAAAAATATTTTCATTTGCCTGGGATTTTTGAATTTCTGAAAATAGTTGAAAGGCAAATTTGTTATTGGCAGAAACTAATTTTTCAATCATGTCTATATCTCCGATTTGGGGTAGGATTCAGCATTCAGCAGTCAGCTATTAGCTCTTGAGAAACACCTACATTTCCTGCTACATAATTGTATGAATTGAACTTAAACTCGTTGTTATTGTGCGTTATTCTCTGATTAAAAATGTAATAGAAGTTAAAAGAATGCTTGCTTCATTGATTAAAAAGCTAAGAACTGTTTGCGCAGCAGTCCGCAGGAAATACTTACAATAATAGCTTATTTGATTTTTATTGCTGACCGCTGATAGCGTCAGCATTCACCTATTGCTTTTAGTTTACGATAAAAGCTTGATTAATTGTCTTATATCATGTCCGGATAAATAGAAAATATACTTCCTGTTTTCTCTTCTGAAAAGCTTTATCTGTCAGCTTTTTAAGGTTTAATAATTGGTTAAAAAAACATTTGTATAAATTAAGCTTATAAAATATTGTCAAATATATTTGGAATTTAAACTAAATTTTCCCAAAAAGTTTAAATGAGCTATTTAGGGGGAAAAATGGGGATAATTTGAGTGCAAACGGGCGTTCCTTGGCCATTTGTTAAAAGTCTTGATATATAAGAAATATAGGGTGGTTGCTTGTGAAGAAATTTTCGTGTATTTTTGAGGTAAGTAATTCGCTCTGCGTAGGTGCTTATTAAAATGAAAAAGGATTAGTGAGTGGAAGTGCGATCGCGCAGCTAAACGTAGTTATCGCGTAGCGGAACGGAGTTCTATCGCGCTAGCGTAACGTAGTTTGATCGCGTAGCGGAACGGAGTTCTATCGCGCTAGCGTAACGTACTTCTTTCAATTTGGATATCTTTTTTGACTACATCAATTTTACGCAATCAAAGATACCAAATGGCTTCTATATATTCCCTTCCGGAGCTGTTGCCTGTTGCCTAAAAGCGATAAATTTTTGGCTTTATTCATGCATTGAGATGCACCCTAATTTTCTGGATTTGTAATTTCTCCCATAAATATAATAGTGCCAGAATCATCATCTCTAATTGTCAAAAAGAAGGGGCGATCGACTAACATATCAACAGGTACTTCTGCACTTCTTGACCTCATAGTGATACTGGTAGTCGCTCCCGCTTCTGTTCCTGCTTCATTAACTTCAACAAATGTTTTGTGTTTAATTTCATCAATATATAACTCTGGTGGAATAGGACGCATCCCAGAAAAATCAGCATTATTTTTGTTAAAAGCTATCTCCATTCCTAAAGATTTCAATGCATCATTGAGGGTAATTTCATATTCTGTTTTAAATTTTGGCAAGCCTAGATTTACTTTACAATAGTCAAATTGCAGCATCCAATTTTCCCAGTTTTCCTCATTTAAAATTTGATAAAATCTGTCTAATCCTACTTTTTCTTTGGGAAGGAATATATACATACTTACTCGTCCTTCCCCGTAGGGTAAACTCACTGCCTGAAACTCCTCATCTTCGTAATATAAATACCTAGATGATTGAAACATTATTGGATGTTGCTTTTTTTTGCCATTCGGTAGATAAAAAGGTTGTTCTTTTGTGGAACCTTCTGAAAATTCTTGCTCCCAATTTCCTTGAAAATAAATAGCATTTAACAATACCATTACTGTATTAGGTTCGAGTTTTTCAATGATTTTATCTATTTTGCCCTTAGTAATATCGTTGACCCAATTGTTGATAATTTCAGGACTTCTAGGATTATCGAAGTCTATTTCACTTACCTTACTATGATAAAAATTTCGATTTCTTTGCATAAATGTTGGCTCAAAAGACATCCCTTTTCTCGTCCAGATTGAGTTGGCAATATCTAATTTAATGTCTGGGTTTAAACTATTTAATAAAATGCCTAATTCTTTGTTGGCCTGATTAACCTCTTCTAAACTCATTCCCTGAAAATTTAATGCTTTAGCCATAGCATCTCTAGTTTTTCCCTCGGCACCGTTGTATGTCATTGATAGAGCGATCGCTATACTGCTAGGAGAGATAAAAATATTTTTATTTGATTGTGATTTTTGAATTTCTGAAAATAGTTGAAAGGCAAATCTATTATTAGCGGAAACTAATTTCATACTGATGTCCATATCTTCTATTTTAGCTAATATATTCTGTCGGGAATTTGTCTGATTATTGGTATAAAATGCCCGATTCTTTAACTTTATTGCAACTCCAGGCAAATTATAGATACTAATAATGATAATTATAGCTATAGTCCCTAGAGACATTTTTGCCGAAATAGCATAAAATCTATTTAAAAGTTCTTTTAACATTTTCTTACTTTTACCGAAAAATTGTGGTCAAAAGCCTACCTTTTTAAGGGGATAAAAAGCGTTCGTTTTGCTTCGCATAACTACGTTAACGGCTGTCGCCGACATGTTTGCGTAGCATGACAAACGGAAAAAGCGGAGCTTCCCGTAGGGTGAGATGGCTAGTAATCCTGGCCATATCTAATTGACTAAGAGAAAAAAGCATATTCCTGATTTTAAGCCTCCCTATTGCAGAGGTACTGATAACTGATAACTGTTAACTGATAAGTGAAATGACTGGAGTTAATAACTAACAATGACAATCGATCTAATTTTCAACGGTGCTAACTTATTTGTATTACCATTTTGGGCATTAATAATATTTTTGCCTAACTGGAAAGTTACTCGCAAAATCATGGAATCTTTTATTCCGTTTGTATTATTAGCCATCCTTTATCTTTACCTACTAATAAGTAGTATTACCCCTGAATCTGCCGCTGCTTTATCCAATCCTACTTTGCCAGATATTGCTAAATTCTTTGGAGAAGAATCTGCTGCAGCAACAGGATGGATTCATTTTCTTGTCATGGATTTATTTGTCGGTCGTTGGATTTATTGGGAAGGACAACGTACTGGTGTTTGGACTGTCCACTCAATAATTCTTTGTTTGTTTGCCGGACCTTTTGGGTTATTGTCTCATATTTTAACCTATTGGATTAGTCGAAAATTCTTCGGTAATCCTACAGATGATACAACTACAACACCCACTGTAGAACAAGTTTCAACAATTAATAATTAATAATTAATAATTACCTCTTCTTTTCAAGGAAAGGATTGACTAATCATGAATTTTTTTTCTTGTTTCCCCTTTAAAGGAAAGGCTTTAAACCTTAATTATTCGGTAAAATTGAGAGGGTGTATCTAATAGACATCTCTATAAAAGAGGGAATAGGGAATAGGGAACAGGGAACAGGGATAAATAATTGATAATTTATGGATAATAATTGATTTTATTTTGTATTTTTACCGAAGAATTAATAATTAAATAATTCAGGTTGAAACCCTCCCGTTTCAAGGGAAAAAAATAAATTTTTTCCTTTTAGTCAATCTTATCCCCTTTTAGGGAGAGGTAATTATCCATTATCCATTAATGAACAGATGTCTAATAGTTTGTTGCTTTTAGCGATTCTTAATTAATCTTCAGTAGTTTCTCATACCTGACTAATATTTTGAGGGTTAAATAAATAATTATTGGATTTGAGATTTGAAAAAGTTTGAAGATGCGGAGTTGCTTTTCTGGGATATTCCCCACTAATTAATACTACTAAATATCGTATTTTTTTGTATTAAAGCTATTCCTTAATTTGCTTTTAGTAGATAGTTTTACTGTGAATCATCTTTTCTTTGCAGGGATTAATACCCCACTGTCAATGGTTTACAAGGGTAGTGTCGCTACGCGGAAGTTAAAAGTCAATCATTTTTGATTTATAACTGTTTTATAATTTTGTAACTGGTCAGTTATTTCCGCCATCTTATAGTAGGTTTTTTACCTTTGATGTAAAAGAGTGTGGGGGGTGTGGGGAGAGGGAGAAGTTTTGAGCCATTTATTGTATAAATAAACTACATTTTTGTGGAAATTTTATACTAAATAAAAGTGATTACTCGCCTCTTTGTTAAAAACCTACTCCTGTAAGACCTTCAATGGGGGTGCTTAAAATTTTTTGGAGTTATTAAGACTCAGAAATGAAGTGGACCCTCGTTGAGTATCTATAAGCAAATTTTCCCTTCTTCCTTCTTCCTTCTTCCTCCTTCCTTCTTTTAATTTCCCATTTTTATAGAGGTAAAATTATGGCAGTTGAATATGATATTGTGATTATTGGTGGTGGTTCTGGGGGTTTAGTTGTAGCTTCTGCTGCTGCTCAACTTAAGGCTAAAGTAGCATTAGTAGAACGTGACCGTCTTGGTGGTGATTGTTTGTGGTTTGGTTGTGTTCCTAGTAAGTCTTTAATTCATGCTTCTCGTGTTGCTTATCAAGTGAAAAATGCTTCTAGTTTTGGCATTTACACTCAACCTCCAGAAATTGAATTTGCTAAGGCAACTGGTCATGTTCAACAGGTAATAGCTAATATTGAACCACATGATTCTCCAGAAAGATTTAGAGGTTTGGGTGTTGAAGTTATTTTTGGAGAGGGTAAGTTTATAGACCGCAAAACTTTTGAAGTTGATGGTAAAAAATTAACTGCTAGAGCTTTTGTTGTTGCTACGGGTTCTAGACCTGCAATTCCATCTGTGGAGGGGTTAAATTCTGCTGGTTTCCTGACAAATGAAAAAGTATTTTCTCTCAAAGAAAGACCAGATTCTTTGGCAATAATTGGTGCTGGTCCGATAGGTTGTGAGTTGGGTCAAGCTTTTTCTCGCCTTGGTAGTGAAGTAACTATTATCTCTAGTAAAAGTCATATTTTACCGAAGGAAGAACCGGAAGCTGCTCAAGTTGTACAGGAACAATTTGAGTCGGAAGGTATTAATATTTTGAAGGAAGTTAGGGCGGAAAAAGTGGAAGTTGTGGATGGGAAAAAAGTAATTACGGCAGGTGGAAAAAATATTATAGTTGATGAAATTTTAGTTGCTGGTGGTAGATTGCCAAATGTAGAATCTTTGAATTTAGATGCTGCTGGTGTGGAGGTAGGAAAGCAGGGAATTATTGTTAATGAAAAGTTGCAAACTACTAATTCTAAAATTTATGCTTGTGGTGATGTAATTGGTGGTTATCAGTTTACTCATGTGGCTGGTTATGAAGCGGTTGTAGCTTTAACAAATGCGTTATTTTTTCCTATTAGTAAGGCTAATTATCGGGTTATTCCTTGGGCAACTTTTACTGACCCAGAATTGGCAAGAGTAGGATTAACAGAACAGCAAGCAAGAGAACGTTTTGGAGATGATGTTTGTGTATTGAAGCAGCCTTTTTCTGGTGTAGACCGCGCTCAAGCTGAGGCAGCTACAACTGGATTTGGTAAGATTATTACTAGAGGTAATGGAGAAATTTTAGGGGCGCATTTAGTTGGTATTTCTGCTGGTGAATTAATCCATGAAATTGTTCTGGCAATGTCGAATAAGTTGCCTGTTTCTGCTTTGACTGGAATTCATATTTATCCGACTTTATCTGAGGTAAATAGTAAGGCAGGTTTATTGTTGAAAAAACAGAAATATGCCAATAATTTATGGCAGCAAAATATGTTGGAGAAGTTTTTTAATTGGAGGCGATCGTTTTAAAGGAAGGAAGAGGTTAAAGAATTTAGAATTTAGAATTTAGAATTTAGAATTACCTCTTCTTAATCAATGGAGAGGCTTTATACCTGAATTTTTCAGTAAATTTAAAAGCAATTCTAGGGTGCGTTGCAACGCACCTTATAACTTATAAGTAAATTCATAGAGTGGGCAAATAATAATTTTTTGGTAGTCCTGCTCGCTTAATGGTAGATAGGAATAAAAAATTATTGGTATGGGAGCAAGATGCTAAGGTGTTTCGTAACAAAAATAATTACAATGCACGACCAATGAAAGACCCAGATTTTACTGACAACTAATAACTGATAACTGATAACTGATAACTGATAACTGATAACTGGTAACTGAAATGAATAAATATCAAGAGTTTCGACTGCTTCAAAATTTCGTTAAATAATGATGTTTATTTGCGCCTCTCTACTTATAATTGCTATATTAAATCCTATAAAATTTGCCTACTTCTTTTCTATATTAAGGATATTTTTGCCCATAAATATTATTTAAAACCATGAAAAAGCAAGAGCTGAAACAGTCCAGTAGGGTGCGTTAATGAAATGTAACGCACCGCCAACCCAGATTTTACTAATAACTAATAACTGATAACTGAAAAAAACCAGATTTTACTGAAAACTAATAACTAATAACTGAAAACTAATAACTGATAACTGATAACTGATAACTGATAACTGAAAATACCCTAGAATACATGAGGATGAAATTACCCTATCGTATTCCCCAGAAAGCATTAATCAAACTCAAAGATAAAGAAACTGGCTATAATCCAGATGTATTAATTATGGATCGCCAAAATTTGATTAATGAGCAATTATGGAATGATAAATCAACTCTTATTCATGGAGAATCAATTCCTTTAGTTGTTGAAGTAGTTAGTACTAATTGGCGTGATGATTATGGTTATAAATTAATTGATTATGAAGCAATGGGTATTCGTGAATATTGGATTGTTGATTATTTAGGAATAGGAGGCTTTCGTTTTATTGGGCATCCCAAACAACCAACTATTTCTATTTATCAGCTTCTAAATGGAGAATATCAAGTACAACAATTTAGAGGAAAAGATTTAATTAATAAGTCTCTAATTTTTCCGGAATTGAATTTGACAGTTGAACAAATTTTTCAAGGTCAACGTTAACTAATTGATAATTGATAATGAATAATTATTTTTGAGCATAATTATCAATTATCCATTGGTAAGGATATTAATTCTTGCCCTCAGAAATTACAAAAGTTTCAGAAAATGTTTATGTAATTTCTCGACATATCTATATCTTAGAATTTTCTCACTCAATGCGGTTCAGATAAGATTGAAACGGTCAAAAAAATATTTTGACTAAGTTTAGTAATTCAGGTAAAATTAGTAATTGCTAAGTATAAGGAAGTAATAATCTAGCTGCCCTTAAACTTATATTGGTAGTTCCACAAAAAGAAAGCAATTATTATGCCTATTAAAATTCAAGGTACTCAATATAATATTGGAGATATTTTCTGCGATAAGTTTCTGTTTTCTATACCTTTATATCAGCGTCCTTATGATTGGGAAGAAGAAGAAGCTGGAGAATTATTGGAAGATTTACTAGGTTGTTTGGAGAATAGTTCATCTGAAGATTTAAATCCTTATTTTCTCGGAAGTATTGTTTTAATTAAGGACGAAGATTCTCCAGAAGCTCAGATTATAGATGGGCAACAACGTCTGACAACTTTAACTATTTTATTAGCAGCATTAAGAGAAGTAATCTCTGACAAAGAATACACTAATGAGTTAAGCGAATTTATCTATCAGAAAGGTAGGAAATTGACTCAAACTCCCAATTCTTACCGGTTGACTTTACGACAGCGCGATGCTGATTTTTTTAGGAAATATATTCAACATGAGGATGGAATTAGTCAACTAGAAAATTTAGATTATTCTCAACTTTCTGATAGTCAAAATAAACTCAGGAATAATACTCTATTTTGCCAGAAACGTTTGACAGAAATATCAGAAGAACAACTTATTAAGCTGGCTGGATTTATTATTAAAAAATGTCTTTTAGTGGTTGTTTCTACTCCAGATTTAGAATCCGCTTATCGAATTTTTTCTGTTCTGAATGACCGGGGTCGGGATTTATCACTTACTGATATTTTTAAGGCAGAAATTATTGGAAATATTCCCGATGAAGAGAAAGAAAAATATACAGAAAATTGGGAAAACATAGAAGAAAAATTAGGGCGAGATGAGTTTGAAAATCTCTTTTCTGATATTCTGATGATTTACCGCAAAGCTAAATCTAGTGAAGCCATTATTAAAGAACTACGAGAATATGTTAAGCCTAGCGATAATCCTACTAATTTTATTGATAATAAACTCTCCCCTTTTGCCAATGCTTTCTCCAATATTAGAAATGCTAATTATCAAAGTTCTAAATATGTCGAGCAGATAAATACTATTTTTAAAGCACTCAATCAAATAGATAATAAAAATTGGATGCCTCCAGCTATTCTTTATTTATCTAAGTACAAAAATCAACCAGAAAAGCTACTTAATTTTTTTCAAGACTTCGATCGCTTGGCATCCTGTTTAATGATAATACGAGCCAATATTAATCAACGTATAAAAAGATATGGAAGTTTGCTTTCGGAAATTGAAAATGGAGAAGATTTGCACAGACTTGACTCAGCTTTGCAACTAAAAAATCATGAATGTCAAAGAATTATTAATTCCTTGAATAAGGACTGTTTTTATGGGGAAAGAACTTGTCGTTATGTTCTACTACGTTTAGATACTGCTCTTTCTGAAGGAGTAGCTAATTACGATTTTTCTACCATTACTATTGAACATATTCTTCCTCAAAGACCTCCTCATAATAGTCAATGGTTAAATTGGTTTACTACAAAACAACGTCAAAAATATACTAATTGCTTAGGAAATTTGGTACTTCTCTCTTGTAAAAAAAATCAGCAAGCTTCTAACTATGAATTTGAGGAAAAAAAGCAGAAATACTTTTCCACAAATGATGGAGTTTCTCCTTTTGTTTTAACCACACAAGTTTTAACGGAAAATGAATGGACTCCAGAAATAATTGAGAGGAGGCAACAGAAATTATTAGAAAAATTGAAAGAGCTTTGGCGTTTAGATATTTAATTAGGGTTTGCTGAAAAAGTCTTTTTGTGGAGGTAGGGAGTAGGGAGTAGGGAGTAGGGAGTAGGGAGTAGTTAAGAGTTAGGATTTAGAGGAGTTGTAGAAGAGGTGGTCATTCATCATCCCCCCTTAGTTTTTCTGTCATAATTACCCCACTTATACTCACTTTTTCTGCTTTATCAAGCAAAAAGCTGGTACTTTTTCAGCACCTAAAATTGTTCAAACCTTTATCTCTAAATGCTTTTAGATTTAATCAGTAAGCCCTAATTATAAAAGTATTTATATTTCTTTCGAGTTTTTATTTTAATTTATTGAGTTTATCCTTTGAAGAAGTTTTTCAGGTTCGTGGAACAAACCTCAAATAGAAATTACCGATCTTTATTATTCGTCCAACTTTGATACGCTACGAACAAAAATAAAATTCCAAAGAGGAATATAAATATCCCATATTCTCGAATTAAACTTTCTGAACTATCATCAATTTCTGCTGTTTCTAATCCTAATTTACGTTGCAAAGACTTCAAAATTCCATAAAGTCTCTGGGAAAGATTCATTAAAACAAACGGGATATATTTCATATTGGAGTATTGATGTAAACGAATATTCAATCATTATTGCTCAAATATACAATTATGCAAAGATGATTATTAATCTGTTTAGTATTAGATTGAAATGTGATTTGGCTATAGGTATATTGCCACTCAGTTTATGACCTGGAGCGAAGGATTTTCTAGAAATCAGAAAAAAGAATGTAGAAACTTTCCATGTCAAGTCCCTAAGTTCGTTTTATTGGGTATCCAAAACAACCAACTATTTCTATTTATCAGCTTCTCAATGGAGAATATCAAGTACAACAATTTAGAGGAAAAGATGTGATTAATAAGTCTCTAATTTTTCCGGAATTTAATTTGAAGGTTGAACAGATTTTTCAAGGTCAACGTTCATTAATGAATAATGAATAATGAATAATGAATAATGGATAATGGATAATGGATAATTATTTTTGAGCGCAATAATTAATTATCGGGAGAGGCTTTCAATTTAATGAATTAATTACCAATTATAATTATCTATTGGTAAGTATTCAAACGAAAATCACTTATCTTTATTACTCGCCCAACTTTGATACGCTACGAACAAAAATAAAATTCCAAAGAGAAAAATAAATATACCATATTCTCGAATTAAACTTTCTGAACTATCATCAATTTCTGCTGTTTCTAATCCTAATTTACGTTGCAAAGACTTCAAAATTCCATAAAGTTTCTGGGAAAGATTCATTAAAACAAACGGGATATATTTCATATTTGGATATATAGATGTAAACGACTCTTCAATGATTATCACTCAAATATACAATTATGCAAAGATGATTATTAATCTGTTTAGTATTAGATTGAAATGTGACTTAGATATAGTTAATGAGAAATTGACTTTATTGACTAATAGCAGAAAATGCTGCCCAATAAAAAGGGTCTTTAAAAGGTTGGTCGTTATCTGATAGTTGGCGGAGTTGATATTTAAGGTCACGTCTAAGAGTTACATCAATAGGAAGTTGATTATTTTCAATCCATTCCAGTAATTCTTTTTTGGTGATATTTCGTAACCAAATTTGAGCTTTATTAAGAGCAACTGACACAGTAAAATTTTGATGAAGGTTTTGATAAAATTTAATCAGTAGGAAAGTAGTAGGTAAATCGCTAACTTTCCACAAACTACTAACAACATTAGAACTTCCTGCATAAATGAAACTGCTAGGAAAACTAATATATTCATCACTAAGATCGGTAAAATCTGTTAATCCGGTTTCACAAGCTGATAGAGTAACTAAACGACATTGACTCAAGTTAAGCTCAAAGACTTCAGCTAATGTCAAATTTTCGGTTTTAGTTTCAGCATTAGCTAATAATAGGGATGATTCTAAAGGAGAATTTATATTAAAATAACCATGACATGAAAAATGAAGGCAGTTAACTGATGAAAAGTCATTATAAGTTTTGAAGGCGGTTTTGGTTGCTTTTTCTTTTGCTAAAATTTCAGCAGAATCAAAATACGAACTAATTGTTTCTACTTCTAAGTCAGTGTAAATTAAGTCTTCCGTAGGATTTTGAATAGCAAATAATTTCTCAAAGTTAGGACGTTGCTGATTTTTAATCAGTTGCAATAATTTACAACTTGGGGAATAAGTTACTTCATAACTATCTAATAAATAACTACCATCATTTAAGATAAAAGCATGAATTGGTAATAAGTTTAAAAAGCGATGGGGAATTAAGATAATTTTCTGGCATTTTTGAGGAATATGGGAAATAATTTCATCTAAATGCAAAATTTGAGCAAAATTTCTTAGATAAAATGATAATTCACTTCGCCACTTTTGTTTATCAGAGTAGTAGAGATTCAGATATTCATTTATAGGAGCAACAAATTCATCGAAAGCAGCTTTATCTTGAAATAGAAAATTTTTGTTGATTGGTATTTCGTAGGGAACTTCAACAATTAATAATTAATAATTAATAATTAATAATTAGGGATTGCTGATTAATTCTCAAAGGATTGACAGGTAAAAGCTTGAGCCTTCTTAGATTCCCAGAAAGTTTTAGGTAAAGAGTCAAAATCCTCAAAAAGTTAGCATAAAAGGCAAACTAAGGATACAAAAATTGAGGGATAATTCTTACTTCTACCTCCTCTAAATTCCTCGTTTATCCTAACTCCTAACTCCTGACTCCTACCCTGCCAAAAGACTTTATTCAGCAAATCCTAATTACTTATTCTTGAAAAGAAGAGGATTGACTAAAAGGAAAATTTTTTCCTTTTTCTCCTTTAAAGGAGAGGCTTTAAACCTTAATTATTCGGTAATTTATCCTGAAATTAATTCATCTAACTCTTGTTGAAGTTGATTAAGTTTACTATAGTCAGTTAGTTGAGGTTGTAACCTCTCTCTTTCAGTAATTACCCTCAACTTATGATTATTTTGTTCGATAGCTAGTTGCTTTTCTTCAATATTAATCTCTCTCCTAAGTCGGTCTAGTTCTTGAATAATTGTGGGTGAAATATCGCCTTTAGGATATAAGTCGCGGTTAGTAATAAGTTCAACTAAAGTTCTATTTTTACTAAGTTCTACATACTCTATGGCTTTATCTATTTTTCCCAAATTAATGTAGGATTCAACGATGCAATAATAAACAGTAATAGCTTGAGAGATAATTTCTTGGCGACGTATTTCTGTTATTGCCCAACTACAGGAAATTTCTACTGCTTTAATAGCAATTTTGTAAGATTCAATAGCCAATTTCCATTCTGCTTTTTGAAAGTATAAATCACCTAAATTATGACTAACAGTTAAACATTCAATAGGAAAATTTTCAGCAGTAAAAATTTGCAAGGAATTTTGAAAAGCTGTAATTGCCATTTCAATATTTTCAGCTTTATCTCCTTTTATTCTGTTTCCATAGGCAATGGCTAAATTATTCTGAGTTTCTGCCCATTTCAAAGGTAAATATTGTTGGGTATAAACTTCTAAAGCTGTTTCTAAACAAGCGATCGCCATTTCAATATTTTCAGCTTTATTTCCTCTAATTCTTTCTCGGTAAGCATTGCCTAAATTATTTTGAGTTTCAGCCCATTGTAAAGGGAAATTTTATTTCATATAAACTTCTAAAGCCATGTTTAAAGAAGCAATTGCCATTTCAATATTTTCAGCTTTATTTCCTCTAATTCTTTCTCGATAAGCATTGCCTAAATTATTTTGAGTTTCAGCCCATTGTCAAGGTAAATTTTCTTTCGTATAAACTTCTAAAGCCATGTTTAAAGAAGCAATTGCCATTTCAATATTTTCAGCTTTATTTCCTCTAATTCTTTCTCGATAAGCATTGCCTAAATTATTTTGAGTTTCAGCCCATTGTCAAGGGAAATTTTCTTTCGTATCAACTTCTAAAGCCATGTTTAAAGAAGCGATCGCCATTTCAATATTTTCAGCTTTATTTCCTCTAATTCTTTCTCGGTAAGCATTACCTAGTGCAGGATGGCAGAAATAACTAACCAGTTACAAAATCCTAAAAGTCTTACCAATAAATACTTTTGACTTTTAACTTTTGACTTCCGCGTAGCAGCACTAGATTATTTTGAATTTATGCTCATGTTGTTTAGGAAAATTTCTAAAGCTGTTTTTGAACAAACGTCCGCCATTTGAATATTTTTAGCTTGATCTCCTTTTATTCTTTCCCGATAAGCATTAGTTAAATTCTTTAGAGTTTCTGCCCTTTTAAAAAGTAAATCTTGTTTCGTATAAACCATTAAAGCACTTTTAAAACAAGTTATGGCCATTTCAATATTTTCAGCTTTATCTCCTTTTATTCTTTCCCGATAAGCATTACCTAAATTGTTTTGCGTAGTTGCCCAATCTTCAGGAAAACTTTCTTTAGTATAAATTTTTAAAGATTGATAAAAACAATTAATAGCTTGCTCTAAATTTTCTTCTTTGTCTCCACATATTCTATATATATAAGCATTGCCTAAATTATTTTGAGTTTTTGCCCAATCTACAGGAAAATCTATATAAGTTCGTACTTGTAAAGCTAGGAAATAAGTACCAATAGCAGTTTCTAGATTTTCTTCTCTTTTTCCTCTTATTCTTTGAGTATAAGCAATAGCTAGATTATTTTGCGTAGTTGCCCAATCTTCAGGAAAAGTTTTACGAGTCCTAACTTTTAATGCATATAGATAATAAATAATCGCGTGTTCTAAATTTTCAGCTTTCTCGCCAAAAATACGATTACTATAAACATAACCAAGATTATTAAGAGTATTTGCCCATTGTTCCGGAAAAGTCTCGTGGGGATGAAAATTTAAAATAGTTTCTAATCCAGTAATTGCTATTTCAAAAACATTTGACCATTTTGCCCAAGAGAATTGAGAAAGATCCAGACAAAGACTTTCTACTATTCCTAAAATTGCTTCTTTTTCTTCTGGATTAACTTCAGAACAAGTATCAATTATCCACTTTTGTAATAATCTGGCAAAAAAGTAATCTAATTTATCAATATTAGATTTAATAACAGAGTAGAGAAATTTTAAATCTCCATGATTTTCATACTCTAACAAGAGAAGCTTTCCCAGCAACAAAAAATTCTCTTTATTATCTATATCTATATCTATGTCTTTATTTTGATCTAATGCAGAATTTTCAGGTGCTTTCCTTTGTTTTTCTTGATCAAGATAACGCTCAAAATTATTTTCATAACCTAACAAGAGAAGCTTTCTCAGCAACAAAAAATACTCTTTATTATCTATATCTTTCTTTTGATAAAATAATACAAAATCTTCATATACTTTCCTTTGTTTTGCTTGCTCAATATCGCCCTTAAGTGAAACAAAAGATTGTAGTAAATCAATTTCGTCGTTATCTACAGGAAACTCAAAGACTCCAGAACGCCAATCAAAAAAATCTGGGGCACGACGCACTAAATATTTTAAGGTGTATTTCTCGATTATGAAAACTAAACAGCATTTAAAATCATCTCTAAATCTTTCCCGTTGCCAATTTATATGACCTAATATGCGTGATACCGAACCTTTTTCGTGAGAAATTTTTGGTTTTTCTTGGTCTAGTTTCATAAGTTCATCTAAATTTAAAGACTTTTCAATACCACTAATAAATAAGATATTAATTGAATTATCTTTAACCTTCTCTGCAATCAAATCATATAAATTATCAATAGAATGTTCTAATTTTAAAACATCAATTTTTTTGTCTGGAATATCTTGCTCAACTTTGCCAATAATCAAACTTTTTTGTACAGGAGTACACTTGACAAATAAAATACCAAAACCTTCACGCCAGGATAAATCACGTTTCAGGGTCAGATAAATTTCTTGTTCATCTGGTCTAAATTTTTCTATGGGACTGACTAAGTTATTACTCATTAGAAATTAATCTATTTAGTGCAGATTGAAATTCTGATGTTCCCTCAATTAAAGGATGAATATCATACCAACGTACAGGATTATCTTCTACATCAACATCTCGATATTCCAATACACAACGACGGAATAATAAACTGCGATATTCCTCATTATGATCGATATTTTTTGAGCGATAAACTTTTGCCAACTTATCCCATTCTTCAGAATTAACTGCATTTCGATAAGTACCATCTCTAGCATCACTAATAGCACGATTAACCGCTTTTATATTTATCGGAAAATCATCAACTTGACGCATTGCAGATTGCATTAATAACATCAAATCTCGGACATGACCGCCAGTCATCTGACAAAGTTTTATTCTAGTTTCTGAATTATCAAAAATTTGAGTATCAATATCAATCTCAGGGTTAACCAAATGAACCCTTTTTTCAATAATTTACTTTAATTTATCTAATCCTTTCCCATAAGATTCATTTTGACGATTTTTGACCATAATCATTGGTAAAACTTGGGGACTTGCATAAATATTTCTTAGTTCAGTTGCTTGACTTGAATAAGCTAAAGAAATAGGAATCGTATAAACAATATGACAGTTTAAAGCAGTTAACTGATTACTATAATCCAGGAAAAATTCATCGTGACTTGTTCTTTTATTACCTCTTTCAATCGGTATGATTCTATCTAAATTATCAGGAATTACAACTATTTTTGATTGTGCTTCTGGTAATTTTTTTTGAGCCTCTTCAATAAATTCATTTAAAGCAGCAATTAAATCAACACTATGATTATCAACCTGTTTTCTAATAGTTTCACGGGTACTTGGAACTCGCCTCAAACTCGTAGTTAGTTTACTAAAAACATTAATTTTAGATTCAATACTTAGCTTTTAAAACTCCATATCTGATAAAGCTAAATCCTTTAATTCATGCCATCGAGACTGTAACCAATCTAATAAAAGATTAGGAGAAGCATAAGCTTGAAGCTTCTCCAAAATATTACGAGTACAAGCCAAAATAATGTCAGTATATTGAACATCTAATTCATCAATATCTCCTTCCGTTGCTGGGAAATAAACCACAAAACAACCATTTTTTTGTAAATAATCTTCTAGACGTAATAATTCTGTTGATTTACCTACACCTCGATGTCCAGTGTAAAGTTGACAGGTAGGTTCATCTGAATAAATAATAGTCTTACCAACTTCCTTAAAAATATTATCATCTCCCCTCACTTCACTACAGTTTACATAAGCTGGATCGTGAGCAGGTAAAGGATTAAATGGGTTAAATTTATTATATATATTTTTAATTAAATTCATAAGCTGGTATCTTTAACGAAGTCAGAAGTTAGAAGTTAACCCACCCCTCGCCCCTCCCAGGAGGGGAAGTAGAGGATTTGAGCAACTCTCCAAAAATATTGTGCCTTAAAACTGGAGTTTAGACCCATGTTATTTTGAGAAAAAGGATTTATTAGTCTATGTTCATTAATGGATAATTGATAATGGATAATTGATAATTACCTCTGGCTAAAACCGTTACGGAATTGAATATAAGGAAATATTATTTCTTCTCTTGGTCGATTGGATATGTCGTAGGTTTCCTCGCCATCCCATCCTACGGAATGCTCCGCAAACGACCGCTTTTTTCCCCTTAAAAGGGTCGGCTTTAAACCAGAATTATTTAATTATTAATTATTAATTATTAATTATTAATTATTAATTATTAATTATTCGGTAATCTCTAAAAATGAGATTTTAGCATAACAACTCTAGATAGAAAATTAGATATTTTACTGAACAAATAACAAGAGGATAATTCATCTGAAGATTAATTCTTTACGATGATAATCTTGAGGGATAAAAATAATTAACCATATTCCTTAAAAAATAACTTTATGAGGAAAAAATTATGACAACAGAACCTTGGTATGATAAATAAACCATTTTAGTAAGCTTTGACAAAAGGATTATCAACAGAACAAGCTGAAACACTATGTGATTTTACCTTGAATCAGTTTCAATCTCAATATACCTTAGAAAAATTTCAGAAATTAATGAACAAAACAGTATAAGGAGGAAACGCCAGAAGAATTAATAGAAGTCGGAGAGATTTGTGCTGAAGAGTTGATAAATTAGGTGGTAGGTTTTATATCAAGTACTTTGAAAAAACCTATCCTATTATACAAAGGAAATATCTCTACTCTCTTTTCTTTTAATTAGAGCTGAGGTAATTTGTCCCAAGTTCAATTAATACCATTACGGTTCCAGGACTTTATACCTACCACCTACCACCTATGAAACAATCTAAAGCAAAAAATCTACGACAACGCTGGAATATTTCCAGATGGGCGATCGCTCAACCATGGTTAACTATTTGTTTTTGGTTAAGCGTAGTAATAGCAGGTATTTTTGCCTTTAGTAGTCTCAAATATGGTTTATTTCCAGAAGTCAGTTTTCCAGTAGTGGTAGTACAAGCAACAGCAAATTTTGACAACACTATCGAAACAGAAACGCAAATTACAACTCCCATCGAGAAAGCTGTTAAAATCCTTGAAAAAAAAGGGATGTATGAATTGCGCTCCTCAACATATCCAGGTCAAGCAGTCATCAACATAGCTTTTACCACCCAAAGCAATTTAACATCAGCAACAGCAGATGTAGAAACTACACTCAAACAAGTACCCCTCCCTCCAGAAACTAACTTAGATATAATCAGTCTTGACCTAAACGAGTCAGCAGCAATTAGCTATGCCATTATTAGTGACAGTAAAACTCTCAGGGAATTAACTGCCATTGCTCAAAATCAAATTATCCCTACTATTTCAGAATTACCAGAAGTTTTAAAAGTAAATCTACTTGGTGACTCTTCCTTAAAACAAAAAGACACTGACACATCACTTCCTAACACTTTCCCGACCTTAGTCAGTTTCAATAATCAAAATGCCATAGCTTTCCAAGTAGTAAAACGTGCTGATGCCAATACATTAGAAGCTGTAAGTAAAGTAGAAGCAACCGTAGCAAAAATGCAGTCTGACTTGCCAGAAATAAAACTCCTCTTAGCAGAAACTCAAGCAGACTATATTCAGGAAGCAACCCAAGCTACTATTGATGCTTTATTATTAGCAATTATTCTAGCAGTAGCAGTCATTTTTCCATTCTTGCGGAATTTTTCAGCCACCATAATTACAGCTTTAGCAATACCTATTTCTCTATTAGGTACTTGTATTGTCATGGCAATATTTGGATTTAACCTAGAAACTATTACCCTCCTCGCCTTAGCAATAATAATTGGAATCATTGTTGATGATGCTATTGTAGATGTGGAAAACATTGCCAGACATCTTGAAGCAGGAGAAACTCCCAAACAAGCGGCCATCAATGGTACTGATGAAATAGGTTTAACCGTTGTTGCTTCTACCTGCACTATTGCCGCAGTATTTCTCCCAGTCGCTTTTATGGGAGATACCCTTGGTCAATTTTTTCAACCCTTTGGTTTAACAGTTTCCGCAGCAGTATTAATTTCTTTATTAGTTGCCCGCACTTTATCCCCAGTATTAGCAGTGTGGTGGTTAAATGAAGTCAGAAGTCAGAAGTTTGAAGGCAGAAGTTTGAAGTCAGAAGTCAGAAGTCAGAAGTTTGAAGTTAGAAGTCAAGAGTTAGATGGAAATAATAATGAAGTCAAAAGTTATTTGAAACAAGATGGTTTATTAAATCAAACACCAATTAGAAGTCAGAAGTTAGAAGGAAATTATGATGAAGTCAGAACTCAGAACTCAGAAGTCAGAAGTTCTTTTTATAACCTAGAGAGTTTATTCAATCAAACACAACAGTTGGAGAAAACTTTATCTGATCGATACCAAAAATTACTTAACTGGTCCCTAGATCATAGAAAAATTGTCATAGCAATAGCTTTACTCAGTTTCATCCTTGGTGTGGCAATGATTCCTCTAATTCCTAAAGGTTTAGTACCACAACTAGACCGAGGAGAATTTAATATTACCTACACTTACCCTCTACCTAATTTTGCTAAAAATACTGAAAATACTCCCTCTCCCCAAGTAACTCCAGAACCTCCCGATAACTCAATTTTTGCTGAAGGAGCATTTAATTGGATTAGCGATCTAACCAAATCTCCCACTAGAATACTTTTAAGAAAATCTCGTAGAATAGCGCAAAATATCGAGGAAATTGTTTTATCCTCCCCAGAAGTAGAATCAGTATTTAGTATTGCAGGTTTCCAGGGCGAACCAAATCGTGGTAAAATATATGTAAAACTTAAAAAAGAGCGATCGCTAACTACTGCCCAAATACAAGAACAAACTCGTAAAGCTTTATCTGATTTAAAAAATATTAGTATTAGTGTTGAGGATATTCCATTTGTTGAGACTGGTGCTGGAAAACCTTTTGAAATAATGCTATTAGGAGATAATCTAGAAACTCTCTACAATACAGCTCAAAAAATTCAAACTCAAATTGCCAAAATACCAGGATTTGTCGATTTAACTATTGCGCCTCAGTATAATAATAATTTCGATAACCCGATGGAAATAACTCACCGCAGTCAAAAGCAAGTTATCTATATTACAGCTAATCTTTCTGAGGGTTTAGGATTAGGGAATGCTATAGATTTAGCAGTAGAAATAGCTCAACCAATTTTACCTCCTGGTGTCAAATTAGACTTAGGTGGAGATTCTTTGAGAGTAGGAGAAGTCTTTGGTAGTTTTTTTGTGACTTTAGGTTTCTCTGTTGTATGTATGTTGACAGTCTTAGTGTTACTTTTTGGTAGATTTTTAGAACCCTTGGTCGTAGGTTTGTGTTTACCTTTATCTATTGTGGGGGCAATGTTAGGATTATTATTTACTCAGAGTGATTTTGGCGTTATTTCCCTGCTCGGTCTAATTTTTCTCCTCGGTTTACTGGATAAAAATGCTCTGTTGTTAATGGATTATATTAATCAACTGCGTCAGTCAGGGTTAGACCGCAGACAAGCTATTTTGCAAACTGGGTTAGTACGACTGCGACCCATTTTAATGACAACAAGTTCAACAGTTTTAGGAATGTTGCCGATCGCCTTGGGATTAGGAGCAGGAGCAGAATTACGACAACCTCTAGCTGTAGCAATTATTGGAGGGTTAACTACTTCTACTTTGTTGAGTTTAATTGTAGTTCCTGTTTTGTACACCTTATTAGAAGATTGGTGGAAATTGAAATTGAGTTAGGGAGTAGGGAGTAGGGAGTAGGGAGTAGGGAGTAGGGAGTAGGGAGTAGGGGGAAAAGAATTGATAAATAAGAGTGCAATAATTGATTTGATTTTTTATGACCGCCAGATGTCTATTGGAAAACCGCTGTATGATAAAAAAAGTGGTAGTGGTACATTGTAATTATTTTTGTTATCAGACACGGTAGTGGGAGCATCTTGCTCCCTTGCGGGTAGGATGCTAGGAATTGCTTGTTCCTATGTTTACTTCTTTATTCGGTATAAAAAAATGTTCCATCTTCAATTATTACCAAATCTTTCTCCATATTCCCCTCCTGGGAGCAGTAGGGGTGGGTCCCCATCTCCCCACACTCCCCACTCGCGAGCGAGACGCTCGCACTGATACACTCGCCATTTCCCCACACTCTTTATCTAATTACACCGATGCTAAAGGATTTGATATGACTCCTGAATCCTGACTCCTCCCTTCATAATATAAATCAAGCTTCATACAAATTTATAAAATTTTAAACTTTTGTGTAGTTTTAGCTACATTTTTTCATGTTTCTGCCACTATAAAAAATATATAGCAGTCAAAGCAAAGGGTGCGGACAGTTCAAAAGTTTAAAACTCAAACAAAATAATACTTTTCCTTCTTCCTCTCTTGGTGCGCATTCCCTTGCGTCTGCCGCCGACGCGGGATCGCACCACTTCTTCCTTCTGCTATAACCATCTTTAAAAAACTAATTTTATCAAACGGAGTTAAAAAATATGGATGCTCAAAAATTCCTCAGTCGCTACTCTATAGGAAAACGTTATTTCCGAGGAATTTGCCTCAGTAATGCAAATTTGCGTGGGGTAAAATTGACTATGGTTAATCTAAATCAAGCTGATTTAAGTGGTATTGACTTAAGTGGAGCAAAACTAAGTGGAGCTGAGTTAAGTCAAGCAAATTTATCTGGTGCCGATCTGAGTTATGCAGACTTGCGTAGCGCGAATTTAAGTGATGTTAATCTCATCGGTGCTGACTTGACAGGAGCAAACCTAGCACGAGCTAATTTGAATCGAGCAGACCTGCGCAGTACTAATCTTACTGGTGCAGACTTAATTGGAGCAAACCTGAGTGAAGTAGAAATGAGTGGCGCAGATTTGACAGAAGCAAATGTTAATCAAGCAGAACTAAGTGTAGCTAGCTCTCATTTAGGTGTTTCTCGTAAATGGGTTACATGGGCAGGAAGCCATTAGATTTTGCTCGAAAAGTATAAAATTTGAGCTTATATCATGTCCGGATAAGAGCGTGATGAAAAAAACTATCCTGTCACAAGGGAGGGCAAATCTCTATCTTTTCCCTACTGCCTACTCCCTGATTTATAAGTATTCAACCGGACATGATATTACTAAGAATATCCCACGCCATTAGACGTGGGTTTCTACTATTCTCAGTCATTCTTTATCCCTAATTCCAAAATATTTTCTGCACAACCATGTCTATAACCCACATTCCGCACGTCAGTTTGTAACATTAAAAACTGTATAAATTACTTCTCAAAAGTCAAATTTTCAGTTAAATATTAAGCATAAATACTTACTGAATTATTGACTCCCATTGACCACTATAATTTTCTTCTGACTTTTGACTTTTGACTTTTGACTTCTGACTTCTGACTTTTGACTTTTGACTTTTGACTTATATTTTTATGCTATATTTTGTCGTGCGGAATGTAGGCTTAAAGCACGCGCTTGTCCTATGCAATAACAGGACTACGAAGCGAGAGAGCCCACACTATACTGAATGGTTAGTGTGGGAGTATGTCACAATCCCGAACCTCTTTTACCGTTGGGCATAATTGTCCGCCAATTAGTTTTTGCCATATCTAGTTGTCTGTCATTGACCATTGCATTAGTGAGATTAGTACCACACAGATTTGCTCCTCGTAAGTTCGCGCCACTCAAATAAGCATTTGTCAGGTCTGCATCCCTCAGATCGCATCCTGCCAAACTAGCTGTACTTAAATAAGCCTTAGTCAGATTTGTATTTTTCAGAACAGTATTAGTTAAATTAACATGACCAAGATTAGCATCAGACAGATCTGCACCTTGCAAATCACTTTGATGCAAGTTAGCTCCATAAAAATTCACCCCAGACAACTTGGCATTACGCAAATTTAGGCGACTTAAATTACAATCAGCAAAATCTCTTCTACCTTTAACATAAGCACTACGCAAGGTTGCAGCAGTCCATTTTTCTGGAGTTTTAGAGTTTAATTCTGCTGTTGTCTTTTTTGGAGAAACTGTCGTCAAATACCCTTTAGTAACTTCTTTCCTCATCTTCATCTGAGGTAGAGATCGAGTTGCAGGTTTTTTTTCTATACGAGTTTTACGTTCTCGAATTTTTTGAGCAACTTGAGTATTAGGAGACATCCAGGACAAATCATTTTCATGTTCATGAAAAACTGTTGGCTCTTTTGGCTCTTCTCTAAATGCAGTATTTAGACTATTTGAGGTCGGTTCAACCTGCTTTTTCTCAGGTTCTTTTGTCTTCAATGCTGTTAAAAGTTCTTCTGCTGACTGGAAGCGATGTCGCACGGAAACTTCTAGCATTTTCTCCAATATTTTCCCAAACCAGTCGCTAATATTAACAAGAGGACGCCAGAGAATTTCACCATTGATCTGGTCGTAACCAAGGCCGTTTGGAGTTTTTCCTGTCAGCAGAAAAATGCAAGTTACTCCTAGAGCATAAATATCACTTGCGTATACAGGTCGCAAAGCCATTTGTTCTGGTGGAGCAAAACCAGAAGTACCAATAGAAATATTTGTAAAAGCAGTTTCTCCTGTACCACCACTGGCAAGATGAGTTTGATTAACATGATCTTTAACTGCACCGAAGTCGATCAGAACTAAATGACCATCCTGACTCCGACGAATGATATTAGCAGGTTTAATGTCTCGGTGAATTACTTCCTGACTGTGGATATAACTTATTACTGGCAATATCTCAATCAAAAATTGCTTAACTTGTTCTTGATCGAGTATACCCTGTTTTTTGACTTCCTGTTTTAATGTTGAGCCACTCACATATTCTTGAACTAAATAAAAATGTTTCTTCCACTCAAAATAACCTAATAATCTGGGTACTTGGGGATGATGGCCAATTTTTCCCAGAGTTTCAGCTTCTCGCTCAAATAGTTTTCGCGACATCTCTAATACACTTGGTGTTGTTGTCGATGGACGCAATTCCTTGATTACACAAATTGGAGATCCTGGTAATGAGGTATCCTTAGATAAAAAAGTTGCTCCAAAACCTCCTTTACCAAGAGGTTGAATAATTTGATAGCGATCGCGTAAAATTAACTCTGAACCACAAGCTTGACATCTATTTACACTATTTGGGTTCTGAGGTTGAGGACAGGCAGGGTTTATACAGTAGCTCATATTATGCAAAAATATTAATTGAAATTTTTCTTTTAATAACTAATCTCTTCAACACTAATTTCACTAAACAAAGGCCAATTTATTTGGATTTACACAAAACTTATTCTCTAAAATTTCATACATCTATCGTAGTCCCGGCTTGGTGAGTCCAGATATATAGTTCATAGTATAGTTACATATATTTCCTAAACAAGAGATAGATATGCTAAACATTTGTTAAATAGGTTGATTTTAAATAATTAACTTAATAATCTAGATATATTACATTATAGTTATGTAATAGTGGGATGATAATATGATTAAAGTTTATAGTTATTTTGCCAAATCATCTCAAATCAAAAAATTCTTGATTAAGATTAAGTTGACCTCTAAATCAAATATTTCCAGAATCAGAAAAGATATTTTAGCCAGGATAGAAAAGTAGAAGTACCAAGTATTCAAAATCAGAAGTAGTTATCCGTAATACTAATGAGTTACTCGAAAGCATTAATATGACTTTTGAGTTCTGTATCTGCAAACTCCACAAAAGTCAAAAGTAGATACATATAGGTTAAGAATTTTAACTGATAGTCATTTGAGTGAATTAGTAATTAATAAAGTAACATTTGTAACTTTTACCTTTTGTGATGCTGGAACAAGAAGTTAGAAGTTAGGAATAAAGATCTAACCGTTAAAGGAAGTATTGGCATACAAAATGAATTAGTGGCTGGTTAAGGCCAACTACTAACTAAATACTACCAAATTAATGATTTGTTGGGAGTCTTAAACTCACTTATTCCACTCCCACGCCCAAAATTTAAGTACCTATCTCAATTAACTTAACATTTAATTGAGATAGGGAAAAGGGAATAGTAAGGGAACCCTGTATCGATCATAAAACAAATAACGGTTTCTTTGCCATATCTCATTGACCATCAAGGCCGACATTGACATCCTCCCGACGCTGCTCTACGAGAAAGCGCGGCATTCCCTATAGATAAATTAAAAGTTTGACAAATTATGACCCCACCCACCCAGGACTGTTTCATTCTCGATAGACACGGGGACGCACCAGACACGGAGACACGGAGACACGGGGACACGGGGATGGAGACTTTTAATTTATGATTAAAAGTGGACTTTTCACCCAAAGAAGTAGAACTGCCCATAACTGTCTCCCCATCAGGCTTTGAGAGAAACGCCAAAATTTAGAATGAAACAGCCCTGCCACCCACCAGAGAGATAAAATGTTACTTGAAGTTATAAATATGGCCTAAGAGCAAATATCTTGCTCTACTGTGCCTCAAGATCGGGAATTACTAAAGAATGCGTATCTCTCTGAACTGGTTGCGGGAACTGGTAGACATCAAAATTTCTCCAGAAGATTTAGCCGAAACTCTGACAATGGCAGGTTTCGAGGTAGAAGAAATAGAAGATCGAAGTACCTGGGCAACCGGGGTAGTTGTAGGAAAAATACTAGAAGCTAATAAGCATCCTAATGCTGATAAACTCCAAGTTTGCCAAGTAGACATTGGTAAAGCAGAGCCATTAAATATTGTCTGTGGAGCGGCGAATGCTAAAGCCGATATTTATGTGCCAGTAGCAACTATTGGTACTTATTTGTCGAAAATTGACTTAAAAATTAAAAAGAGTAAACTACGAGGTGTCCCCTCTGAAGGGATGATTTGCTCCTTGGCAGAATTGGGCTTAACAAAAGATTCTGAAGGAATTCATATATTTGAGTTAGAAAATCCACAGTTAGGCAGTGATGTTCGGCCTTTACTTGGGCTAAATGATGTCATTTTAGACTTGACAACAACGGCAAATCGTGCTGATGCTCTCAGTATGATTGGCGTTGCTCGAGAAGTGGCTGCCTTAACAGGAGCATCTCTGAGAATACCAGAAGCGTCTGGCACTCTGATTACAGGCCAAGAAAGCTCCTGCAGTCTGAAAATAGATATCTCAGAGTCGGCAGCTTGCCCGGTCTATATTGGTACTGTCATTGAAGGAGTAAAAATTGCTTCTTCTCCAGGATGGTTAAAACAACGATTGGATGCTGCAGGTATCCGGTCTATCAATAATGTAGTAGATGTTACTAACTATATTTTGTTAGAGTGGGGTCAACCGCTTCATGGGTTTGACCTAGATAGGTTAATAACTCTGACAGGTAATGAGCAGTTGACAATAGGAGTTCGTTATGCAATGTCTGACGAATCTCTGACTACCCTAGATAGTCAAAAGCGCACCCTGGAAGCTGAAACATTATTAATTACGGCCAATGATAAACCAGTGGCTTTAGCTGGGGTAATGGGTGGAGAAGAAACGGAAGTTAATGACAATACCACAAACCTATTATTGGAAGCAGCAATTTTTGCTCCGATCGCTATCCGTCGTTCAGCTCGGACTCAAGGTTTGCGTACAGAAGCATCAACTAGATATGAACGCGGGGTTAATCAAGCTGAATTAGCATTGGCCTGCCGTCGTGCTATTATGTTGATTACTGAATTAGCTGGTGGAAAGACTACTACTCAAGAAACTTTTAGCACTACAGCAGAGCATCTGACAGTAACTCGCGAATTATCCCTCCGTCTCAACCGAATTAATGAAGTTTTAGGACCACTGAAGCGCGGAGAAGATACTTTGTATGAATCTTTTCTCCAACCAGAAGAAGTGGAAGGTATTCTCACTTCTTTAGGATGTGGTTTAATTAAATCGGAAACTACAGAGGAGGTAGTTTGGAATGTGACAGTACCTCCGTATCGTTATCGAGACCTAGAACGGGAAATCGATCTTATAGAAGAAGTTGCCCGTTTGTATGGATATGATAATTTCTGCGAAACTCTACCTAGCAAAAGTGCTGCGGGTTATTTACCACCGGAACAGTCTGCGGTGCTGAAGCTCAGAGCGGCTTTCCGTGGAGCTGGGTTAACTGAATTGATGCACTATTCTTTGGTTAAGCAAGGTGAGGAAAATCAAATAGCGATCGCTAACCCTCTATTTGTGGAATATTCTGCTCTCCGTACAGAGTTACTAACTGGACTTATTGATGCTTTTCAATATAATCTCGAACAAGGAAATGGAGCATTAAATGGGTTTGAAATAGGTCGTATTTTCTGGAAACAGGGAGAAAATTTTGAGGAAGCAGATGCGATCGCTGGAATTATTAGTAATGCTCCCAAAAGTTGGACTCTAGGTGGTGGGGAACAACCTTTAAGTTGGTTTGAAGCTAAAGGTATTTTGACACAAGTGTTTGAACGACTCTATTTAGCAGTTGAGTATAAACAAAGCTCAGAAAATCCTTTGTTGCATCCAGGGAGAACAGCGTCATTATGGTTGGAGGGTAAGTCACTTGGTGTATTCGGGCAATTACATCCTCAACTACGACAGGAGCGAGAGTTACCAGATGAGGTTTATGTTTTTCAACTAAATTTAGAGCTACTTTTGTCAGTGATGACTCAAGCAGATATGTTGAGGCGCAAGTTTAGCGGTTATTCTACGTTCCCACCTGCTGACCGAGATATTGCTTTTTTTGTGTCAGTTGAGGTGTCTGTGAATGAGATTAAACAGGTAATTTCTGAGTCTGCTGGAAAGTTATTAGAGTCAATAGAATTATTTGATGAATATCGGGGTGAAAATGTACCCGAAGGTCAAAGGAGTTTAGCATTTCGGTTAATTTATCGGACGAGCGATCGTACTCTTACGGATGCAGATATTGACCCAATTCAGCAAAAGGTTCGAGATGCTTTGGTTGATAAATTTCAAGTAAATCTCAGAAGTTAATATTTGTAAGTTATTGTTGGTAGTTCATCATCGAAATCAAAATGATGAATTATCAACAATAAATACATCTATAGAGATATCCTCCAAAAGAGGGAATAGGGAATAGGGAATAGGGAATAGGGAATAGGGAGAAATTTATCAGAACCTTAACCAAATTATCGTAAGCATTTCCTGCGGAATGCTGCGCAAACAGCTATTAGCAGTCAGCTCGAGCGCAATAAAAATGAATGAAGCAAGCACTTGCTTAACTTCTACTATAGCAATGAGCGCTGGTATATTTACAAATTGCAGGAGAGGCCAAATAGCTAAAAGTCTTATGTTATCGTCAACTGATTCCCCCTGTTGCCTGTTGCCTGTTGCCTGTTGCCTGCGCACAGCGCTATACATCAGGACTTACGCATAACCACCATATCTAGTAGGGGCACCTGCGGAGTATGCGCAAGCAAACGGCCGAAAGCTTGCGCATAACTATCGTTAACGCCCCTACAGATGGTGTATAATTTGATATTTTGTGTAATATCATGTCCGGATAATTAGTGATGAAAAAACTTATCATGAGTGCTTAAACAGTAAATCTTTCTATTTTCCCCTCCACGGTCGGGGAGGGGCGAGGGGTGGGTTCCCTACTCCCCTACTCCCCTACTCCCCGTACGGACGCCCTTATGCAACGTCCCTACCCGCTCCCCTACTATTTTAATAATAAGTATTTAACCGGACATGATATAAGTCCTGTACATTTTTCAACAAAGAATTGAAGCACAAGAACAACGAGATTAAATTGTCCACTAAAGGTAATAAAGCTGATAGCTGTTAACGTTTGCGTAGCATGACAAACGGAAAGTTCCGACTTTATGAGGCTAGCTGACTGCTGTTTGCTTACAAATTATCAGCTTATCTCTGTAGCTATTTTTTCATTAATAGATTAATATTAAGGTAAGCATTTCCTGCGGAATGCTGCGCAAACAGCTATTAGCTGTCATCTATTAGCTATCATGAGGGGGTTTAAATGAATATAGACTGTTTTAGCAGACTTTGATAGTAAATATAAATTCTATCTCAATTAGTAAAGATTTTATCTCAAACTAAAAGTAATAGCTGTTTGCGTAGCATCCCGCAGGGAAGTACTGATAACTGACGGTTGTTTGCGCAGCATTCCGTAGGAAATGCTTACATATTAAGACAGTTAAGATAATATTAATTGTTCAAATTTATGAATTATTACCGAATAATTAAGGTTTAAAGCCTCTCCTTTTAAGGAGAAACAAGCGGTCGAGGGATGGCGAGGAAACCTGCGCCATATCCAATCGACCAAGAGAGAAAAAATTTTCCTTTGATTCAATCCTCTTCCTTTTAGGGAGAGGTAATTATCAATTATCCATTATCAATTATCAATTATTGAAGGAGCTTAATTCTCCCAATTTAGACAACTTGAATACCATCAAGTTAAATGTAATTTAATATAATTTTGAGAACTACCAAAAACAAAGTTTAAAAAAATGAATTTTTTCCACAAAAATAAAAAATTACTAAAAAATCTAGCTTGACAAGCAAATTTGGATTGATATTACTAATAATCTTAGGTTATTTAGGGAACTATTTCAAATTACCTTTATTCTTTGGGGTAGATTTTCTCTTCGGTAGTATTGCAGTTTTTATTATAGTCGAACTCTATGGAGCTATATGGGGAACAATAGCCGCCTTAATTGTCAGTAGCCACACATACTTCCTCTGGCACCATCCCTATGCGATCATTACCTTTACTCTGGAAGCTATGTTTGTGGGAATAATGTTAAAGCGTCGCCGTCTGCAAAATATAGTCTTGCTAAATGGAATATATTGGCTTGTAATGGGGATGCCTCTAGCAGTATTACTTTACGGATTAGTGTTGAACGTAGGTACAACACAAACTGTATTAATTATGATGAAGCAGTCAATTAATGGCTTCTTGAACGCCTTAATTGCTAACTTAATTGTCAGTTATTTACCCATACGTCAACTGTTGAAATTATCTCAATCTTACAAAAGAATCTCTTTTCAACAAACTATTTTTAACTTATTAATCGCATTTATTTTATTACCCGCTTTAATCCTCACAATATTTAATGGACAACATATACTGACAATAGTAGAAAAAGATATTCAAAAAGAACTGAATGCAGCAACAATTCCTCTGGTAAATAATTTAAAGTTTTGGTATCAAAAGCACTTGTACGCTGTTGAAGAGTTGGCAAAAATAGCAGCTCAAGTACCTGATAATGAAGTATTTACTTTCCAACAAAGTACATTAGTAATGAAAAAAGCATTTAGCTCTTTTTAAGAGTATATGTTACTGATGCTAAGGGGAATATAATTGCTGCTGAACCAGCATTTAATGAATTTGGAGAATCATTACTCAACTTGAACATATCCGAACAGTACCCTTGGAGCAAACTCGCTACAGAATTGCAACCACAAGTTATAGATATTCATATAGCACGACCATCTACTGCACCCCATATAGATATAGTAATACCAATAGTCAAAGATAATAGCTTCAAGGGAATAGCTCATGCTTCTCTAGACATAGCTGAGTTAGATAAACTCCAGCAACTAAATACTCAAGTAAAAGAAATAGAAACAGTACTGGTCGATCGCGAAGGATATATCATTACTGAGAGTAACTCAGAGGTAACTACGGAGAAAAAATTTGACTTACTGGAAACAGGAAATGTGGAATATAATGGAGATATCTTTAAGTGGCAACCAACAACACCAGGAATGCCAGAGATGAAACGATGGAAAAAATCTTTATATGGAAAAAAGATACAAATTAGTGCCGATCTTCCTTGGACTCTATATGTCACCTTACCCACAGGACCCTACATAGACTTTTTAGAAACGAGTTATATTAAAAATCTGGTGACAATGCAAATAATTGCAGTGGTAGGATTAATCATATCAGTCCTGGTCAGTAAAAGATTAGTAACGCCGTTGTTAAAACTAACACAAGTTACTACAGACTTACCTCAAAAGCTGCTGTATCAAGAAATTCCTATAGGTTTGCCACGAAAGAGTAGAATCGCAGAAATTAATGCTCTCACGGCTAACTTTCAGTCAATGGTATTAGCTTTACAGGAAAATTTTACTGAAATTAAGCACACAAATGAATCTCTAGAAAACCGAGTCAAAGAAAGGACTCAGGAACTACATAAAAAAAATCAAGACCTCAGTGCAGAAATTCTGCAACGTCGCCGGATAGAATCTATTTTGAGCGATCGCGAAGAACGCTATGCACTTGCTATATCTGGTACAAACGATGGTATTTGGGATTGGGATATACAAACAAATCAGGTTTACTATTCACCTACCTGGATGAGAATTATTGGTTACGAAGACGATCCACTTCCTCACACTTTATCTACTTGGTCAGATAATATACATCCAGACGATCTAGAAGCAACTATCACAGATGTAGAAGCACATTTATCAGGGGAAACAGAACGTTTTCAGAATAACCATCGCATCAAACATCGGGATGGACATTATGTCTGGATATTGACCAAAGGACAACGTATTTGTGACGAATCAGGTAAACCCTATCGTGCTGTTGGCACAATAACAGATATTACAGAGAAGAAACAAGCAGAAGACCGAAGCAGAGCTGCTAAAGAAGAAGCAGAAATTGCTAACCGAGCCAAAAGTGAATTTCTCGCTACAATGAGCCACGAGATCCGGACTCCAATGAATGCAGTTATTGGGATGACAGGTTTACTGTTAGACACAGAGCTAAACCCACAACAGCAAGATTTTGTCGAAGTTATCCGCAACAGTGGAGATGGTTTGTTGATCTTAATTAATGATATTCTTGATTTCTCTAAAATTGAATCTGGTAAACTAGATTTAGAGGAACAACCTTTTAATCTCCGAAACTGTATAGAAGAATGTCTAGATTTGTTAGCTCCAAAAGCAGCTGAAAAAAAATTAGAGCTAGCTTATCTAATACAATCACAAACTCCCGAGCTTATAGTAGGAGATGTAACTCGATTACGTCAAGTATTAGTTAATCTCCTCAGCAATGGAGTCAAATTTACAGAAACTGGGGAAGTAGTAGTATCAGTAACAGCTTCACCTCAAAATCAAGATTTAGACTCTTCGCCAAAAATGGGTTGTCCCATTCCCGAACGAACAGAATGTCTAGAATCAAATATTCCCTGCTCTCCTATCTACGAAATACAATTTGCGGTTAAAGATACTGGTATTGGTATTCCTCAAGATCGTATGGATCGTCTGTTCAAACCTTTCAGTCAAGTTGACGCTTCTACAACCCGTAACTATGGTGGCACAGGATTGGGGTTAGTTATTAGCAAGCGGTTAAGTGAAATTATGGGAGGAAAGATGTGGGTAGAAAGTGAAGCAGAAGTTGGTTCGACTTTCTTTTTCACTGTAGTAGCTACTGCTGTTGCTGAAAATTCATGTCTTGCTCAGAATTCAGAAACTGAAACAATATTAAAAATAAACATTTGTTAATTGTAGATGACAATGCTACTAACAGGCAAGTGCTAACACTTCAAGCAGAATCTTTATGTATGATTTCTCAAGCTGTGAGTGGTGGGCAAGAAGCGATAAATTTATTACAGTCAGGACAGAAATTTGATTTTGCTATTCTAGATGTACAAATGCCTAAAATGGATGGCTTCACTCTAGCTAATAAAATTCGCAAGTTACCGAATTGTCAACAATTACCTTTAGTTTTTCTCAGTTCTCTCAGCCAAGAATACTCAAGTCAGAATGCTCATATCAATGCTGCTGCTTATCTCAACAAGCCAATTAAACAATCTCAACTAGAAAAAGTTTTAGTAGGTCTTCTGACAGGGGGTATAGTTAATAGTACCCAAAAATCTAAAATTCAATCAAATGTCAAGTTAGCAGAAAAATTACCTCTGAAAATTCTATTAGCTGAAGATAACGTCGTTAACCAAAAAGTAGCAATTAATATTCTCAAAAATTTAGGATACCGAGCTGATGTTGCCGCTAACGGGTTAGAAGTATTAGTAGCTTTACGTCGTCAATCTTATGATGTGGTATTTATGGATGTACAAATGCCAGAAATGGATGGTTTGACTGCTACACACAAAATTTGTACTGAATGGGAGAAAGAAAAACGCCCCCGTATTATCGCAATGACGGCAAATGCAATGCAGGGCGATCGGGAAAATTGTCTAGCTGCTGGTATGGATGACTATATTAGTAAACCAGTTCGCTTAGAAGCATTGACTACAGCTTTAAGTAAATGCTATATCCCAGAAACAACAACTGAACAAGATGTTTTATCTCAACCAGAGTTAGAGGGAGTCATCGATCTAGCAGTGTTGCAAGAGTTGAAGAAAATTGCTGGAGGTGAATCAGAACTTTTAGTAGAAGTAATTGATTGCTATTTGGAAGATTCACCTAAACTGTTAGATGAAATGAGTCAAGCAATTAAACAACAGCAGGCAAAATTACTACAAAGGTCTGCTCATAGCATGAAATCTAGTAGTGCTTCTGTGGGAGCTAGTAATTTGTCTGAGCTTTGCAAAAAGTTAGAATATATTGCCCGTGAAGGTACAACAGAAGGAGCGGATAAGATTTTATCTCAGGCGCAGGCAGAATATAGACTGGTTGAGACTGCCTTGCGGTCTGAGCTTCAAGCTATATTTAGGGTTTGGGGAGTGGGGAGTGTGGGGAGTGGGGGAGTGGGGAGTGGGGAGTGGGGGAGTGGGAGAGTGGTGGAGTGGGGGAGTGGGGGAGTGAGGGAGATTGAATATTGAAGTATTGAAGTATAGTGATAAACAGATAGTATATAAAAAGAAAAAATTTTCCTTAAGCGTTAGTCCCCTTCTTTCAAGGAGAGGTCATTTCAGTTATCAGTTATCAGTACCTCTAGCTGTTTGCGCAGCATGACCTAGGAAAGCAAGAGGCTTGATATAAGGAATAGTCTCTTTTTGTTATCCCTTTAAAAAGGGAGGCGCATACCCAATTTTTCGGTAATATTAAATCCGTTGGTTTCTAAGTAATAAAATTTCTATCGCCATTCATACTCAAAACTCAGGTTTTGTAGGGTTTGCTGACCAAACCCCTACAGGGTGTGAATTGTACCGATGCTACCAGATTTGATATATAGCGCTGTGCGCAGGCAACAGGCAACAGCTCCGGAAGGCAACAGGGAACCCACCCTCGCCCCTCCCTCCCAGGAGGGGAATAAAAAAACGATAATATAAGACTTTTAGCTATTTGGCCCCTCCTGCAATTTGTAAATATACCAGTGCTCATTGCTATAATTGTTAATTATTAATTATTAATTATTAATTGTTGAAGCATAACCAGCACATATAGTAGGGGTTAACGGCCGTTAACCCCTACAAATGGTGTATAGCAAGGAACGAGTTGCTTAGGACTTATGCAGATGATGAATCTTAGACTAGGAAATGTTTTTCCAACTGTTCCCTATTCCCTATTCCCTATTCCCTATTCCCTGATTAAATTAAGCTTCAGCAGATGATTTACTTGTCACTAGAGGAGTATAGCGACCATCGCTTTCGTTATTTTTATTGCTTCCTTTTTCAGTGATCAGACGAGCACCACCTTGACCAGTAAAGTAACTCCAGGCCCACTGAATCATCACAATGAGTTGGTTGTCAAACTCAATCATATAGAAAACGTGAATAAACAACCAAGCTACCCAAGCTGGGAAACCAGAGAAACGAATTTTTCTATATTGTACAACGGCTTGGTTACGGCCAATAACTGCCAAACTGCCATAGTCAGTATAGTGGAATGGAGGCAAAGTCTGATTTTTAAACCGCTTTTTAATCAGAGTCGCTACATAATCTCCTTCCTGCATTGCTGCTGGTGCAACTCCAGGTACTGGTGAGTCTCCCTGATGAGAGAAGTTAGCCAAGTCTCCAATTACAAAGATGTTGGGATAACCAGGTATTGTCAGGTCTTCATTGACAAAAACACGACCTGCACGGTCTAATTCTGCTCCTGTGCGATTAGATATTGCTTGAGAAATTGGTGATGCTTTAACTCCTGCTCCCCATAATATTGTATGAGCGGGAATATCTTGGGTTGTCTCTCCAGAGCGAACGGTGATGATATTATTTTCTATATTAGTCACTCGTGTTTTAGTCAACACAGTGACTCCCAATTTCTCCAGTTCTAATTTTGCTTTAGCTGACAAAGCAGGTTTGAAATAAGGTAAAATTCTTTCTCCGCTTTGAATTAAGTAAATTTGAGCTTCTCTGGTATCAACAGAACGATATTCTTCTCTTAATTTAGTGTGAGCTAGTTCTGCTAAAGCTCCTGCTAATTCTACCCCTGTTGGACCTGCACCAACGATCGCAAAGGTTAACAGTGCTTTTCTTTTTTCTGGATCTGATTCTTTTTCTGCAGCTTCAAAGGAGGCAAATATTCTACGACGCACTTCTAAGGCGTCTTCTACTGTTTTTAGTCCGGGAGCTTTTTCTGACCAATCATTTCCAAAATAATTCTGGCTAACACCGGTAGCCATGATTAATGTATCGTAATCTAGTTCGTTATCTCGCAAAAAGAGTTTTTTCTGTTCGGGATCGAGATCCACAACTTCACCCATCAGAACATGGGTATTTTTCTGTTCTGCAACTACACCGCGAAGGGGAGAAGCAATATCTCCGGGAGAAAGACTGCCTGTAGCTACTTGATAAAGTAATGGTTGAAATAGATGGAAATTTCTTTTGTCAACCAAGGTTACTTTGACAGGTGCTTTTCCTAGCTTCAGAGCTGCTTCTAGCCCTGCAAACCCACCTCCAACGATGACAACATGATGAGGAGATTGATGCTTTTCCTTGTTTAGACTCATAGTTATTTCCCTCTTTCGACTTAGTAATTACTATTTAACTAGCTATCAGCTATTAGCTATCAGCTATCAGCTATCAGCCTAAAAATTTGCGCAATTAGGTATCTGTTTGCGTAAAATTTAGGACTGAAAAGCTTGGGTAAAACGTCCCCTACTTCTAGCTTGTCGCTTAATTTTAGGAGGGGTTTAAATCCCCTTTCCGTTCCCGAATTCTCTGCTTTCCGCGCAAAGTTGACTGCTGACTGCTGATTGCTGAACTGCTGTTTGCGCAGCATTCCGTCAGGAAACGCTTTTTAATAATAGTGACTTTTTTTTAGTCTTTAATGGTCGTTATATTGCAACCTTAGTTTCAAAATATCACAACTTTTAAAAGGGTTTTAGTATCAAGAGTTACTTTTGTTAACTTTCAAAAACATTTATTTTTTTATTGACAAAAATAGCTTTTTCAATATAATTTTAAGCACTAAACAATCTAAAATTGATAATCAATTAACATAATTATACTTAAAAACATGGTTTTTGCCAGGGTAAATCTTAAAAACTACTGCTAATTAAAGAGATAATATATTTATTAGTTGCAAGTTAGATGTATAATGGCTTTAATATTTTTCCAGAGTATAAAAAAGAGTAAGCAAATTAAGTCAAATGACTCTCTGTAGCTTACTCTACACAGACAGTTAGGAAGTATATTGAGAGCCAGACCGGAAATTCAAGAATTTAGAATTTAGAATGCGCGAATTTAGAATTACCTCTCCTTGAAAACGGATAGGATTGACGAACAGGAAAACTTTTATTTATTATCCCCTTAAAAGGGGAGGCTTTAAACCACAATATTTCCGTAACTACAGGTTAAAATCCGCGTGTCGTTATTCAACCAGGGGTTAAAACACTCCGGCTAACTTCTGAGCGCCTGTTTTTCTGTTTCAGATCAAATCCGTTTAATTGGACATAAAAAAAATTCGACCATTGCCATAACTACGCTCATCTTGTCTTATCTTTCTACTCCTGACTCCTGACTCCTGACTCCTGACTCCTAGAGACTTAAGCATTCTATAACTGTTTAACCGGATTTGATATCAGCAACTCAGAACATTCTTGCGAAATTTCCTGAAAAAGCTTTTGTTGAATAGCCACAAACTCTGAAAAACCTTGTAAAGCCAATTTTTGAATTTCCCTATCTGACTCAGTTCTATATTTTGCAACTAAATCAAGAGCTTCAAGTGCCAACTGAAAATGTTCAGCTTCGACCCCAACACCTTGATGTTTACCGTGAATTACAATCCAATACCAGGGACTAAACTGACCTTGCTCAACTTCAACCTTCCCATTGATTTGACGAAGGTAAGCATCAAAACCAAGATTACGGTTGTCGTGTCTGACAACTTTATCAATAATCGAGTATTCGCGATGAGCAAGCACTTCCGATGCTGCATGAAATCCTATGGCGCGAATTAGTTCAATAACATTACCTGGTACCCCTTGATATCCTTGAACTGTCTTATCTAAAATTTCTAACATCCAATCTGGGAGCATAGAAAAAGTGTTTCGCTCGTCCACCGTTAGGCTAGCATAATCACCAACAGCTCTTAGAGTTGCTTGCGCTAAAGTACGGTGAGGTACAAATTTTGCACCTCGATCAGAGTGTTCATCAATGGTCGCTGCAAATACTTTTGCTGCAATTTCTAATCCTCGGTCAGCTTCATCTACAACAGGATTTGAGGAACTATTGAACAGATGACGAGACAAGCCAATTGAACTAGCTAAACGAGCGACTAAGCTACCTGCATAGCCGTTAAAATGAGTATATCGCTGCATAAATAAGTACAGAGACTTCGGATGTTGTACTGCTAATTGACTAGCTAATTCTACGGAGCGATCGAGATTAGCAAAATCAAATAAATCATCAAGTTGGTTGATGGACAAGACCGGACTAACAGAGGAAATCGTTGGAATCTTACTATCATCTGAATTTGGTTCTCCTACAACATTAGGAAATACAGGGCAAGGAGCGTCATCACCTGCAAAATCAGTATTAATCAAACTACTACCGTTCGCAATTACTTGTGCTTGTGCTTCACTAGACATTTTTGTAAGACCTCATTAAAATTAGATTAAGAAGATTTTGCGGATAGGACTCGCTCATAATAAAGGAAATTCCATAACTTATAATAACATAGGGCTTTGTTGCATGAAAGTAGCGTTCTTAACATCCATTCGACAGTTATATCGCCCTGTTTCGCAATTATTACTATTTATCTATTGGACAATAGTTATTGCTCTGCACAGAAAGCGATCGCCCTGTTTCGCAATTATTACTATTTATCTATTGGACAATAGTTATTGCTCTGCACAGAAAGCGATCGCCCTGTTTCACAATTATTACTATTTATCTATTGGACAATAGTTATTGCTCTGCACAGAAAGCGATCGCCCTGTTTCGCAATTATTACTATTTATCTATTGGACAATAGTTATTGCTCTGCACAGAAAGCGATCGCCCTGTTTCACAATTATTACTATTTATCTATTGGACAATAGTTATTGCTCTGCACAGAAAGCGATCGCCCTGTTTCGCAATTATTACTATTTATCTATTGGACAATAGTTATTGCTCTGCACAGAAAGCGATCGCCCTGTTTCACAATTATTACTATTTATCTATTGGACAATAGTTATTGCTCTGCACAGAAAGCGATCGCCCTGTTTCACAATTATTACTATTTATCTATTGGACAATAGTTATTGCTCTGCACAGAAAGCGATCGCCCTGTTTCACAATTATTACTATTTATCTATTGGACAATAGTTATTGCTCTGCACAGAAAGCGATCGCCCTGTTTCACAATTATTACTATTTATCTATTGGACAATAGTTATTACTCTACAGAAAGCGATCGCCCTGTTTCACAATTATTACTATTTATCTATTGGACAATAGTTACAGCAGTTTCCGCACGTTATTGTTGTACATATGCGGAGCAAGCGCGGCAGCTATATACTTTCATGCAATAAAGCCATAACATAGTCAGGACTTACGTAAAGGCACTATTTATAGAGTCCAAGTACCATTAGACAATAGTTTTGAGCGCTATATATAGCGTATCTGCGTAAGTCCTAATAGTATTAATTTAGAGTTGTTGGGAAATCAAAAATGAAACTACTCAAAAGCTTACTATAGCAGGCAACAGGCAACAGGCAACAGTGGGAAAAACATTGCCTAATCTAAGATTCATCATTAGTCTATGTCAAACACCAACTCGTTCCTTGCTATATATAAGTCTTTGTGTCATTTAAACCCCAAAAGCACTATACCCTTTAACTGATAAAGGTTTTAGCTACTTTTGTAGATTAATTTCCAACAAGTCTTTTAATTAGGGATTGCTGATTAAATCTAAAAGCATTGACATAGACTTTAGGCTTTTTGGGGTAGAAAAAAGTGCGCCTGTTTCAGTCTAAAACGCTCAAAAAGTTAGTATTTTACGCGCATAGTTGGGCAGAAAAATCTCATTCTGACAAAACTTAGCTCCTACCTCCTCGCTCATTCCCCGTTCTTCCTGTCTTCCCTCCCTCCTGGGAGGGGTTGGGGAGTGGGTTGGGAGGAGGGGCGAGGGTGGGTGTCTCCTACCTTCCCCTCCTGGGAGGGTTAGGGGTGGGTTAAAAGACTAGTGAAGCGCAAACCCTAATTACTTAAATTCCAGACAAATCTACCAATTTTATCTATATAACCTTTTTTTCCATCTACCCACACCTCTGCAATACCATTAGAAAACCCAAAAGCATTATCAAACTCTGGCTCAATAATCATCTCATTAGAAGCATTGATATAGCCATACTTGTCATCAATCCTGACTTCTGCTACACCTTCTGAAAAGTTGCCAGCAAAATCATATTGCGGTTGAATTATTCTGTTACCAGAAACATCTATATAACCATACTTGTCATCAATTTTTACTGCTGCTAACCCTTCGGAGAATTCTTGATTAAAAACAAACTGTGGTCTAATAAATTCTCTACCAGTTTTATCAATATACCCCCACCTATCCCCAATTTTGATTCTCGCTAAACCATTGATAAAATCTCCAGCAAAATCATATTGTGCCTCAATTATCAGTTTTCCAGTCTGGTCTATATAACCATATTCATAAGCACTGCCAATTCTCACTGCAGCTAATCCATCCACGAAGAACCCGCGTCCCGTTTGTCCTCTATATTCTGGCTGAATCACTATGTTGCCAGCTCGATCGATATAACCCCACTTACCATCAATTGTAACTCGTGCCAGACCTTCAGAAAAATAGACCGCCTCTTCAAACTGCGGTTTAATTACCATTTCTCCACTTTTGTTAATGTAACCCCATCTCTGACCAATTTTTTTGACTGCCGCTAAAGATTGGGAAAAACGTACAACAGAATCAAATTCTGGCTCGATAACTATTTCTCCTTGTTCATTAATATAGCCCCACCTTTCTGCAATTTTTACAGCGGCTAATCCTTCTGAAAAGTTTTGTACCCGCTCGAATCTTGGAGGGATAACTATTTTACCCATTTTGTTAATAAACCCATATTTTCCGTTTTGCTCAATCGGAAATAATGTTCTTTGTTCTTTTTTTGTGACAGGTGATGCTGTGGGGGTTGGTGGTGGGGGTGGGTCAATTAATTCCTGAATTTCTTTGACAGCGCTACAGGATGTTAACCCTAAAATAGCTAGACTTATAAATAAATATAGAGAGCGTTTCATTTTGTACAATTTTCCTCCAATTTCTAGTTAATTCTTTAATTTGTATAACTAGATTCAATATTCTTAGGTTTTGGTCATTTATACCATGCCTCATATCTATTAGACATCTCCGGAAAATAAATAAACCTTTTAATTAGAGCGGTTAAGGAAAGAAAAATTCGCCCTAAAAAATCCTTTTTCGTGCCTTTTTGTAAAAAATCTTACCGAATAATTAATAATTAATAATTAATAATTAAATAATTCTGGTTTAAAGCCGACCCTTTAAAGGAGAGGTAATTCTAAATTCTAAATTCTAAATTCTAAATTCTAAATTCTAAATTCTTGAATTCTCCCCTACTCCCCTCTTCCCGGGATACCTGCTTCGCATTTGAGTAGACGCTCAAGAATAGCGATCGCTTTTTTATCTGAAGCTTTGATAATTTTTTCTTCTACACCAATATTAATTAATTCCATTCCTAAACGGAGAAAATATGCTCGTTCTATTTGATTATTAATTTCTTGTTCGGTGATGCTTCCTCCACCATTTTCTATGTAAGATTTTTGCAGGTCTAAATTCAACATTTTGACTATTGATTTAACTACATATTGTTGTTCTGGTCGTGCTTTGGATAAAAGATTAATTATTGGTTGTTCCCAAATTAATGTAATATCGGCTTTACTTGCCTGATTTTGTAACCATACTTCTAAAGTTGAAACTGGCAAATCAATTGTTTTTTCGTCTACTTTCGCAAAGCTATGAGCTTCGATATAACTAATTTTTCCGTCTCGATTATAATCTGCTGAAGCCACTCTTTTTCCCATACGACTGTAGCCACTTAATCCAGCAAAAAAACTGGAACTATAATCTTTATAATCTGCTTCGTTTACTTCTGGAGTGCAGCCCACTGAAGGTAAGGTTTTGATAGTAGCAAAAAAGCCACAACGGCTCTGAAGTGCTATGGGTTTATTGGGGTCGCCACCTTGATAAATTATATTAGCAAATGAGCCGGAAAAACATTGAGCCATCATTGTGACTACTGGAGTATTTTGGGGTAATTTATCTAGAGTTTGTGATAATTTCTGAACTGTTAGAGGTCGGTCTTCCCAAAGCATTAGAGCGTTATTATTATAATTGTTTGGGTTTTTGATGCCATGACCTGTAAAGTAAAAAAATATAGGGCGACGAGATGTTTCTCTAGCAGCTTTTTGAAACCAAGTCAGGAGATTTTTTAATGTTGCTTTGCCCTGGATATTCGGAATTTCTGGTACTTTAAATCGTTGTTTTCCTAATTCATCAATATAGCGAATTGTGGCTTGCCCATCATTGCCATTAGCAAAAAATGTTGTGGCTGTTAATGGGTTATATCCCATTTTTTCTAGGGTTCGTTGAAAGTAAAGTACATTTTTTTCAATGGCAATTTCATTTTGTGCTGGAGTACCACCTCCTCCAAATACTAAAAATTTTGGTTGTTGTCGATCAATTTGACAATTATGAGTTTTTTGTTGGCTGAGTTTTGTGGAATTATTATCTGCTTCTGCTACTTGCTGGATGCTTCCGACTCCTAGAATCATTAATCCTAAAATTAGTTTTTTATTGTAGATTTTTTTGCATAATTATGATATTTAAGTCTAGATTTTTTCCTACTTTATTTTTTATAGCATTTCTCAGTAAGTGTGAGGTAAACTGCTGGAGATTACGCCTAATATCAAATCTGGTTTAATAATTATTATATAGTTGGGAGTGGGGGAGTAGGGAAGTGGGGGAGTGGGGGAGTGAGGAAGATTAAATATTGAAGTAATTATATAATTATAAACAGACATTATATAACCGGATTCTATGTGCAATTAACCGGATTTGGTATAAACCCCCTTGATAAGAAGGGAAACCGAAAGTCCCCCTTTTTAAGCTATCCCTTATCAGGAATTCCTGAAAACCTTGTGGGGATTAGGGGAGCAGGGGAGAAAAAATCATAGTAGATAGGAAAAACTACTTCAGTTATCAACAAAAATTTACTTTTTAATACACTTTTCCTCTGACAAAAACTTTTTAAAGACTTGTATATAACTTGTCTAGTTTATCAATTTTTATGTTAATAAAAATGTTTATAAAGCATGGCTTTTTAAGGGTGATTTAGGGGGAGCTTTGATTTGCCGAATAATTAATTATTAATTATTAATTGTTGAACTCATGCCTTGTGAAAATAGATATATATGAAATATCAAAAAGAATGCTACGAATAATTTCTCTACTTAAAAGACTTTACCTAGAAATGTCGATTTGACTAACAACAGAGTTTGACTCTAGCTAAATGATATATAGGTTATTTATACTGACTCCAGTACGGGCGCCATTCGGAGCTTTGCGCTAGCAAATGGCATTTGCTTCGCATAACTATCGTTAACGCCCCTACAACTCCTTACTCCTTGAAACAACCTAAGTATTTGTAGCAAAAATTTTAGTATTTCACATTACATAATATTTCTCATAGCGAAAATTAATCCCTGACAAACTCCTGTGAGAAAATCTAAGTCTAAAGTTTCAAGAGTATCACTTTTTTGATGATAATTAGGATTCCGCATATTGGCAGTATCGGTAATCATTATAGCTTTATATCCTCTATCCCAAAATGGAGCATGGTCGCTGCGACGGGTATCAGGCACAATTAAACCTCGATTTGGTACTGGTAAAAACTGACAATTAGTTCCTATTTTATTAAATTTTCTACTCATTTGGAACATATCAATAATGGTCAATAAATTACCAATTAATGCAATAAAATTACCCTGGTTTGGATAAAAATATTTTAACCCTGTAGGATAACTTTGGGAACCGGGAGTATAGTCACAATAGCCGAGCATTTCTAGGGATATCATTAGTCGTAGTTGCTGTTGTTTTTGTTTAAGTTTTTCGGCATAATGCTGACTACCTAATAATCCATATTCTTCCATATCAAATGCAACTAAACTAACTGGATATTTCAATGGTTGAGATGAAATTTCTCTAGCTAATTCTAGTAAAACTGCTACACCAGTTGCGTTATCATCTGCTCCTGGTGTACCTAGTACTGCATCATAATGAGCGCCAATTAATATTGGTGCTAAATTCTGTTTTTTACTGTTATTAATAGAGGGTAAATTTAACACTAAGTTTTGATGAGTTTTGCCTCTTACCTGAAATTCATCAATTTCTACATTTCCCCACTGTGACAACTGCCGAGCGATATATTGTCTGACATAAAAATGTCCTCCTGATGCTAGATATGGGTCGCGATCGCGTACTATTTCATTCAGATGATTTTCTAATCTTGCTTGTAAATTAAATTTCATATTTAAAAGGGAATAGTTTAACAATGAATAATTAATAATTAATAATGAATAATTAATTATTACCTCTCTTTGAAAGCGGATAGAATTGACTAATAATGAAAATTTTTTCTTGTCCCTAAAAGGAAAAGGTAATTATCCATTATCCATTATCAATTAATGAATTCGCACCTTCTAACTTGCTAAGGCGCATTTTAAATATGTTTTAGCTTACACAATTAATTGTGTTTCACTACTTATTTTTATTTTTTCCCTTCTTCCCTCTCCCCTCTCCCCTCTTCCCTCTTCCTTCTTCCCTCTTCCCTCTTCCTTCTTCCTTCTTCCTTCTTAATTGAGTTGTGAAATACCGATTAAAAATACTCCAAATACCATAATTGCAGCTCCTAAAAATCTTTCTTTGATGCCTTTTTCTTTGAGAATTATTTTTCCCAAAATCACACTAAATAATGCACTTGTTCTTTTGACAGAAATCACATAAGCAACAAAAGTTAAATTTATAGCAATCATTTGACATCCCATAGCTACAGAGTTAATCATACCATATATAACTAATTTCCACCCACCAGTTTTAAGTTTGTATAGATTATGATGGGATTTATATAAAACAATTGGTAACAGTAAAATTGATATAGTAAAAAATACAGAAACTACCCAAAAAATAGGTGAAGAATTTTGCACGCCTACCTTATCAAAATTACTGCTAAGACTCCAAATAAAAGCGACTAATAAAGCTAGTCGCGAACCTTTATCTTTAATTATTGCTCGAAAGGGAGCAAAATATCCCCGCTGTTTTTCTTTGATATTTAACAAATATGAACCAACTACAATGAAGAACACACCCATCATACCGAGCGGGTTAGGAAATTCTCCCACAATTAATGGCGAAGTTATTAATAAAAATAAGGGAGTAAAAGTGGTAATAGGAGCAATAATTGATAAATCAGAAATCTTAATAGCTTTGAGATAAATTGTATAGGCGATCGCGTTCAAAGAGGCACTGACTAATAAAGCTAACCAAAAATTATTTCCTAACTGAGGAATTTCAATAAAAAATAATAGGGGACTTAAAAATAAAGCAGTAAAAAATGTCAGACTACATCCAATAATATATTCATCAAAATTTTTTAGTTGTGTCTTGTTATAAACATCTTTAACAGATTGAAGAAATGCTACTGAAGTAGCTAAAAAAAACCAAAGCATAGATTATTTTCCTGCTCAACTGAGTAATAAAGTCGCAGTCTCTATATTAGACATCTCTAGAAAAGAGGGAGTAGGGAGTAGGGACGTTGCATAAGGGCGTCCCTACAGAGTAGGGGGAAATAATTGATAATTTTTGTGCGATAGTTGATTTGATTTTTTACCGAAAAATTGTGGGTATGCGCCTCCCCTTTTAAGGGGATAATAAAGAAAATTTTTCATTATTAGTCAATCCTCTTCTTTTCAAGGAGAGGTAATTATTCATTATTCATTATTCATTATTCATTGTTGAAGATCGCGCCTATGTCTATTAGACTTCTCCAGAAATTACATATAGAATCCCCGATCGTATCTTTATACGCGGTATGTGCTTTTGGCAGAAGTCCGACCCGACGACTGAGGAGTGAAGAGCGAAATTCAGGAACGAGAATAGGGGAGGCAAACATATGCGACTCCGCGACGACGTTAGTCGCACTTGGTAGGGGGGCACCAAGCAAGTTGAAATTTGCTTCCATCTCCTCACACTCCCCACATTCCCCTCCAGGGAGGGTTAGGGGTGGGTCCCCACACTCCCCACACCTCCCACATTCCCCTCCAGGGAGGGGTTAGGGGTGGGTCCCCACACTCCCCACACTCTCCCTATATTTTTAAATAGATCCACTCAGGGGTTCTATAGGGGGAAAAGGTAGAAATTTGCTCCCATCTCCCTATCTTTAACTATATAAATAGACATCTCCAGAAAAGAGACAACAGCTCCGAAAGGCAACAGCTCCGAAAGACAACAGGGAACCCACCCCTAACCCCTCCGGGGAATAATTGATAATTTATGGATAAGAATTGATTTGATTTTTGATTTTTACGCCTATGTCTAATAGTCTATATATGCAATATGCACACATTCATTGATGCCTGATATGCGATCGCTGATTTTGGAATGAAAGTAGCAAATGTTACCATATTAAATTCCGTACTTAAACTGGGACAATATTTTTTCTTTCTACTAAAAATTACTTACATTTAAAGTAAAATAAATAACATAAGTATTTAAGCGCTTGCACGATTGATACTATTCTTTTACGCTTCCAGTAAAGATTCTAGGATTAAATCTTATTTCTCTAAAAGCCTTTTATAGTAGAGCTTATAAGATATTTAGCGTATGACTTATATATTATTTATTTTAAAAAATAACGATCGAGATCATTTATTGTAATGATTTTGATCACGGTATAAAAAAATTAATCAGAATAAAAATAGATATAGGGAAACAGGCAATGCGTCTATCAATACAAAGGTAGAGTATTACTAAAACATGGCCTGAAAATAAATTTAATAGTAGCTAATTACACACACACACACACAAACCAAACGAATACTATGATTAACAATCTAATTAACTCTAAATTCTTTGCAGGTCTAACTGCTACAGTTGCATTTACTGGGGTAATGGTTAATGCTGGTGTTGCTAACGCTGCTGCTCTGATTGGGGAATTGCAACTTGCTGGTCTAGGTACTGCTCTAATTTCAGAAGAGCAACTGAGTTTCAATCCAAATCCAACTACTCTTTTTCTTAGCCCTATTACTGCAACAGGAAGTTTTAATCAGTTTGCTGGTATAAATACAACTATCGAAGGACCTATATCATTTAATCCATTTGGAGCACCCGATCCATTCATAAATTTTGGTGGTGGTAATGAATTTAGTCTTGAACAAGCTGAAATAGGAGAAGTTATCCAGAGTGGAAAGAATGCATCCGTAGATATACTCCTCTTTGGAACATTTATCAGCGAAAATGGCGATACAAGTGATGGTGCAGGTAACTTAACACTTCAATTTAACGATACATTAGCAAGCACAATTGAGCAAAGGCTTGAAAATGGTGAGACACTTACAGCTCAATTTTCTGGTGCTTTGTTCTCTACTACTTCTGTTCCTGAACCAACTGCATTATTCGGTCTTGGTGTAGTTGCTACAGGTTTAGTTGCTAGTCGCAAAAGAAATAAAGACTCTAAAGTAAAAATCTAGTGATGGGTGAGCGATACCTTTACTCTAATTGATCGTAGCGATATTAGAGTGAGTATACGAATATTCTCAGAGATTATGTGAATCTTCTGAAATACTTGGTTTAGTTTGATTTGCTGGTGTAGGTATTTTATCTAAAAAGAAATCAGCCAATAAGTCTTAAATCAAATCAATTTTTACTAAATTAAAATTCTGATAATTTTCTCCTTTTCAAAATTATATTATGAGAGAGCTTCTTATAACCAAGAAGCTCTTTTTGTTATTTTTAAAATGTTATAGCAATTCCCATAGTGGTGAGGTACAAAATTCATTAAAGCAAGGTCATTTCAGTTATCAGTTATCAGTTATCAGTTATCAGTTATCAGTTATCAGTTATCAGTTATCAGTTATTAGTTATCAGTTATTAGTTATCAGTTATCAGTTATCAGTTATCAGTTATCAGTTATCAGTTATCAGTTATCAGTTATCAGTTATCAGTTATCAGTTATCAGTTATCAGTTATCAGTTATCAGTTATCAGTTATCAGTTATCAGTTATCAGTTATCAGTTATCAGTTATCAGTTATCAGTTATCAGTTATCAGTTATCAGTTATCAGTTATCAGTTATCAGTTATCAGTTATCAGTTATCAGTTATCAGTTATTAGTTATCAGTTATTAGTTATTAGTTATCAGTTATCAGTTATCAGTTATCAGTTATCAGTTATCAGTTATTAGTAACTCCCACTAAAGCAGGAGGCTTGAAATACTGAACTGAATATTCTCTTGGTCGATTGGATATGGCGAGGAAACCTCGCCATCCCACCCTTCGGGAAGCTGCGCTAACGACCGCTTTTTCATACCCTTAAAAGGGGAGGCTTTGGACCTCATTTTTTGGTAATAATATCAAATCCGTTTAATTGGACATAAAAAAATTCTTCAATCGTCATAACTACGCTCATATTTGTAATTCTTTCTCCTCCTGACTCCTGTAGGGGCGATTTCCGTTCCGGAATGCTCCTAATTACGCGAATCGCCCCTACAACTCCTGACTCCTCCTAACTTAACCATTCTATGGCTGTTTAACCGGATTTGATATAATAGGAAAAATTAAAAAATATATTAATAGCTAAATACTAATTCCTATTGAATAACTTCAAAGCTAAATCTGGTCTATCTGTAATTAATGCAAATACCCCTTGTTTGACAGTTTTAACCATTAATTTTTCATCATTAATCGTCCAAACATAGATATTCTGATTAACCAGTTTCATGCGCCAGACAAAACCAAACTTTATCAATTGATAATTAGGCGAAACAAAATCAGCTTTAGTTGTAAACAAACGAAATTCAGGAAAGATTTCTGATAATCGAGTAGCGATTAAATTTTGGGGTTTACCAACTCCTAATAACAGTCCAGTTGTAATTCGATTATCAGCTTTTTTGACTGCAATAATAGCAGCATCCAGAAAAGATTTAATCACATAATCTTGATAATCTAAATATTTTTTGACTAAATTAACTATCTCCAATTCATATCCCACTTCTTTCAACTCAATATCAAGTTTAATTTTCCCCCGACACAACTTCAACACATCCTCTATCAATGGCACATTAAAACCTTTTTGCCGAGAAATATCCAAAAGTTGTTGATAACTCAAATCACTAACTTTCATCCCATCAATTGATTCATCGTGAAACGCAACAAATAAATTATCCTGAGTTTTTCTCACATCAAACTCAACCATTGGTACACCCAATTCAATAGCTTTTTCAAAAGAAGCTAAAGTATTTTCAAACTCCACCAAGCCAGATGCACCCCGGTGAGCAATAATTAATGGTTTAATAATCATTTCAAGAATTTAGAATTTAGAATTTAGAATTTAGAATTTAGAATTACCTCTTCTTATAAATAAGAGGATTGGATAAAAGGATTTTTTTCTTCTCTTGGTCGATATTTCAAGCCTCTAGCTTTAACTAGAGGTACTGATAACTGATAACTGAAATGACCCTGCTTTAAACCTTAATTATTCGGTAAGTACCTAAAATATAACTTTTAACTTTTGACTTTTGACTTTTGACTTCTTCCTTAATTATTCGGTAAGTACCTAAAATATAACTTTTAACTTTTGACTTTTAACTTTTGACTTCTTCCTTAATTATTCGGTAAGTACCTAAAATATAACTTTTAACTTTTGACTTTTAACTTTTGACTTCTTCCTTAATTATTCGGTAAGTACCTAAAATATAACTTTTAACTTTTGACTTTTAACTTTTGACTTCTTCCTTAATTATTCGGTAAGTACCTAAAATATAACTTTTAACTTTTGACTTTTGACTTCTTCCTTAATTATTCGGTAAGTACCTAAAATATAACTTTTAACTTTTGACTTTTAACTTTTGACTTCTTCCTTAATTATTCGGTAAGTACCTAAAATATAACTTTTAACTTTTGACTTTTGACTTTTGACTTCTTCCTTAATTATTCGGTAAGTACCTAAAATATAACTTTTAACTTTTGACTTTTAACTTTTGACTTCTTCCTTAATTATTCGGTAAGTACCTAAAATATCACTTTTAACTTTTGACTTTTAACTTCTTCCTTAATTATTCGGTAAGTACCTAAAATATAACTTTTAACTTTTGACTTTTAACTTTTGACTTCTTCCTTAATTATTCGGTAAGTACCTAAAATATAACTTTTAACTTTTAACTTTTGACTTCTTCCTTAATTATTCGGTAAGTACCTAAAATATAACTTCTAACTTTTGACTTCTAACTTTTGACTTTTGACTTTTGACTTCTTCCTTTTCTCCCTAATCATAGTCTAATGTGGAGCTGTCACTATATAGCTATGACAAATGACAAATATACCTCCGAAGCCACCTTCACGGCCAAGGCCAGTGGAACGTGATGAGTGGATTGCAATATTTGTAGCCTTAGCGACTCTTGGCAGTGTATTTTTCTGGACAACGACTAAAGTAAATAATGGGTTTAATCTATTCTCTAAACCTATTCTTTCTTCACCTAAATCTGAAACAGTTGATAGTCCAAGTATTAGTACAGAGGAGTCAATCTTTAGCTTAGGCACACCACAACTTAATACCCTGACTGGCGAACCAGAACCAAATTTTGGTCAAGCACTTTCTACTTCTGAAGAGTTAGAAACAAGTTTGGCTACTCTGACTCCTATTACTGATACTTTTGAGCAGTTAGAGGCAAGTGTTAAAGGTTTGAATCAAGCCAATACTGAGGCTGAGACAACACTCGAATTAGCCAAACCTCCAAAAGTCCCACAAGTTGGAAATAATTTGGCCACATTAGGTATTGGAAGTATGTTATCTGGATCTCCAATGGCAACTCCATCTTTACCTCTGGCCCCTCCAATTCCTAGTTTAACAACAGAGTCATCCACGGGAACTTCTCCTTCTCCAGAGGAGGTAACTTTTAAGTCACCAGGGGTGAGTGAAGCGGCAACTTCTCCTTCTCCAGAGGTAGAAACTACTGAGTCATCCACGGCCACTTCTCCTTCTCCAGAGGTAGAAACTACTGAGTCACCAGGGGTGAGTGAAACGGCCACTTCTCCTTCTCCAGAGCAGGCAACTTCTGAAATTCCCTTAGCTGGTACAGCAGCGCCATCTCCTGAAACATCTCCTATTGGCAAAATTACATTTTCTGATGTTCCAGATGATTTTTGGGCCAGTAATTTCATTCAACCTTTGAGAGAACGTGATATTATTGCTCAAATTGATAACGATAAATTCGAGCCAGATAAACCTGTAACACGAGCCGAATTAGCTACTCAAATTCCTCAAGTATTTGAGGAAAAATCAACAGGAAGTGCTATTAAATATAAGGATGTACCAGCAGATTTACCAACTCAAAAAGAAATTCAAACAGCTACTAAATCTGGTTTTTTGAGTGGGTATCCAGGAAATGTTTTTCGTCCAGAACAAGAAGTACCAAGATTACAGGTATTGGTTGCTTTAGCTAGTGGCTTAAATCTGGAAATTCCATCAAATCCTGATCAGGTTTTAAGTATTTATAAAGACAAAGAAAAAATACCTGATTGGGCTAAGGAAAAAGTAGCAGCAGCTACTGCAACTGGATTGGTAGTAAATCATCCAGATGTAACAACTTTGAATCCAAATGAACCTGCTACTCGTGCTGAAGTTACAGCTATGTTTTATCAGGCATTAGTAAGATTAGGAAGGGTAGAGGAGGTTTCCTCTGAGTATATTGTTACTCCAAAAAATTAAAGTTATCTGTCTTTTTTTGATGAACAGTTTTTCTCTAAATATTTACCCTAAATAATCAATGTCTAAAACACCCGGTTTCTCCTAGAGACCGGGTTGCTAATATTAAGGAAGAAGGAAGAAGGAAGAGGGAAGAAGGAAGAAGGAAAAATCTTGATTTTGCTTTCCCTTTCTTGATTTTGCTTCTAAGACTAATTACTTTATTTCATTAATATAAAAAATTTTATGTTATGCCAACTTGAAAAAAGAATACTATACTTAAGTAACACTTCAATTATTAAGTAATTAACATATACTGAATAAACTTTTGGTAATTATTAACCAGTTATTGTTAACTATTCTTATTTTTACTGATATATAGCAATCAGGAATCAGATGTGAGAATTGAGGTGTTTTTTAAAGCATAGAATATAGCAGTTTTTTGATTCTTATGTATTCGTTTCTTCCCTATTCCCTCCATACCTATTCCCTCCATACCTATTCCCTAGAACAAAAGTATCCAATATCTCACAACTCAAATCATATTGCTATAGCAACGAACAAGTTGCTTAGGACTTATGCTGATGATGAACCTCAGACAGGGAAATGTTTTTCCCCTGTTCCCTGTTCCGGTGTTCCCTGTTCCCTGCTATAACTGATAACTGATAACTGTTAACTGATAACTGAAATGACTCCCCCACTCCCCTTATGCTCCGAAAAGTACAAAATTTATTATTACAACTAGCTGAAATTTTTACAACTCCTCTGCTTTTTGTCGGGGATACTTATATATCTTTAACTTTACTTTTAAAATTATGTTTATATTTAATTACAGTTTTTATATTCGGTAGAATCTTCAAAAATTTACTCAAAAAAGTATTTTTAGTAAAACTAGGTATAGATGAAGCTAATAGAGAGGCAATATCTACAATATTTAGCTATGGAATGAGTACCCTGGGTGTGATAGTTATTCTACAAACACAAGGTTTTAATGTCTCTTCATTAGCAGTTTTAGCCGGGGGTTTAGGTGTAGGTATTGGTTTAGGATTTCAGAATATTACCAAAAACTTTATTAGTGGTTTGAATGTACTGATAGAAAGACCGATAAAAATAGGAGATTTTATTGAATTAGATAATGATTTAGGTTTTGTGGAAGAAATTGGTTTGCGTTCAACTAGAATTAGAACATTACAGGGTAGTCACATAATTATTCCTAACGGGATTTTAATAGAAGGAAAAATACATAACTTAAGCTACGATAGTTCTAAAGGTAGGATTGAACTTGATATTTTTGTATCTGATGATAGTGACCCAGTGTTAGTTACAGAAACGGTACTAATGTCAGCTTATATGGAACCTGTAGTATTACGAGAACCACCTCCAAAAGTTTTGTTTCTGGGGTTTGAAGATAACGCTTTTAAGTTTCAATTATGGGTATGGGTAAAGGAAATTTATAATCAACCAGTTTATATGAGTTCTTTACGGTTTATTATCTACAATAATTTACATCAACAGGGTATTTTAATTCCTTGGGAGCATATTAATATATACCTAAAGAATCCACAAGAATCACAACATTTAGAATCATCTCAAAATACTGTTCTTCATGGAGTAAAAAACCATCCGTCTATATCTAGTAAACCTCTATCAGCTAGAGATTTATTATTACAAGTTACTTATTTTGAAAACTTTACTGATGTTGAGTTACGAAAATTGATAGAAGTAGGGTATAGAAAACGTATTAGAACATCAAGTATTTTATTCCATGAAGGAGACCCTGGTGATACTTTTTATATTATCCTTTCAGGTTCAGTAGAAGTCTTTGTTGAAAAAATTAATAAGCATCTAACTACTCTAAAAGCTGGCAATTTTTTTGGAGAATTAGCTTTAATGTTAGGTACTCCTCGTACTGCTTCTGTCCGGGCGCTTGAAGATACAATTTTATTTGCTATTCACAAAAAAGGCTTTGAAAAAATATTACATGAAAATCCAGAATTAGCTGAGGTAATTGTGCAAGAGTTGGGTAAACATCAAGAAGAATTATCTGAACGTCAAAATGAACTTAGAAGATTGGGATTAGTTGACGCAGAAGAAGATGATAAAAATCCTGTAGTTTGGGTCAGAAATCGTCTGAAAAATTTGTTTAATTTATAATTATAGTAAGCATTCAGCCGTCAGCTATCAGTTATACCAATTTGATAAATGTTTGTTACAAATGGTAGAAGGAAGGAAGAGGGAAGAAGGAAGAAGGAGTAAATATTGAAGAAGAATAAAAAGTTACTGCTAAAGTCTCCTTCCCTAACCTTAGAAATAATTAGAGTTTGCTGATTAAATCTAAAACCACTGAGATATAAAGCTAGAGCGCATTTTTTAGTTAAAAAAAGTCCAAGCTTAATGGTCATAATGGTTCAAAAAATTAGCATTTTAGGCGGCTTTGTTGCGCAGAATAATCCCTTTATTATTCTGTAAGCATTCAGCTATTAGCTCTCAGCTAGCCTCCTCCGGAGGAACTGCGGACTTCAGCAACAAGACTCTCTCATACTAGGACAGTGTTTAAATTAATATAGACTTTAAGGGCAAGGAAGGCAACTTTTATAGTAAGACAATTAATAAAACTTTTATCCTAAACTAAAAGCAATAGCTGATAGCTGATGGCTGACGGCTGTTTGCGCAGCATTCCGGAGGAAATGCTTACATTATTCTTCCTCCTACCTCCTCTATAATTCCCATTTATCCTGTCTCTTACTCTTACCCATAAGACTTTTTCAACAAACCCTAATTATTCATTATTAATTGCTGTTAATTTAGTTCCTCCGCAGGAGGCTAGCTGACTGCTAATGGCTATTTCGCAGCATTCCGGAGGAAATGCTTACCGATAAATTGTGGTTTAAAGCTTCCCCTTTTCAGGGAAAAAAGAAAAAAATTTTCATGATTAGTCAATCCTTTTCTTTTCAAGGAGAGGTCATTTCAGTTATCAGTTATCAGTTATCAGTACCTCTGCAATAAGGAGGCTTGACCTTGGCGAATATTCTTTTTTTTTATCCCCTTAAAAGGGGAAGCTAATGCCCACAATTTTTCGGTAATTATTAATTATTAATTATTAATTATTAATTGCTGAAAAAATACCTTTAATTCTCTCAATTGTACGCTGATTTTCTTCAGGAGTTCCTACCGTAATTCTTAAACCAACACCTGTATGACGAATTAAAGTACCCTGATTTTTAAGTTGCTGCATCAAATTATTTAAACCTTCTTCCTGAGACAGATTTTCTCCTAATAAATTTAACCATTTATCCGTAAGTCTGGCATAAAAGAAATTAGCCGTACTTTCCCAAACTTGTAGAGCTGAAATTTCCCCAAAACTATCAAATAACTTAGTTCTTTCTCTCAAAATTTCCGGTATAAAAGATAGAACCTCTTGCCTGTAAGTAAGCACTAATTTAGCAGCAGCTTGAGAAAAACTTGGTAAATTGTAAGGAAGACGAACTTTTTCCAAATTAATAATAACTTCTGGATGAGCGATCGCGTATCCGACTCGGAGGGAAGCTAATCTAAAGGCTTTAGAAAATGTTCTTAAAATTACCCAATTAGGATGTTGGTTTAATTGTTCAGCTACAGTAGTCTGACTAAACTCAAAATAGGCTTCATCAATTACTACCATAATTTCTTCAGGCAAACTAAGTAACCATTCTAATTCTTGAGCAGTTAAAGCATTCGCTGTAGGAGAGTTTGGGTTAACAACAAATACTACTTTTACAGTCGGATTTTTTGTTTGATTAATAGCATCCTGAGCTGCAGAAATATCTATTTCAAAGTTTGCCTCATTTCTACCAACATTGACTATGGGAATACCAAGAGTTTTGGCAAGAATAGAATACATAGAAAAAGTAGGAGTAGCAGTTAAAATAGAACCTTCTTCTCCTAAACAAGTAGCAATTAAAATAGAACGAATTAACTCATCTGAGCCATTACCAACAGAAATATTATCGGCAGAAATATTAGCCGATGGAGTTGCTTCATTCACATATTGAGCTATAGCTTCTTTAAGTTGGAAATGACCGCCATCTGGATAACGGTTTGTTTCAATTAATTCTCGATAATTTCCAGCTAACTTTTGTTTTAAATCATCTGATAAATCATAAGGACATTCATTAGTATCCAGTCTATCTAAAGGAATTTCTGAACTGCCACCAGGATGAGGTGTATAAGCTTTAAGATTACTAAGGTCTGAACGAATAAAAGGTAACATGAATTTTTTAGAGTTATTTTTGCATCCTAATTAGGGTTTGCTGAAAAAGTCTTTTAGTAGGGGTAGGAGACAGGATTAAACAATTAATAATTAATAATTAATAATTAATAATTAATTATTACCTCGAGAGTGAAAACGGAATTGATTGACTAATCATGAAAATTTTTTCTCTCTTGGTCGATTGGATATGGTTAGGAAACCCATCCATCCCTCGACCGCTTGTTTCTCTTTAAAAGGAGAGGATTTTTACCTTAATTATTGGCTAACAATTGTCAGAATGATGTTTCTGCCCAAGTCTTGCCTAAAATACTAATTTTTTGAGCATAAAGAGCTGAAAAATTTGCACTTTTTTCGACCCCAAAAAAGTTAAAGCCTTTATATGTCAATGCTTTTAGATTTAATCAGCAAGCCCTAATTAGAGGATGTCATTTATTATAGACTTTGCCACAATTTTTGGAAATAGGAAACTGTTAAGAAAGAGTTGATTTCTATAGCAATATGATTTGAATTGTGAGATGTTGGAAACTTTTGCTTTAGGTATGGAGGGAACAGGGAATAGGGAACACAGAAGAAGAAAAAACGTATCATATGAATATAATAATTGCTATATTCTACACTTTTAAGGAACATCTCAATTCTCACAACTCATTCCTGATTGCTATATATATCAAAGATAGAAAAGAAAAAAATCCTTTTAATCAGTCCTATCCATTTTTCAGGACGAGTAATTGTTAATTCTGGAATTATTCCTTCATTAATTATCTTTATACTTTGGGTTGAATACCAATTCTCAAAAGTAATACTATGCTTAGGTAGCACTTCAGTTATTAAGTAATTAACACAAGTAGAACAATATTTTGGCTAATTTAATCCAAGTTAATCTTAATGATTCTTATGTTTACTACTTCCCCACTCCCCCACTCCCCTACTCCCCCACTCCCCTACTCCCCCACTCCCCTACTCCCCACTCCCCTACTCCTCCACTCCCCTACTCAAGAATTCAGTCCTTCCTTCTTCCTTTTGAATTCAAAGGAAATACCAGAATTGGGAGTAGTAAATATAGGAATGTCCGCAGCTTATTTGTCTAGTACTATACTTTTTCAAGAGTAATTTTCAAAGTCATTGCAAATTGCTGTTCCATCAATTGAGAAAGGATTTGCAAAACTTTCAAGTTCGGCATTTTTTTCAGATAAAACCTGATTATTTATCCTGACTTCTGCAACTTCTCCTTCTATAGCCTGGAGTTGATATTTAAACTCTTGAAATTGACCATGTTGAACTTCCAGCTTTTCTTCAATTATTGAAACCTTATTTTCCATATTATTTATCCTGACTTGTGCAACTTCTCCTTCTATATCCTGGAGTAGATATTTAAACTCTTGAAATTGACCATGTTGAACTTCCAGCTTTTCTTCAATTGTGGCATCCGCAACAGAGAGGGGGAGTTAGATATTTCCCTACTACAGACTCTAAAGTTATGCGCTTCACAAAATGAGATGACTATTGCTACATCCGCAACAGAGAGGGGGAGTTAGATATTTCCCTACTACAGACTCTAAAGTTATGTGCTTCACAAAATGATTTGACTATTGCGGCATCCGTAATAGAGAGGGGGAGTTAGATATTTCCCTACTGCACACTCTAAAGTTATGTGCTTCACAAAATGATTTGACTATTGCGGCATCCGCAACAAAGAGGGGGAGTTAAATATTTCCCTACTACAGACTCTAAAGTTATGCGCTTCACAAAATGATTTGACTATTGCTACATCCGCAACAAAGAGGGGAAGTTAAATATTTCCCTACTACAGACTCTAAAGTTATGCGCTTCACAAAATGATTTGACTATTGCGGCATCCGCAACAAAGAGGGGGAGTTAAATATTTCCCTACTACAGACTCTAAAGTTATGCGCTTCACAAAATGATTTGACTATTGCTACATCCGCAACAAAGAGGGGGAGTTAAATATTTCCCTACTACAGACTCTAAAGTTATGCGCTTCACAAAATGATTTGACTATTGCGGCATCCGCAACAAAGAGGGGGAGTTAAATATTTCCCTACTACAGACTCTAAAGTTATGCGCTTCACAAAATGATTTGACTATTGCTACATCCGCAACAGAGAGGGGGAGTTAGATATTTCCCTACTACAGACTCTAAAGTTATGCGCTTCACAAAATGAGATGACTATTGCTACATCCGCAACAGAGAGGGGGAGTTAGATATTTCCCTACTACAGACTCTAAAGTTATGCGCTTCACAAAATGAGATGACTATTGCGGCATCCGCAACAGAGAGGGGGAGTTAGATATTTCCCTACTACAGACTCTAAAGTTATGCGCTTCACAAAATGAGATGACTATTGCGGCATCCGCAACAGAGAGGGGGAGTTAGATATTTCCCTACTACAGACTCTAAAGTTATGCGCTTCACAAAATGAGATGACTATTGCGGCATCCGCAACAGAGAGGGGGAGTTAGATATTTCCCTACTACAGACTCTAAAGTTATGCGCTTCACAAAATGAGATGACTATTGCTACATCCGCAACAGAGAGGGGGAGTTAGATATTTCCCTACTACAGACTCTAAAGTTATGCGCTTCACAAAATGAGATGACTATTGCGGCATACGCAGTATAGAGGGGAAGTAGCTATTTTTCTACGACAGACCTCTAAAGTTATGCGCTTCACAAAATGAGATGACTATTGCTACATCCGCAACAGAGAGGGGGAGTTAGATATTTCCCTACTACAGACTCTAAAGTTATGAGCTTCACAAAATGAGATGACTATTGCGGCATACGCAGTATAGAGGGGAAGTAGATATTTTTCTACGACAGACCTCTAAAGTTATACGCTTCACAAAATGATTTGACTATTGCAGCATACGCAGTATAGAGGGGAAGTAGATATAGCAGTCCCCAAGGCGCTTAGGAGATAAAAAGCAAATATAGTGTTGGCGGAGCAAGTGTGGCCGCTATTCGCCTAATTATGGAAATAACTTAATTTCTAGGAAATCTACCTTAGACTTTTCCTCCCAATACCTCCGGTGACAAAACCTGATTTAATTTCCCACTCCGGTATCCTTCTAAATCTAAAGTGACATAAATAAATCCAAACTCTTTAAACTTTTCTATCAACTGAGGCAAATTTATTGTCAACACAAATTCTTTGATTTGTTCGGGTGGAAGTTCAATTCTCGCAGTATCTTTTTCCGAACGGACTCGTAAATTTTTTAATCCCAAATCTCGCAAATATCTTTCCCCGCGACCAACTCTTTGTAACTTTTCAACAGTAATTTCTTCCCCATAAGGAAAACGGGAACTTAAACAAGGTTGAGCTGGTTTATCCCACCAAGGCAAACCCAATTCTTTAGCAAGTTGTCTAACTTCAAATTTGCTAATTCCTAATTCTGCCAAAGGCGATCTAGCTCCTCTTTCTTTTGCTGCTTGAATACCAGGACGATAATCTCGTAAATCATCTGCATTTACCCCATCTACTACATAAGAATAACCCCGCTTTAAAGCCAAAGGTTTGAGAGTATCATGCAATTCACTTTTACAAAAGTAACAACGATTTATTGGATTAGAAGTATAATTAGGATTCTCCATTTCATTAGTTTCTACCTCTTCATGAGAAATACCAATTACTGCTGCTTGAATACGAGCATCTTCTAAATCTTCAGGTAATAAAGAAGGAGAAATAGCAGTTATAGCTAAAGCTTTATCTCCCAAGACATCATAAGCGACTTTTGCTACTAAAGTACTATCTATTCCGCCGGAGTAAGCAATCAAAGCCTTCTCCATTTCTGAAAATATTTTTTTCAGTTCTTTGAGTTTTTTTGTTAACATCATTTTCTCTATTTATTGATTTTTACTGTTGCTAATTTAATTCTTATTGATTATAGCAATTAAAGAAGGCAGAAGGAGGAGGGAAGAAGGAAGGAGGAAGATTGATATTCTGTGGTTTTAGATATTCCATAAGTCAAGAGTAGTAATGGTAATTGGTATAGGTGCTAGTAAAGTGCGGTGGAAATACAGCTACTATTTTTATTCAACACTCATTACTCAGTTTTTTGTATAACTTTAAAGCTTCCTCTAGTTCATTTACTTGAGAAGAACCAGATAAATTCTTTTTTCACATCATTTTCAAATCCTGGTTGCCCTAGCCAGATTTTGTGGATAAATTCTCAATTTCTTACCATTGCTGGAATTAACTATTAGCTCAAACTTTCTCAACGACAATCTCAAAGTTTCCTCTAGTTCATTTACTTAAGAAGAACCAGATAAATTCTTTTTTCACATCATTTTCAAATCCTGGTTGCCCTAGTCAGATTTTTTAGGGAAATTCTCCATTCCCTGCCATTACTGGAATTAACTATTAGCACAACTTTTCTCACCCATAACCTTAAAGCTTCATCTAGTTAATTGACTTGAGAAAAACAGATAAATTCTTTTTAAATCATTTTTAAATCCAGTTTTTCCTAGTCAGATTTTTAGGGAAATTCTCCATTCCCTGCCGTTGCTGGAATTAACTATTAGCACAACTTTTCTCACCCAGAACCTTAAAGCTTCATCTAGTTAATTGACTTGAGAAAAACAGATAAATTCTTTTTTAAATCATTTTTAAATCCAGTTTTTCCTAGTCAGATTTTTTAGGGAAATTCTCCATTCCCTGCCGTTGCTGGAATTAACTATTAGCACAACTTTTCTCACCTAGAACCTTAAAGCTTCATCTAGTTAATTGACTTGAGAAAAACCAGATAAATTCTTTTTAAATCATTTTTAAATCCAGTTTTTCCTAGTCAGATTTTTTAGGGAAATTCTCCATTCCCTGCCGTTGCTGGAATTAACTATTAGCACAACTTTTCTCACCCAGAACCTTAAAGCTTCATCTAGTTAATTGACTTGAGAAAAACAGACCAATTCTTTTCTAATACCATTTTCAAATCTAGGTTTACCTAGTAAGATTTTTTAGGGAAATTCTCCATTCCCTGCCGTTGCTGGAATTAACTATTAGCACAACTTTTCTCACCTAGAACCTTAAAGCTTCATCTAGTTAATTGACTTGAGAAAAACCAGATAAATTCTTTTTTAAATCATTTTTAAATCCAGTTTTTCCTAGTCAGATTTTTTAGGGAAATTCTCCATTCCCTGCCGTTGCTGGAATTAACTATTAGCACAACTTTTCTCACCCAGAACCTTAAAGCTTCATCTAGTTAATTGACTTGAGAAAAACAGACCAATTCTTTTCTAATACCATTTTCAAATCTAGGTTTACCTAGTAAGATTTTTTAGGGAAATTCTCCATTTCCTGCCGTTGCTGGAATTAACTATTAGCACAACTTTTCTCACCCAGAACCTTAAAGCTTCATCTAGTTAATTGACTTGAGAAAAACAGACCAATTCTTTTCTAATACCATTTTCAAATCTAGGTTTACCTAGTAAGATTTTTTAGGGAAATTCTCCATTTCCTGCCGTTGCTGGAATTAACTATTAGCACAACTTTTCTCACCTAGAACCTTAAAGCTTCATCTAGTTAATTGACTTGAGAAAAACCAGATAAATTCTTTTTTTAAATCATTTTTAAATCCAGTTTTTCCTAGTCAGATTTTTTAGGGAAATTCTCCATTCCCTGCCGTTGCTGGAATTAACTATTAGCACAACTTTTCTCACCTAGAACCTTAAAGCTTCATCTAGTTAATTGACTTGAGAAAAACCAGATAAATTCTTTTTTAAATCATTTTTAAATCCAGTTTTTCCTAGTCAGATTTTTAGGGAAATTCTCCATTCCCTGCCGTTGCTGGAATTAACTATTAGCACAACTTTTCTCACCTAGAACCTTAAAGCTTCATCTAGTTAATTGACTTGAGAAAAACCAGATAAATTCTTTTTTCACATCTTTTTCAAATCCTGGTTGTTTTAGTCAGATTTTTTAGGGAAATTCTCCATTCCCTGCCATTACTGGAATTAACTATTAACTCAACTTTTCTCACCTACAACCTTAAAGCTTACTCTAGTTAATTGACTTGAGAAAAAACAGATAAATTCTTTTTTTAATCATTTTTAAATCTCAGATTTTTTAGGGAAATTCTCCATTCCCTACCGTTGCTGGAATTAACTATTAGCACAACTTTTCTCACCCAGAACCTTAAAGCTTCATTTAGTTAATTGACTTGAGAAAAAACAGACCAATTCTTTTCTAATACCATTTTCAAATCTAGGTTTACCTAGTCAGATTTTGTGAGGAAATTCTCCATCCCCTGCCATTGCTGAAATTAATTATTAACTCAAACTTTCTCACCTACAACCTCAAAGCTTCCTCTAGTTAATTGACTTAAGAAAAACCAGATAAATTCTTTTTTCACATCTTTTTAAATCCTGGCTGTCCTAGTCATATTTTCTGGATAAATTCTCCATTCCCTACCATTACCGGAATTAACTATTAGCTCAACTTTTCTCACCTACAGCCTCAAAGCTTCCTCTAGTTAATTGACTTAAGAAAAACCAGATAAATTCTTTTTTCACATCTTTTTTAAATCCTGGCTGTCCTAGTCATATTTTCTGGATAAATTCTCCATTCCCTACCATTGCTGAAATCAACTATTAGCTCAAACTTTCTCAGTGACAACCTCAAAATTTCCTCTAGTTCATTTACTTGAGAAAAACCAGACAAATTCTTTTCTAATCTCATTTTCACATCCAGGTTAACCTAGTCAGATTTTCTGGAAAAACTATCAATTCCCTACCATTGCTGAAATCAACTATTAGCTCAAACTTTCTCAGTGACAACCTCAAAATTTCCTCTAGTTCATTTACTTGAGAAAAACCAGACAAATTCTTTTCTAATCTCATTTTCACATCCAGGTTAACCTAGTCAGATTTTCTGGAAAAACTATCAATTCCCTACCATTGCTGAAATCAACTATTAGCTCAAACTTTCTCAGTGACAACCTCAAAATTTCCTCTAGTTCATTTACTTGAGAAAAACCAGACAAATTCTTTTCTAATCTCATTTTCACATCCAGGTTAACCTAGTCAGATTTTCTGGAAAAACTATCAATTCCCTACCATTGCTGAAATCAACTATTAGCTCAAACTTTCTCAGTGACAACCTCAAAATTTCCTCTAGTTCATTTACTTGAGAAAAACCAGACAAATTCTTTTCTAATCTCATTTTCACATCCAGGTTAACCTAGTCAGATTTTCTGGAAAAACTATCAATTCCCTACCATTGCTGAAATCAACTATTAGCTCAAACTTTCTCAGTAACAACCTCAAAATTTCCTCTAGTTCATTTACTTGAGAAAAACCAGACAAATTCTTTTCTAATCTCATTTTCACATCCAGGTTAACCTAGTCAGATTTTCTGGAGAAACTATCAATTCCCTACCATTGCTGAAATCAACTATTAGCTCAAACTTTCTCAGTAACAACCTCAAAATTTCCTCTAGTTCATTTACTTGAGAAAAACCAGACAAATTCTTTTCTAATCTCATTTTCACATCCAGGTTAACCTAGTCAGATTTTCTGGAGAAACTATCAATTCCCTACCATTGCTGAAATCAACTATTAGCTCAAACTTTCTCAGTAACAACCTCAAAATTTCCTCTAGTTCATTTACTTGAGAAAAACCAGACAAATTCTTTTCTAATCTCATTTTCACATCCAGGTTAACCTAGTCAGATTTTCTGGAGAAACTATCAATTCCCTACCATTGCTGAAATCAACTATTAGCTCAAACTTTCTCAGTAACAACCTCAAAATTTCCTCTAGTTCATTGGTGGATAATTCCCTTCTAGTATGATAACGAGTTTATAACACATAGCTGATAACTGATGGCTGACTGCTGAATGCTTACACTATTAGCTCCAACTTTCTCAGCAACAACCTAAAATCTACAACCTAAAACTTGCTTCAATTCAAAACTCTCGTCTAGCAAAAATAGCGATAGTAATTGATAAAATCAACATTGTATAAAGCAAAGCATAACCAAAATTAGTAACTAAAGTAGCTATACTTGGCAGTAGACCATATACAGCATCATTTTTCAAATCTAATCTGCTTAAATCTGGCAATACTACATATAATCCCATCATCAACTTTTTAACTCCAGGATTATCACTTAACTCACCCAACTTAACCAAATCTCTACTTAAATTCCCCATTAAATAAACGCCAAATGTAAATAATGTCGCTAATAGAGAACTGGTAAATACACTAAACAAAATTGCTACAGCAGTCAGTAACGACAACTGAATAAATATAAATATTACTGCTACTAAAATACTAACTATAGGATATGAAATTCCACTTAAATTCAGAATTAATCCATATATTATTGTCATAGCCAACAATAAAACAGCCAAAACTGCTGATAAACCAATATATTTACCAATAATTAATTCCGAGCGACTCAATGGTTTAGCAATCAAAACATAAACAGTACGTTTTTCAATTTCTTTATTCACCAAAGCAGTGCCAATAAAAACAGTCACTATCAAACCTAAAACACTAATAACTGCTAACCCAAAATCTAAGATTATTTTATCCTCCGTACCTACAGATAATTCTGGGATTAATCTAATAGCAGCAATCATTAATAAAGCAAAAAAAATAATTAAATAAAGGACGCGATCGCGAATTACTTCCCAGAATACATTTCGAGAAATTGCCAGAATTCTCCCTAGATTCATAAAATGTTTCCTAATCTTCTATTTCCACTTATTTTTTATCTTTTCTTTTGCGGGTTTAATACCCCACTATAAACCTATCCCTTATCAGGAACTTCTGAAAACCTTGTGGGTAGCAGGGGAGCACGGAGTACGGGAGAAGGGAGAAAGAGTCAATTTAGCTAGGCAAAACTACTTAACTTCTCAAAAAAATCTACTCTTCAATAGATTTTTGAGGAAAGATTTCCTGAAACACTCACACATAACTTGTCTATTTTGTCAAGTTTTATGTTAAGTAAAGATGTTTATAAAGCATAGCTATTAACGGGGGTGCTTAAAATTATTTAGGGTTTGAATTCCACCCATGCAATTTTTCCTTCTGCCTTCTGCTTTCTGCCTTATTCAACTCTAAATTTTCGTCACATTTTCTGACTGGTTTTCTGGTTTAACAAGTTTCTTTTCTACAGCACCACATTCAACATTTCCAACTCTAATTGGTACTGCTTGATTTGGTAAAGTAGTACCAGCTCTTCTTCGCCCTACTCTTTCTTCAATTTTACAATTTTTACTCAGATAATAACTTTCATCTTTTGCTGTAATTCCTTCCCAAAATAATTGTAACTCTAACTGATATCCAGACTGATTAGCAACTATTGGCGTTTGTAACTTCCAGAAATTATCTTCTTTAACTTTAGATATTTCTTTAGTCGCCTCATCTTTAATCTCTTGCAGTTTCAACTTCATATTAGGTACTGATAAATCCACTCTTTGAGTTCCTAAATCATTGTTCAGTCTCTCCTCCATTAAATTCAGAATTTTTGCACCTCTATAATCATTTATTGAAGGCTTTATCACCCGATAAACAAATGCACTTTTACTTAAATCATCTTCTCCCATTGTCGGATATTGTTCTACTATTCCCTGAATCATAAAATATAATCCCAACCAACAACTAACCAAAAAATTGACCAAAACTAAAATGACAAAACTAGGCTTCGATAATACATCAACTTTTTGATTTGTCGATTCTTCTGGAGTATTCAATACTAAAATTATCGCTGCTATGCACACCGCAATTACCGGCCAAGACACTATAGCCACATACTTCAAATTGCTCTCTAATTTTTCATATAAAAGAAAGCAAAATAGCCCTGCTGTAATCCAGGGACTTAAACTGATGCCTCGAAATACAAATGGTTTCTGAGTTGTTAACCATCCGACAGCAAATGTTAAAAATAACCAGCTTAAAACAGAAATAAAATCAACTTCTACCTCCCTATTACTATCAATTTCAGCCACAGCAATTGACACCAGTAATAACATTACGCTCAACAATAAAAATGTTTGCCAATGCCAGAACTTAGGAGGAAGTAATAAATTTATTAGACTCTTTAAAATGTCAGTAAGACCTTTAAACAGATCGGTAAAACTTTTCCAAATTTCTTTCATGTTAATTCAAACCTCTGCAGAAATAAAATAAATGCTACTGCTAAATGACTGCAAATATGAGCCAGTGTAATCACCAAAAACTTTGGCGTTCTTAATTGTCCTAATGCTTGTGATAAATTCATACCAGCACCACTATCTTTAGATTTTTCATTCCATAATTTTTCACACCAATTAAAACCAATAAACTTCAAAATTAGAGAAATAAAAAACTAAGAAATATGAAAAGTATGAAGATAGGAAAAATTGTGTCAATCTTACCAAATAAAATATAAGCTACAACTTCTTTTTCCCAGATATTTGGCACAATACTTACCACATAAAAAAATAATATCCACCCTATACAGGTAGAAATTAAATTCATTACAGTTGCATACTGAACACTAACTTTTGGAATGAATTTAAGTCGGTATTGAAAAAAAAATGATTCAATGGCAATTACTAATAATAATATTAAAGAGCCAGAGACAATAGCCCTCAAGGGCAAAATAGTTAAGTTCATCGCTAATTTTTGGGGACAAAGTAAATAAAATATGATTCAGTTGGTCTGAATTTTGATATTATCTAAGTTAAGTGGATATAAATCCTACTCATTATGTTAAAAAATGTTAATTATTCCAATAGACATCTCCTCCAAAGAGGGAATAGGGAACCCACCCCTAACCCCTCCCAGGAGGGAGTAATTGATAATTTATGTACGATAATTGATTTTATTTTTATTGCTGGAGATGTCTAATATAAATTTCATTTAGTTGAGCTACATAATGATGAAAGTAATTAGTAGCCAGAAGGTAAGTTGCTTTAGAGAAATTATAATATTGTCTATTCCTCCTTCCTTATTCCCCCGTCGTGACAGTTAACTTGTAATTTTTTCCAATACGCAATTACTATCAAAAAATAATTACAAACTTTATAGATAAATACTTACTTATGAGACCTATGAGAAGAAACGGAATTGGGATACGCACCGCACAGGCCATGTCAGAAAGAATTGTGGGACAAATTCATGTTTACGATGGCTCCAGCAAAGGTAAATCTCAAGCAGCATTAGGAGTAGTTTTACGTTCCATAGGTTTAGGAATACATTCTGACTCTCCAACTAGAGTATTGCTACTGAGATTTCTCAAAGGACCTGACCGCTCTTATGATGAAGATGCTGCCATAGAAGCTTTACAGAAAGCCTTTCCTCATCTGATAGACCAAGTACGCACTGGTAGAAGTGAATATTTTGGCCAGAATGAAATTATTACATTTGACCGTCAAGAAGCCCAACGAGGTTGGGATGTGGCCAAAGGAGCGATCGCTTCTGACTTATATTCAGTTGTGGTCTTGGACGAACTAAATCCAGTTTTGGACTTAGGTCTATTACCAGTGGATGAGGTCATTCACACTATAAAGGATAAACCAGAACAGTTAGAAATTATTGCAACAGGTCGTGCAGCTCCTCCAGCATTGTTGGACATTGCCGACTTGCATTCAGAAATGAAACCCCATCAACATCCAACTGCTCAAGCTCATGGTATTAGTGGGATTGAAATTTATACTGGTGCTGGCAAGGGTAAGTCTACCAGCGCTTTGGGTAAAGCATTACAGGCCATAGGTAGGGGTATTAGTCAAGACCAATCTCATCGAGTCCTAATTATACAATGGCTCAAAGGAGGTATTGGTTATACAGAAGATGCAGCGATCGCCGCTTTACGTCAAAGCTATCCAAATTTAGTGGATCATCAACGTTGTGGTGGAGATGCTATTGTGTGGCGAGGACAACAAAAAGAAATAGATTTTGTGGAAGCAGAAAGAGGTTGGGAAATAGCTAGGGCGGCTATAGCTTCTGGTTTATATAAGACTATTATTTTAGATGAACTTAATCCTACTGTAGATTTAGAATTATTAGAAGTAGAGCCAATAGTTGATGCTTTATTACGCAAACCAAAAGATACGGAGGTAATTATTACTGGTCGTTGTCTTAATCCACCAGCATATTTTGATTTGGCTAGCGTTCATTCAGAGGTTTTCTGTCATAAACATTATGCTAATCATGGGGTGGAATTAAAACGTGGAGTTGATTTTTAAAAAGCGGTCAGCAGTCAGCAGTCAGCAGTCAGCAGTCAGCAGTAAACGTTTAGAAGGGGAATGTTACCCCTCCGCGCACCTTCCGGTTTATAGAAACTGGGGATATTTTACCCAAGTAGGAGCAAATGGCTATTCGCCCCTACAAACTGATAGTTGTTTGCAGAGCATTCTGGTAGGGAAATGCGCTCAAGCTAATAGCTAGTTAGGGTTTGCTGATTAAATCTAAAAGCATTGACATAATAAAGACAAGTGCCTTTTTGGGTCTGTAATACCTTGGTTTTCAGCTCTTCACGCCCAAAAAGGAGCGTATTTTAGGCGCATAGTTGGACAGAAAAATCTTGGGAAAATTCTTACTCCTACCTCCTCTACATTCCCATTTCTCCTATCTCCCCCTCCTGGGAGCAGGGCTAATTCTTTGTCGTAGCGAGAATATTTACAACCCTATATTTTTTTGAGTTCCTGTGCTTTCCACAGTCCCTAAACTTCCCACACTTCTCACTCTCCCCACACCCTCCTCTTTCCACACTCCCCACACGAACCACACGAACCAACTTCCCACCCTCCCCACACCCTCCTCTTTTTTTCTCTGGTGACAATAAATAGACCCTGCTTCCTGGGAGGGGAGGGGCGAGGGTGGGTTGTCTCCTGTCTCCTACCCCAGCAAAAGACTTTATTCAGCACACCCTAGTTAAAGAATATAAAGAACTTCCAGCTTTAAGTAACTGGAAGTCCTACAAAAAATTATTTGCGTCCGATGACAATAAAATTATTTGACGAGAGAAATTTCTTTTTCAGCTTGCTCAGATACAACTTCATTATCTTCAACTAAGTCTAGCTCGCCACCTGGTGCTTCAGGATGCTGCTGAACAACTGTTTCTTCTGCTGGTACTTCCATAAATTCATTCCCAGCATCAACATCAGCTTCTGCTTTACGAGCAATATAACGACTAGCAGAAAAAGCACCTAATCCCATTAAACCTACTGCACCAGCAGCAATACCAGCAATAGCAAAGTCAGACTTACCGGAAAAATTTTTGCTTAACCAAGAGTTTAGCGAAACTAATGATGCTTTCGACATCGAATCTTGACCCTTGTTGCTGAAAATACAAGCTTCTGCGGTATTAGAGAAAAGTACACCACCAGCGATCGCTACAGTAGACAAGACACTGGCCATAATATGATGTTTTTTCATTGTTTTTCAGTAAAGTAGCTTTTGATAAAGGGATCTTAACAGCACTTTCTAAAAGTA
>NZ_BLZO01000034.1 GCF_014132355.1 Okeania sp. KiyG1
GCAGCAACTACTTACAGTATTATTTTCATAATTACATTAACAGTAGTTTTTGTTCTTGCCAATATAATTTTTCCTTATCCTAACATTCCTAATTATCCTAGTTATGTTAGTCTTAAGTTAAAAAACTTTGCCGAACACAAAGATGAATATAATGCTATTTTTATCGGTCCTAGTACAACTTTTCACGGTATAGTACCTAATTTATTTGATAAATTAATGGCAGAACAAAACGTAGAAATCAAATCTTTTAACTTAGGATTTGGTGGAGCAACAGTAGCAGAGATAGACTTTTATTTAAGAACAATTATTGCTTTAAAACCGGCTAATTTAAAGTGGTTATTTATAGAATATCAAGATAGTTTGTATGAGCACTTAAGTAATGCAGATTCTGCCAGAAGTATATATTGGCATACTCCCAAGGAAACTATCTTAGCTTTAGGTATAACCTTGGAACAAGAAAAGCCCTTGCGAAAAAAGTTTTCTACTGCTTATGGTAACTTAAAAAGTCTATTCTATAGAACTTTATGGATGGGTAGATTTTCTGATTTTTGGTCAGAAAAAGTCTTAGGTTCTAATTTAGTTGAATTTCTAAAAAAACCATACTCCAAACTGTTGATACAAGAATCTGGATATTCTGCTTCAGATGGGAAAAAAAAACCTGCTAAAAGTGAGATTGGTCGTCGGCAAAGATTTTTAAATAATTTAGATGATTATTATCAAAGGGTAGATAAGTTGAAGCAAAGGAACACTGCATCAATTAATTTCTCTAAAACTTATAGCTTGAAGGTTCTCAAAAATATGTGCGATCGCATCGAAGAACAGGGAATTAAGCCCATTCTTTTTATATCTCCAACTTTGGAATATCAAGAATCAACAGCAATCGAATTGTATAAACGGTACAATAAATCGGCAGTTTTTGCTTTAGACAATCCCGAAATTTTCCTACTTTATATCAAGTTGAAAGTAGATGGGGTTTCGCGCACCTAAATGACAGAGGTGCAAGGGAATTTACTCGTTTTATGGCAGAACAATTTGCTCAATATCTTGAAACAGAAAAATCAGGAATCTATCCTTTTTAACGAAGTCAGAAGTCAGAAGTCAGAAGTTATTTTTGTAAGGGGGATTTGAGCAAGGTTCCAAAAATATTTCGTCTTAAAAGGTGGGGTTGCGCGACTCAATCCTGTTTGATAAACATTTGATAAACATTAAAAATGATTTTTACATAATTTCGCTTCCTGTTTTTCTTACTTACCGAAAAATTAATAATTAATAAATTTTAATTCAATAATTCAGCTTTATTAGCCGACCCTTTCAAGCGGAAAAAGAAATAATATTTCCTCACATTCAATTCCGTAAAGATTTTAACCATAGGTAATTATCCATTATCTATTAATGAAAGTTTTCTGTATCTATAAAATGCTGTAAATGTTATAATTTTAAAGAGTGATAGATTATATATTGGATAGACAAAAATTTATGACAAAAGTTGATATATCGAGAGATAGGAAATATTATAAATTTTTG
>NZ_BLZO01000035.1 GCF_014132355.1 Okeania sp. KiyG1
GTTATCAGTTATCAGTTATCAGTGAAGAAAGAAGGAAGAAGCAAGAAGAAAAGAAGCAAGAAAAAGAGGAAGAACAGGAGAAAGTTTTTTTGACGTTGGTAAATTAGAGTATGATATTAATATTAATTACTGAGAACTCAGGAGGAAAGAAATCAGTTATCAGTTATCAGTTATCAGTTATCAGTGAAGAAAGAAGGAAGAAGCAAGAAGAAAGAAGCAAGAAAAGAGAGGAAGAACAGGAGAAAGTTTTTTGACACGTTGGTAAATTAGAGTATGATATTAATATTAATTACTGAGAGAACTCAGGAGGAAAGAAATCAGTTATCAGTTATCAGTTATCAGTTATCAGTGAAGAAAGAAGGAAGAAGCAAGAAGAAAAGAAGCAAGAAAAAAGAGGGAAGAACAGGAGAAAGTTTTTTGACGTTGGTAAATTAGAGTATGATATTAATATTAATTACTGAGAACTCAGGAGGAAAGAAATCAGTTATCAGTTATCAGTTATCAGTTATCAGTGAAGAAAGAAGGAAGAAGCAAGAAGAAAGAAGCAAGAAAAAAGAGGAAGAACAGGAGAAAGTTTTTTGACGTTGGTAAATTAGAGTATGATATTAATATTAATTACTGGAGAACTCAGGAGGAAAGAAATCAGTTATCAGTTATCAGTTATCAGTTATCAGTGAAGAAGAAGGAAGAATAATATTAATTACTGAGAACTCGGAAGAAATCAGTTATCAGTTATCAGTTATCAGTTATCAGTGAAGAAGAAGGAAGGCAAGAAGAAAGAAGCAAGAAAAAAGAGGAAGAACAGGAGAAAGTTTTTTTGACGTTGGTAAATTAGAGTATGATATTAATATTAATTACTGAGAACTCAGGAGGAAAGAAATCAGTTATCAGTTATCAGTTATCAGTTATCAGTGAAGAAAGAAGGAAGAAGCAAGAAGAAAGAAGCAAGAAAAAGAGGAAGAACAGGAGAAAAAGTTTTTTTGACGTTGGTAAATTAGAGTATGATATTAATATTAATTACTGAGAACTCAGGAGGAAAGAAATCAGTTATCAGTTATCAGTTATCAGTTATCAGTGAAGAAAGAAGGAAGAAGCAAGAAGAAAGAAGCAAGAAAAAGAGGAAGAACAGGAGAAAGTTTTTTTGACGTTGGTAAATTAGAGTATGATATTAATATTAATTACTGAGAACTCAGGAGGAAAGAAATCAGTTATCAGTTATCAGTTATCAGTTATCAGTGAAGAAAGAAGGAAGAAGCAAGAAGAAAGAAGCAAGAAAAAGAGGAAGAACAGGAGAAAGTTTTTTTGACGTTGGTAAATTAGAGTATGATATTAATATTAATTACTGAGAACTCAGGAGGAAAGAAATCAGTTATCAGTTATCAGTTATCAGTTATCAGTGAAGAAAGAAGGAAGAAGCAAGAAGAAAGAAGCAAGAAAAAAGAGGAAGAACAGGAGAAAGTTTTTTTGACGTTGGTAAATTAGAGTATGATATTAATATTAATTACTGAGAACTCAGGAGGAAAGAAAGAAGAAAAAGTAGTAGAAGGAGAAAGTTTTTTTGTTCGCGCTCTTATATAGAATCCGGTTATACAGTGTATGTTTATAACCCTATAATTACTTCAATATCCCCATTTCTGCCAACTTGATAATAACTATTTAACCGGATTTGATATGAGTTGGTAAAATCATAAAAAATTTCTACAGCCTAAATTCTTAATGCATGAATTTTGACTTTTGACTTTTGACTTTCCTTCTCCCCATTTCTGCCAACTTGATAATAACTATTTAACCGGATTTGATATGAGTTGGTAAAATCATAAAAAATTTCTACAGCCTAAATTCTTAATGCATGAATTTTGACTTTTGACTTTTGACTTTCCTTCTCCCCATTTCTGCCAACTTGATAATAACTATTTAACCGGATTTGATATGAGTTGGTAAAATCATAAAAAATTTCTACAGCCTAAATTCTTACTTTTGACTTTTGACTTTTGACTTTTGACTTTCCTTATTGTGATGCTATATTACCAATTTTCAAACAATTTCCAACTCTAAATTATGACTTTTAGCAAAGCTGTGAGTAAAATGATCTACCTCATTCGTATCGCTCAATTCTAAGTTGTAAAAATCTACAAATTCATAATCTGAATATGGTCCTGCGTGCCAAGTTCCCTCCTCTAATTTAATAAAACAATTTCCGGGAATTTTAAAAGCAACTACATCTTCTAATTTTGGTGCATTCTCTACACAAGGTGGAGCAACTGCTATTAACCATTCCTTACCTTCTAGAGAACCCAAACATTGAGTACATTTTATATGACGAGTAATTTTAGTAAATTTTCGACCCTTACCAAATAACCGCATAATATAAAATCTTGGCGTACCATTTTCTAAATTTAATTGAGCATCATCTTGGTCATATTTTTTGCCATCTTTTGATGCCCAAATTACTTGCCCAAAAGGTCGAAAATTCTCTGGTGTAATTTCTTGGGAAAATAGTTGTTTAACTACTATTGATTTACTCATTTTTTATTTATATTAGGGAATAGGGAATAGGGAATAGGGAATAGGGAATAGGGAATAGGCAACAGGCAATGCAGAACCGCCATATCTAGTAGGGGCGAATGGCATTCGCCCTCGCTTGGCATTCGCCCTCGCTTGGCATTCGCCCTCGCTTGGCATTCGCCCTCGCTTGGCATTCGCCCTCGCTTGGCATTCGCCCTCGCTTGGCATTCGCCCTCGCTTGGCATTCGCCCTCGCTTGGCATTCGCCCTCGCTTGGCATTCGCCCTCGCTTGGCATTCGCCCTCGCTTGGCATTCGCCCTCGCTTGGCATTCGCCCTCGCTTGGCATTCGCCCTCGCTTGGCATTCGCCCTCGCTTGGCATTCGCCCTCGCTTGGCATTCGCCCTCGCTTGGCATTCGCCCTCGCTTGGCATTCGCCCTCGCTTGGCATTCGCCCTCGCTTGGCATTCGCCCTCGCTTGGCATTCGCCCTCGCTTGGCATTCGCCCTCGCTTGGCATTCGCCCTCGCTTGGCATTCGCCCTCGCTTGGCATTCGCCCTCGCTTGGCATTCGCCCTCGCTTGGCATTCGCCCTCGCTTGGCATTCGCCCTCGCTTGGCATTCGCCCTCGCTTGGCATTCGCCCTCGCTTGGCATTCGCCCTCGCTTGGCATTCGCCCTCGCTTGGCATTCGCCCTCGCTATATGTAGAGTCTCTGCGTAAGTCCTGATATTGTCTAAGAATTTGCGTAAGTCCTGTTAATTAGACTTAAATTCAAAACCATTCGCCTCAGCATAACGGTGTAAAAATCGCATTACTCTCTCAAAATTTTCTTCTGATTCTACTTCAAAAGAACACTCTACTTGAGAAAAATCACTTTCATCAGCAGACAAAAATTTAATCCCACTAGGAGCAACTTCAATATTTCCTTCCTCGTCTTTCAACCATAATTTATTTATTTTATTGGTGAAGGAACGAAAACTTTCCGTAGCTTGAAGACGGTCAAACATTAGTACAACTATTTTTGTCTCAGAGTTACGACGTTTTCTCAGACTAACTTCTGTAATTTTCTCATCTAATCCTTCAATAAACTCCACAGATACTGTCATTTTATTTCTCAAACTGAATATTAATATTAAACAGTTATTATTTTACCAAAAAAAAGTAGAAACAGGACTTACGCAAATTAACCTTGAAAGCACCATATGTAGGGGCGAATGGCATTCAGCCTCACTGTATTTAGTGTCTGTGCGTAAGTTCTGAGAAAGTGAGGAATATAGCAGTCGAAGGAGAGATTATATTATTTCTACATTTTATTGAGAAGGGGAGTAGGGACGTTGCATAAGGGCGTCCGTACAGAGAAGTAAACATAGAGCAGATTCCACTTTGGTAGGTACACCCATCGCTGGCAAGATGCCAGCACTACAATACATTTAACAGGACTTACGCATCATATCAAATCCGGTTGAATACTTATTATATGAGATGGGGGATGGGGGGATGGGGAGATGGGGGGATGGGGGGATGGGGAGATGGGGAGATGGGGGGATGGGGAGATTTAAGGCGAGAAAGTGTGGATAGAATTATAAACATATACTGTATAATACCAAGCGTGATAAGTGTTTGTTACAAATAGTAGGGACGTTGCATAAGGGCGTCCGTACGAAAGAAGGAAGAAGGAAGAAGGAAGAAGAAGGAAATATTTTTAAAAAGGTAAAAACGATATAAATAACTATCTAAAATCCACGATAGTCACTATTTTTAAGAATGTCTGATAGAGTGGCACTTTTCATAGCATTTTTTTTTCAAATTGGTCTAACCGGATTCTATATCATATCAAATCCGTTTAATTCGGTATAAAAAAATGTTCCATCTTCAACCATTACCAAATATTTCTCGATATTCCCCTCCTCGGAGGGGTTAGGGGTGGGTCCCCATCTCCCCATCTCCCCATCTCCCCATCTCCCCATCTAATTACACCGATGCTACCGGATTCTATATCAGGTACGAAAAATTAGGATTTGAGATTGCTTCCCTGTCGGTCGCAATGACAAAAAAAATGTAAGCATTCAGCTATTAGCTGTCAGCTCTTAGCTCTGATGAGGGGGTTTAAATGAATATAGACTTTATAGCTGACTGTGGTAGTAAGTATAAATTATGCCTCAATTAGTAAAGCTTTTATCTAAAACTAAAAGCAATAGCTGATAGCTGATAGCTGACGGCTGAATGCTTACAAAAAAATTAACTTCAGTCTTTCCTTCTTCCCTCTTCCTTCTTCCTTCTTCCCTCTTCCAAATTATTAATAAATCGCTGAGGAATATCTACCCTACTCCCCCAATGAATATGAAGATAGGAAGCATGAAGTTGATAAAAATTCCAACCTTCAACAGTTCCTTTGCTTCGATTTTTATCCTCATCAATTCGCCACATTTTGTATAGATGTCTTGCGGGTGCTTCAATTAATTCAGAACGATGAAATTCATGTCCATAAACTTGTGTATTTGCCGCTAATAAAGGAGTATCTATATTAGTAATTGCTTGCCGATATCCTAACTTTAAACTTTTACCCATTACTGCTGTAGTTGGTAAAATTCCTACCATCTCCCAAGACTTACTATTAAAGTCAATAATTGCCTGAGATAAATACATCAACCCACCACATTCAGCATAAGTTGGCATTCCAGAAATAATTGCTGCCCGAACAGCTTTTCTCATTAAAATATTTTCGCTTAACTGTTCGGCAAAAACTTCTGGAAATCCACCACCAAAATATAAACCTTCCACTCCCGCAGGTAAATTTTCATCCTTTAGCGGACTCCAAAATACTATTTTTGCCCCTAACTCTTCCAGAATATCTAGGTTGTCTTGGTAATAGAAATTAAATGCGCGATCGCGAGCTACTCCTATCAAAAATTGCGACTTTTTTTTCTCAATATTCTTGACATTTGATAGTGAAAAATGTATTATGTTATTAGGGGGAACTTGGCTATATAAAAAGTGCTGAGACCCCTCATTATGAATTTTTAAAAGTGGTAGTAATTTCTCCCAATCAAAACAAGTTTTTGCCAATTCAGCCAAATCATTAATTAAATTATCTAAATCAGGCATTTCATCAGTAGGAAGTAAACCCAAATGTCGGTCAGGAATATTAATATTTTGATGTCGTCGCAGTACCCCAAGTACAGGTAAATTTATAGATTTTAGGGAATTTTGAAGTAACTGTAAATGGCGATCGCTCCCGACCCGGTTGAGTATCAACCCAGCAAAATTAATATTAGGGTCAAAAGAAATCAAACCATGAGCGATCGCTGCCACAGAACTTGATAACCGACTACAGTCAAGCACCAATAATACAGGTACATTCAGCAAGCGAGAAATATGAGCAGTAGAAGCAAAATCAGGAAAGCAACTATCACTCTCATCTTCTACCCCCCTTTCTAAGGGGGGACAGGGGGGATCGAAAACAAAATTAGGAAAACACCCATCACCATCATCTTTTTCCCCTTGTTTCAACAAAATACTATCACACTCATCTTCTACCCCCCTTTCTAAGGGGGGACAGGGGGGATCGAAAACAAAATCAGGAAAGCAGCCATCACCATCATCTTCTACCCCCCTTTCTAAGGGGGGACAGGGGGGATCGAACCTTTCTAACGGGGGCCAGGGGGGATTAAAACTCACCCCATCAAACAAACCCATCACCCCTTCAACCAAAGCAAAATCAACATATTGAATATTTCGCGCAAAACATTGCTGCACATAAACCTCGGAAGTCAAAACCGGGTCTAAATTCCGACAAGACTTACCCGTAACATATTGATGAAACATCGGGTCAATATAATCAGGTCCCACCTTAAATGATTGCACCTGCAAATTTTGCTGTTTCAAATAAGACAATAGCGCCAACGTAACAGTTGTTTTGCCAACCCCACTACGCTCTCCCGCAACTATTAAACTCAATATTTCCCCCGTCTTGTTAACTCAAAAAAAATGAACAGGACTTACGCATAACCACTATATCACTATATATAGAAGGGGCGAACGGCCGCCCCTACAGATTGTGTATAATTTGATATTTTGTGTAACTCCTGATGAAATCAGGAAACACCTTCCTCTTCATAAATTTCATGCTCTCGTTGAATAAAAACCTCTGCCAACGCCTGATAAGCTTCTGTCCAAGCAGATATCACTTCTGGCGTAGCTGCCTCTCCCAAAACATCCTGCATAGCTTGCAACATACATTCTCCCACCACTGGATATTGTTCCGGTAGTACATGAGTTTGTACATGGCGGTGAGCAATTTTTTCCACCATTGATTTTAGACCAGCCAAATCATCAATATGACTAGCATAACTATAAACTGCAGTAGCTAACTTTGCAGGTTGAGAGCCATCAGCTTGGGCCGACATATCAAACTGCGATTTGATTTCAGGATGATTTTCAAACATTATTTCATACATCCGAGTAGTAATTTGCTTTCCCTGTTTTTTCAGCACTGGTGCAGTAGATTTGACAATATCTATTGTTTGTTGACTAACCATATATTTTGTTAATAATTTGATCACAAAATAATTTTACCTTTCGATAATTTGTTATGGAATTAAATCAACTTTTTCTTTATACATATAAAATCAAAAAAACACCAATATCTAATATGCTGTAACTGTTAAACTACAGTTTAATTCCTATGGTATGAAACAAATAAAAGCATTCAATAATTAAGAATTACCTCTTCTAATAAATAAGAGGATTGGATTAAAGGATTTTTTTTCTTATATTCAATCAAGAGCGGTTTTAACCAGAGGTAATTATCCATTATCCATTATCCATTATCCATTATCCATTATCCATTAATGAAAAAGCCTTGCGCAATTCATTAATATCTGATCCACAAATCGCCTGTAAATTATCAGTAATTTTTTCAATTTCCCAATCCCACCATTTCATTTCTAACAACTCTTTAATAATAGCTTCCTCAAATCTTTTACGAATTTCCTTAGCAGGATTTCCACCAACAATACTGTATGGAGGAACATTTTGTGTTACTACAGAATTTGTCGCGATAATTGCTCCATCCCCTACTTGAATACCAGGCATAAAGACCGCTCCATAACCAATCCAAACATCATTACCAATGACAGTATTTCCTTTGTCTGGCCACGAGTCCGGCATTGCTTTTTCCCAACCTTCTCCAAACACAGGAAAAGGATAATTTGTCAACCAGTCAGTACGATGATTTCCTCCATTCATAATAAACTTGACATTAGAGGCAATAGAGCAGAATTTACCAATAATTAATTTATCTCCAATAAAATCAAAATGATAGAGAACATTGCGCTCAAAATTCTCTGGATTCTCAAAATCGTCGTAGTAAGTATAATCTCCGACAATGATGTTGGGATTTTTAATAATGTTTTTTAAATAGACCAATCGAGTTTGATCGGGTATTGGATATTTAAGGTTCGGGTCAGGACCTTTATTCATATTTTTTATATACTTATGCTATTTTTTGAAAAATTAGGATAAGACAAAATAGATACAGCAGATTCGGTGGTATATGAAATACAAATATTAACAATTAAACGTTCCCAGTGCGGGCATCTTGCCCGCGACGGGTGTACCTCACGCCTGGGAATCCGCTGTATCTCCAATAATCAAAAATAAAATCAATTATCGCACTATATACATTAATTATTTCCCCCTCCTCTGTAGGGACGTTGCATAAGGGCGTCCCTACCTCCCTCTTTTCTCAGCTCTCAGCTCTCATTAGAGGGCTTGAATAAATATAGACTTTAAAACTAGCTTTTATAGTAATATCATGTCCGGTAGCATCGGTATTTTATAGCGAAAGTAAGGAAGAAGGAAGAAGGAAGAGGGAAGAAGGCTTAAAAGCTTGAAACAACTTAAATTTCCTGTAGATATTCACCCTTGGTTTTACACAAACAATAAAGTGCGGACATGATATAAGCATAAATTCTGACTTAATGAGTAAAGCTTTTATCTAAAACTAAAAGCAATAGTTGATAGCTGTTTGCGTAGCATCCCGCAGGGAAGCGCTGACGGCTGAATGCTTACATAAGATTGAACCTAAAACCTACAACCTTTTTCAAAAATTTACTTCAAAACATACTTACTCAGTACAGCATAAACTTCATTAATATTTACTGAACGATTAAACTCATGACTAATTGGTTCTGATTCACTACCCACCCAAATCTTTAACTCTGCATCTAAGTCAAAATGCCCCGCACTTTCTTTAGAGAATTTGGTAATTTTTGAATAGGGAATAGAGAGAAACTCAATTTTATGTCCTGTCACTCCTTGTTTATCTACCAAAATTAAACGCTTATTAGTAAACACAAACATATCGCGAATAATTTGGTAAGCTTTTTCAATTTGTTCTCCATCTACTAAAATATCGTTGAATAACTTATCTAGTTTTTGGAATCAGTATTAACTTCGGAAGCATTTCCGAGTATACCATTAATTAAACCCATATTTGATTTACTCCTTTTATAGTTGATTCTTAAACTATCCTACAATTGATTATCCTGGCTTTCCTGAAAAAAGAGGGAAGTAGGGAGTAGGGGAGTAGGGGAGTAGGGGAGTAGGGAGTAGGGAAGTAGGGAGTAGGGAGTAGGAAGTAGGGAGTAGGGAGTAGGAAGTAGGGAGTAGGGAGTAGGGGAGTAGGGGAGTAGGGGAGTAGGGAGTAGGGAGTAGGGGAGTAGGGGAGTAGGGGAGTAGGGGAGTAGGGAGTAATTATGTCAAATCCGGGGGAATTGGACTTAACGAAGTCAGAAGCCAGAAGTCAGTAGGGGCGTTAACGATAGTTATGCGAAGCAAACGGCCGTTTGCTGACGCAAAGCTGCTGAATGGCGCCCGTACAGAAGTTATTTTTGTAACGGGGCTTAAATCCCTGCTCCAAAAACATTGCGCCTTAAAAGGCGGGGTTGCGCGACCCTTATGATTTTGATAAAAAAAATATCCAATTGTCATAACTACTAAAATCTTTGTGATTCTCTTTCCTCCTGACTCCTAACTCCTGACTCCTGACTCCTAAAGATTTAAATAGGACTAAACTCCATAGCTGTCACACTTGTACCAGTATTAAAGATTTGTTCGAGTTGAAAACCACTTGCTGCAAACAAATCCTTATATTCTTGTTCGGTGCGCCAATAACCTCCTGGGTTTGTAATCATCATCTGCACTGCTGCCAAAGCTGGTATTGTGCCATCGGGATATTCTACAGGGGCACCAACAGCAGGAACTAAAGTTTGTAGAAGAATCACCCTACCGTCTTTTGGCAGAGCTTCTCGACAGTTAGTCAATACCTTGATTGAATCCTCTTTACTAAATACTGATAGAAAATATTTCATGACAATTGCATCAGCACCTTTTGGTAAAGATTCCAAAGCACTTCCACCAACAACTGTGACTGCATCATTAACCCCATATTTTGCCAGATTATTAGGAGCAGTTTTTACTTCATGGGGTAAGTCAAACAAAATTCCTTTACAACCGAATCTTTTCACAATATTGGCAATTAATGTACCCTGATTTCCTCCTACATCCATTACTGTCTTAAAGCGACCAAAATCATAAACTGCAAATAACGGGTCAACAACTTCAGCAGTTAAATAACTCATGGCATTGTTGAACAGTTTTTTACTCTTGGGATTCTCTGTCATATAGGAAGTATAAAAATCCTTACCTTTTGCTAACTCAAAAGGAACTTCTCCAGTCTTTAAACTGTTTTCTAATTCTCGCCAACCATCCCACATATTAGGTTCTGTAATGTGCATTAAAAAGTCACCGATAGAAGGGGAATCATTTGTAATTAGAAATTCGGATAATTCTGTAGCAGCAAAAACACGACCTGGTTTTTCTATAAACACGCCTAAATGAGCTAATGCTCGGAGTACAACATAAAGTTTTTCTACCTTTGTTGATGTTTTTTCTGCTATTTCTTCAACAGTTTTTGGTCCGTCATGCAACAAGTTAGGAATTCCTAAATTTGTTGCTACATAAACGCACTGACTTTGCCAGTAACCGTAGATGATGCGATAGATTTTCTTTTTAGATTCTGAGGCATTTCCTAGCATAATTAATCTCCAATTTTTTGACTACACGATAAAAGCAAATACTGTCAAAGAGATACTTCAACTTATTTGTTCTATTTAGGATTGCTATAAAAGCATAATTACTAACGTAAGCATTCCGTAGGAATAGCTGATAGCTGACTGCTGAATGCTTATTTACTAACTAACAAAACTGGTCAAGATTCCTAAAATTTTTGGTAAGTTTTCCACAGAATATTCCTGTAAATCTAATACTACTGCTTCACCTTCTAACTCTAAAAATTGCCAAGCAGTTCCAGTAGTAATAGCTCCATAAATTTTGGAAATCTCGTTACCTTGACCAAAAAATAAGGTCTCGCCCTTTCAAGAGGATGAAAAAAAATAAACTTCAGTATTTCAATCCCAATGCTTCAACCAGAGGAACTGATAACTGATAACTGATAACTGATAACTGAAATGACGTTGGTGGAAAATTTGAGCGGCAACCATTTCTGCCATGCATTGAGCTAAACCTGATTTGAGATTATCGTTTTTAGCTTTTACTAAGGCAATAACTGGTGATTCGATGAAAAATTTTTGGGTTGAATGGCTGATAATAAAATCGCAAAAGCCATTTAATCCAAGCTCTATATCAACATTAAACTCGATGCCAGAAAATAAACTTATCTGTTGGTCTAAATGTTTTTTAATTGCCACTAAAATTGGTGCAACTATTAATTCAGAGCGAGCTTTTTCCGAACCTATTGCTACTGCTAATGGTAAATATTCTTCTAAGGTTTCAAGAAGAAATTTACTGGGGGCAACTTCTGGTAAGTTGTTAAATTTTCCTTTGCTACCTGTCAGGGTAATGTTAAATTTTTGTTTGAGTTCCTCTAAGGTGAATCTACTGTAAGGCACGGGTTTCTACTGTGGCAAAATACTAAGGTTCATTATTAATAAAAACGGTCATCTTTTTCTTCCTGAGTTAGGTTAAAAATGAGCTTTACCAATTTTTATTAACAAGACTTAAGCACTGAGAATAGATATAGGGTTTTGGTTTGTTACGCTGTTGCTAAGACACCCTACCAATAGCGTTCATGCGTAAGCCTTAACTACTTCAAATGCTCACTCAAACGTTCTGCTAATACTTTGATATGTGGTTCTTTTATGAATGTAAAATGATTACCAGGAACCATAACTACTTCCATATCAGCTACATCTAAGATAGCATACATTTCTACCCAAACTAATTGCGGATCTATCCCATGAGGATGTTTTTCTTGTCCCCGAAAGACTGTTACTTTTCCTGGATAAGGCCGACGCTTATAGGCATAAGTTGCTTTTAAAGTACCGATAATTACATCGATAAAGCGTCGATTCTGTTCGCGAGTAGCTTCCTCTGGGAATAACTTTAAATTTTCCGCTTTATCAATAATAAATTCTATCTGTTCTTCATGATTTAACCCAATTAATTCTTCCTCATTAACTAAATTTGTTACACCAAACATTCCTCCAAAATAACGACTTAATACTCCCCTCATGTACAAATTATCGATTTTCTTATTAGGGTCTAATAAGATGGGAGCCCAAGGATCTAATAAAGCCAACAAACTAACTTCTTGTCCCTGCTGAACTAACTGTTGTGCCATTTCAAAAGCAACAACTCCCCCAAAAGACCAACCACCAATTTGATAGGGTCCTTCTGGTTGAAATTCTTGCATAGTTTTGATATAAAATTCAGCCATGTCTTCCACATTTGTGAAGATTTTTTCTCCTTCATTAAACCCTTGAGCTTGTAAGCCATAAAAGGGTTGATTATTACCTAAATAATGGGATAATTCCTGGTAATAAAATACATGACCTCCCGCAGGATGTACACAGAAAAATGGTTGCTTATTTCCCTGAGTTTGCAGCGGAACTAGAGAAGAAGAAATAACTTGACTTTCTCCTCGGATTAAACTGGCTAAATCTTCAATTGTAGGATTGGTAAACAGAGTAGATAAAGGTAATTGTTTGGCAAAGCGTTGTTGAATTTTTGCCATTAAGTTAACTGCTAATAGAGAATGACCTCCTAACTCAAAGAAATTATTTTTAATTCCCACTGGATGAATATTCAGAATCTCTGACCAAATTTCTGCTAATTGTTGTTCAATATTATCCCGTGGTGCAACAAAATTATTACTCTCACTAAAACTAGAAATATCTGGTGCAGGTAAAGCACGACGGTTAACTTTCCCATTCGGAGTTAATGGCAGTTGTGGCAAAACCACAAAAGCTGAAGGCACCATATACTCTGCCAATTTTTCCTTGAGATATTGTTTTAGTTGCGGTACAATTTTTTGCTCCGTCTCAGTTTCGGGCACAATATACGCCACTAAACGTTTATTACCAGGGTTATCTTCCCTTGCCAAAACTACTGTTTCTTTAACAGTGGGATGTTGAGCGATCGTCGTTTCAATTTCTCCAATTTCGATCCGAAAACCTCGAATTTTGACTTGGTTATCAATGCGACCAATAAATTCGATATTACCATCAGGAAGATAGCGAGCTAAATCTCCTGTTTTGTATAGGGAAATATTATCCCCCCTAACCCCCCTTCGTAAGGGGGGAACCTCTAGTCTCCCCCTTTCCAAGGGGGACGGAAGGGGGATTTCTTCTAGTCTCCCCCTTTCTAAGGAGGACGGAATGGGGATATTAATAAATTTTTCCGCAGTCATCTCCGGGCGGTTCAGGTAACCATTTGCCACACCAACTCCACCAATATACAGCTCTCCGGGAACACCGATGGGAACTGGTTTTAAATTTCTATCGAAAATATAAAGTTGATTGTTAGCAATAGGGCGACCAATAGGAGGAAGTGCTGGCCAACTTTCCACAGCACCTTGTAAACTGTAAGCAGAAACCACATGACTTTCTGACGGACCGTACTGATTTTGCAACCTACAGTTGGGCAGTCGTTTCATTAACTCAATTAGGTCTGGTGTCATCTGTAACTGTTCGCCCGCTGTCACAATTTCACGCAGTTGTGGCAAAGTTTGACATTGAGCAGCAACTGTAGCTAACTGTTGCAAAGCGACAAAGGGTACAAATAGTTTATCTACTTTGTTATCAATCATAAATTGCATCAAAGCAAAACTATCGCGCCTGATTTCTTGAGAAACTAAAACCAGAGTACCACCTGAATATAACGTGGAAAAAATTTCTTGGAAAGATACGTCGAAACTGATGGGAGCAAATTGTAATGTTTTTGCACCTTCACCAATAATTGCTTCCTGCTGCTGCCACATAATTAGGTTAACCAGAGCGCGTTGACTCATGGCAACTCCTTTCGGTTTACCTGTGGAACCAGATGTATAGATGATGTAGCCTAATTTTTCTGGTTTTACAGCACTCGTCAAATTTTCTGTAGAAAACTGAGCGATCGCCTCCCAATCTTTATCTAAGCAAACAACCTGTGCTTGATGCTCTGGCAATGATGTAACTAATGATTCCTGAGTCAGCAACACTGACACTTTAGCATCAGCAAGCATATAAGCTAAACGTTCTGAGGGATAGTTTGAGTCGAGTGGTACATAAGCTCCCCCTGCTTTCAGAATTCCTAATATCCCTACGACCATTTCCAAAGAACGCTCTACACATATTCCCAAGTGCGTTTCTGGCTTCACTCCCAACTTTTGTAAGTAGTGAGCTAGTTGATTTGCTTTGATATTCAACTGAGAGTAAGTCAGCTTTTCTTCTGCCAAAACTACTGCCACCGCATTCGGTGTTTTTTCTACTTGTGCCTCAAATAATTCATGGATACATTTGCCTTGAGGATAATCTACTTTTGTATCGTTCCATTCCACTAATATTTGCTGTTTTTCCCTGTCACTCAGTATCGCTAACTTATCTATTTCTGTCTGAGGATTTTCTACAATTGCTGTTAGTAAATTCTGGAAATGTTCGGCAATTTGAGTAACAGTTTCTGCTGCTAATACATCACTATTGTATTTCCAATCAATACATAGAGATTTATCTAACTGAATTGCTTCTAAACTGAGTTCAAAATCTACCTTTTGTTGTGGGAGTTGATAATATTCTAATTCTAATTCTTTGGCATTAAATAACTTCTCAAACTTGTAATAACCAAAGGCTGCTTGACAGATAGGAGAATAACTCAGATTAGATAATTTGAGTTGTTGCACAAGTAGAGCAAATGGATAATCTTTATAGCTTTCTTTTTCAAATACTTTTTTACTGACTTGAGTCAAAAAATCTGTAAACTTGATATTCCCTGAAATAGAGTCTCTGATAACCGTAACATTAGTAAAATTGCCAATAACTCCAGGGAATAATGGTTGATTTTCTCGATTTTGTAATAAACCTACAAGTAAGTCTTCTTCTCCTGTGTAGCGGTAAAGCAGGACTTTAAATACTGCTAATAGTATCTCTTCAACTTTGACTGTTTCTGTTTTTGCCAGTTGTTGAATTTGTTGACTTAATTGTAAATTTATGGTACGCCTTATTGATTTTCCATTATAAGTTCTAATGGTTGGACGAGGAGAATTTGTGGGTAATTCTAACACTGGTAATTCATCAGCTAAATTCTGTTGCCAATAATCGCCTAATTGTTTTCCTTCTGAACTATTGAGCAAGTTTAATTCTTTCTGAATATAATCTTCATAAGACTTATTTAGTATGGGTAAATCTAGAGATTCATCATTAATTTTTGATTCATAGAGAGCCACAAATTCATTCATTAATATTAATAAAGACTCCCAATCTCCAGCTATTTGATGAACAGTCAATAACAAAATATTATCTGTTACCGAACGTTTAAATAAACAAGCACGAAATACTCCGCTATTTTCTAAGTTAAAAGGACGTTTTAGCGAGTCAGATAACTGCCCTTCTAATTCCTCGTCGTTCCAAGATGAAGCATAAATTTGTTCAAAATTAATATCGACATTTTCCCTAATTTCTTGAACTATTTTCCCATCTTGTTCGTAATAGATACTGCGGAGAATAGAGTGACGTTCAATTAATACTTGTAGTGTATCTTTTACACTTTGAATATCTAGAGGAGATTTAATTCTAACCCCCAGAGATATTTTATCTGTTAAACCCTGAGAGTTGAACTTATACAGAAACCAATTTGCTTGCTGTATGTGGGAAGTAGAAAGCGATCGAAAAGTAGACAAAACTTGATTCCTCTCTATTTTATTTAGCGAATATTAGAGTTGGTGATTTGAGGTATGATATCATACCCGGATAAGAGCGCGAACAAAAAACTTTCTCTTCTACTACTATTTCTTCTTCTTTCTTTACTCCTGACTCGCTCCTCCTGACTTCCCTCCTGGGAGGGGTTAGGGGTGGGTTGGGAGGAGGGGCGAGGGTGGGTTGACTCCTAAAGAATTATGATTAATATCATACACTAATTCAGCAATGCCTTCAGTCATTTTCAAACTTGATAGCAGATGTGCTAGAAATAGCCAAATACATTCCAGATAAAATTACAAAGAAACTTACCACAGTCAAAAAATTCAGGCTTTCTGAGAATATAGCCCAACCTTCCACCGCACTGAGAGCTGGAATAAGCAACGCTACTAAGCTGCTAAACCCGGCAGATAACTTTTTGAGACAATAAGCCCAAAGTCCCATGGCAAGCATTTGACTAACGAGAGCTTGGGCAATGACTGCAAACCACCCATTTATCGAAGTTGGGAAAAGTTGCTCTTTGGCAATTAGAACAACAGGTAACATAAATAGAAAACTTGTTGTTGTAGACCAAGTCATAATAGTGACAGGGCTTAAATTACTACGGAGTCGCTGAATGACCAGTGGATGTATTCCAAAAAACACTGCTGAGAGCAAAGCTGCTAAACTTCCTAATAGTTCCTGGCTCATCCTCAATGATAACAGTTCTTTTGCTTCTAGTAAAGTTGCTCCAAAAATTGCAACTACCATACCAATCAAAAATCGATTATCGAAAGTTTGACCTAAAGCTAGCCATCCTCCCAAGACGGTAAATATTGGCACTAGATTATGGATCATACTAGAGTTAGCAATACTCGTTTGATTTAAAGACCAAGCCCAAAGCATTAAACCTACTGATATAAGAATACCATCTATTATTAGTAGCTTTGCCCTATTAACTAGATGGTGCTTCTGTTGTTCGAGTGGAGTTTCTTTATTTCGGTCTCGGTGGCGTACTGTCAATAAAGTATTTAGCAGCCAAAAGGCAACAGCCGCTATCCAAAAACGATTGAATGCTGTAGCGTTTGGTCCTATTTCCAGTTCGCTCAAACGGATAAAAATGGGTGAAAAAGAGAGACAGATTATGCTAGCTGTTAATGCAACTAAAGAATCTATCGGTAAAAATGAGACAAACTGTAGCTTTAATAATTTTGCTTGAGCATTCATCTTTTTTTCTAGACTTAGTCAAATGGAAATGATAATATAGCAGTCGAAGTAAAGGTTAGGACAGGTCAAAAGCTTAAAACTCAGACAACGTAATACTTTTCCTTCTTCCTTCTTCCTTCTTCCTTCTTTCTTCTGCTATAACGATAAATTAAGACTGCTGAATAGGTAGTGTTCTAATTAGGGTTTGCTGAAAAAGTCTTATGAGTGAGGATAGGAGTCAGGAGAAATGGGAATGAGGGAGGAGGTAGGAGTAAGAATTGTAAGAGTGATTTTTCTGCCATAGTCAGCCCAAAATACAAGCTTTTTGAGTATTTTCAACTTTTGGAGGCTTGCCCACATCGCCATTACAAAAATAACTTCTAACTTCTGACTTCGTTAAACTTTTGCTACTTGCTCTGATTTGCTGTATTTAAACAACGAACCACAAGCTACGCGAGTCCTCCCTGCTGCTGCACTCCACAGTTGCAAAGCCACATCTTCTAAACTTTGCCCATCTGCTTGAAGCATCCGGGAAATCATGCTAATTTTGCCGAAAGACCAAAATAATCCTGCTTCAAGTAGATATGGCTCATCGGTTTCTGCGTGTACTCGGAAGTCATACAAAGAATAATCGCGACAACCCAAAGCAACATGAGCCTTCTTAGCAGCATCCGCAAGTTTTTCAAATAACTGTGGGGTGACATTAGCTGGACATACTGGCTTAACTGCTGGTTTCTCAGGTTGTTTTCCAGGAGTTCCGTCTGATTTTAGCTCCAACTTATCATGTACAGTTCTAATAGGGTATTCCTCAGTAACTAAATACTCTATCATCGGCAAGACAGACAACTTACCTTCATACTCAACCACACCTACACGAAATTCCCTTCCAGGAATATAATCCTCAACTAACAACATCTCGTCTAGTTCAAACCCAACTTCCAATGCTGCCTCTATTTGAGATTCATCCCACACCAATGTCACACCCAAAGAATTGTCTTCCGAGGTTGGTTTCACGACAAAGGGCGGCTGCATTGTTAATTTATCTCCCCGGCGTAGTTGTTGTGCTTTGGCAACCAGGACATCAGATGCAGACACAACACTCCGTGTCTGTGCTTTGTTAGTTGCTAATGCTGTACAATAAGATGGCGACCCAACTACGGGGATACCAATGATATCCTCAAATAAAGCCCTGAAACTGGTCATTCCAGGAAAGCAGAACATATGGGGAACTACTACGTCAATCTGAGGTAGTCGAGGAATCATATCCTGGAGAGACATCTTTTCCGACAAGGAATCTAAGGAAGTTCCTAACTGCCAAAGATTGTCAGGGTGTACGACTGCATAGTAGCTACTGACACCCATTGGTTGCACTACTTCTTTTGCGTAAATTATTGATAAGTTGTAGTAAAAGTCAGACACAAGGGAACCTGCGAGGTGCAATACTCGTAATCTTGGTATCGTGGCTGATGATAAATCTTGATTTTGACTAATTGTTTCTAATTTCATAGACTTTGTTGCTCTGTACTAATTTGTTATATCATGTCTGTTTGAATAACCACAATAAAAAATTTAGGGAGTAGGGAGTAGGGACGTTGTATGCAACGCCCTTACATTAACAGGACTTACGCAAATCAACCTTGAAAACGCCATATGTAGGGGCGCCATTCGGAGCTCTGCGGAACGCAAATGGCATTGACTAACGTCAAGCTCCGAATGGCGCCCTCATTGGATTTAGTGTCTGTGCGTAAGTCCTGATTAAAAAAGGTTGCTGACTAGCAGATACATCAAAATAGTAAACATTATAGAATTTACTTTTCTGAATAGGAGAATCTTATGTTCCTTTGGAATTCAACTGAGGCTGTTCTTGGGTGGAACTAGAAGTTACGGGTAAAGTAGCTTTAGCAATTACTCCAGCTCGCTCCTCTTGCAAACAACGCAGCTTTGTGGTAGAATAATCAGACCAACCTCGCTGTTCTGCTTCCTCATAGTCTTTGACTGCCAAGCTTAACTGAGGAACAGATATATTGCGTTGACTCGCCATCGCCAGAGCAATTCGTAAATCCTTATGTAGTAGCTTGACCGTAAAAGCTGGGTGTTGAGAGAGGTCATCACAACGTCGTGAAAACCAATAGTGAGGTAAACCATGAATATCCCCAGCATTTTGACCAAAGGAACCAAAGCGTAAGGCATCCCAAATAGTTTGTAGTTCAATTCCCTCGGCTAAACCCAAGGTAATTCCTTCACCTACTGCTTGAACTGCCACAGCATTAACAGCATTGTGAATAAGTTTACATTGAGTTCCTCTGCCAATTTCTCCACAGTAGAGAACGCGGTCTGCCATTAGTTTGAAAATGGGTTCAACTTGCTCAAAGGTAGTCTTTGAACCACTCGCCAGAACTGCTAAACCCATACCAGTTTCACTTTTAGCACCTTCTGGGCAATCATTAAAGGGAGCATCTAACATCTCAACTCCCAGTTCCTTCATGGCTTTATGCAATCTTAGTATTGTTTCGGGAGAATTTGTGGTAAGGTCTATATAAATACTCCCCGGTCGTAATCCTTGACTAAGACTATGTTCGTCCTCCAGTACAGCAGTTATCACATCTGTTGGAGTAGGTAAGGAGGTAAAAATTATCTCTGAACAAGTTCCAACTTCTGCACAACTATGGGTAATATGGGCACCTAAAGACTTCAACTCTGTCATTCGATCTGGATTAATGTCGTAGACATAAACCGAATAGCCATGGGCTAGAAAATTAGCTGCTTGTCGCCCTCCAATATTGCCACAACCGATGATGCCAATAGTGCGATAATTAGTGGGAGTTTGACTTTTGGAAGTGCTATTACTTGGTGACATATCTTGCTTAAGTATCGATAATGTTGTTGTTAAAGTAAATTAGGGAACAGGTACAGCATGGGGTGTGTAGTGCCGTTAAATTTTACCGAATAATTAATAATTAATAATTAAATAATTCGCGCCTTGAAGCCTCCCTTTTAAGGGGAAAAAGCGGTCGAGGGATGGCGTTTGCTATCGCAAAGCTGCGCTAAAAGCGGAGCGGCTCTGATAAGAGCGGTCTCCTCGCCATATCCATGAGACCAAGAGAAAAGAAATAATATTTCCTTATATTCAATTCCGTAACGGTTAAAACCCGAGGTAATTATCAATTATCAATTATCCATTATCCATTATCAATTAATGAAGGACTATAACGACACGTTATTAACTTGAGACTTAATAGCAAACTTACTAGAAATAGCCAAATACATTCCAAATAAAATTACCATGAAACTTACCCAAGTCCATGATTCAATATTTTCTGAAAAAATCGCCCAACCTTCCAAGGAACTGAAAATAGGAGCAAGTAACCCAAATAGACTAGCAAATCCTGAAGATAAATTTTTCAGGCAATAAGTCCAAAGTCCTATACCCAACATTTGACCAACAAAGGCTAGACTGATAACTGAAAACCACCCAGTTACTGAACTAGGAAAAAGTTGCTCTTGAGCAAATATAGCAACAGGTAATACCAACAGAAAACTTGCCGTAGAAGACCATTTCATAATGGTTACAGCGTTAAACTTAATACGGAGCTTCTCTGCAATTAACGGGTGTACCCCAAAAAACACTGCTGATAGTAAAGCCGCAAAATCCCCTGTTAGCTGCTGACCAATATTCAATGAGAACAGGTCATTTACTTCTAGTAACATTACTCCCGCGATCGCGATAAATGTACCCAGGATAAATCGATTCTCAAAGAGTTTACCAAAAACTAGCCACCCTCCTAAGATAGTAAATATAGGAATCAAATTATGGATAATGCTAGAGTTAGCAACACTGGTATTGGTTAAAGACCAAGTCCAACATATTGTACCCATTGATAAAAGCATTCCATCTGCAATCAGTAACCCTATGTCAGTTCTTGAAATAATTTTCTGTATTCCAAGTTCAGTGTTTTGCTTTTGGTGAGGTACATTTAAAAAACTATTGAGTAGCCAAAAGCCAATAGCTGCAATCCAAAAACGATTAAATGCTGTAGCGTTTGGTCCTATTTCCAGTTCACTCAAACGGATAAAAATTGGTGAAAAAGAGAGACAGGTTATGCTAGCTATTAATGCAGCTACCGAATCTATCGGTAATGATAAGAATAGTTGTAATCGTGATACTTTATTGGGAGTATCCATCTTTGTTCCGTCTCGATCAAACTGATACAGGGTACTACAATTTTGTTATTTACTCAACTCTCTAGAGTCGAGCAAAAAATGAACAATTCCATAAACAATAAAGCCTGTAGCCATACCGGGAAGTACTTCATAAATAGCACTAGATAACCCAAGTCCTAAATTCCAGGCTATGGAAACAATAATTCCAATCATCATCATGGCGATCGCTACTGGCACACTTATAGGTTTTTGCCAAACCCGCAATACCAATAACGGGCCTAAACCACAAGCTAAAATTGACCAAGAGAAAATTACTAAAGCGAATACGTTATTGTCTCCTGTTAGGGCAATTACTAATACAATAGCTGTGACAACTAACGTGGCAATTTTTGCCATTCTATAAGAATTAGCTTTAGTAGGAATTAAGTCTTGACTCAATGCAGCCGAACAAGATAGTATTTGAGAATCTGCTGTGGAAATCGCTGCTGAAAATAATCCGGCTAACATTAACCCCACCATCACTGCTGGTAATAGTTCCATAGATAGATAAGGTAATGCCAACTCTGGGTCACTTGATGTCATTAAATCTGGCAACAATGCTCTTGCAGTCAATCCCACACCGAAGGCCGTAGCAGAGTTCATTTGACCGCAGACAAATTTGATATTGCGAGCCAAAGCTACATTCTCTGCAGAGTCAATTGCCATTGCTCGTACTAATATATGAGGCTGACCTACAGCGCCAAACCCTGCCACTACCCATCCCAAAAAGTAAGGGAAAAATCCCCAAGGCAGATCGGCAGGAACCCAATTTGTCAGGGTTGGGTCAATTGCATTGAGTTTTGCCCAAAGTTCTCCAAACCCACCACAGTTAATCAAACCGACTATACACAAAACCAACAAGGAGCCAATCATCAAAATTGCCTGCACTGAGTCAGTCCATATAGAAGCACGAATGCCTCCTGAAAAACAGTAAATAACGACAATTACAGCTCCAATAATAACTCCTAATTGATAGTTCCAGCCAAATATTGCATTTAGTCCTTTGCTTGCTGCCACCAGTTGAGCGGAGGCATAAGTACCGAGAAAAGCAATAGTAATTAAGGCTGAAATTATTGTAATCCAGCGCCCGTTATTTTTGCCTTGTCCTAGATTTTCTTGACCGAGGAATGAGGACACTGTCTCTGAATTTGTTTGTTGAGAGACTAATCTCAACTTTTTGAATATCAGCCACCAAGCAATATAGTCTCCTATTGCCCAAGCAACAGGTATCCAAATTGAAGCACATCCGACTTTATAGGTAAAGCCAATCACACCAATAAATAGATACCCACTTTGACCTGTTGCCATTGCTGATAAAGCTGTCAACCAGGGATTAACATTTCTACTAGCAAGTAGGTAATCATTTGTTGTGTTTTGTTTTTGGGTTGCGGAATAAATGCCTACTACTGTAAATAATAGTAAAAAGGCAATAAATGTCATCGCAATCCAAATTTGTCGATCCATAAAAATTGATAGTTTAACCTTAGTAGAAATCTGGTTTTTCTTTCTTAATTTCTGAGTTTACAGCCTACAGAAATCCCTGGGCTGTTTCATTCTAAATTTTTGCGTTTCTCTCAAATCCTGATGAGGAGAAAGTTATGAGCAGTTCTACTTCTTTGGGTGAAAAGTCAACTTTTAATC
>NZ_BLZO01000036.1 GCF_014132355.1 Okeania sp. KiyG1
ACCATTGGCTATGATTACTTGACGAGCTATGGTTGAGTTGCCATTATCTAGTTCGACTCGAAACTGAGGGTTCCCTCGGTGGGTGATGGGAGCAATGTTTGTCACTGATGCTTTATATACTTTGTCTTCTAATTGCCAGCGACTAACTACGTCTTGGGAAAATTCTTGAAATAGTTTTGTTCCAGGTAGGTCGTAGGGAGGGAATAGTTCGTTTGGGCGATTTTCCGCAAACCGACGCAGGGAATAGGGGTCTGGGTCTGGGTGGTGAACGGCGGGCGATCGCAAGTGGGGTATTTCTTGGGCTGCAAACTGTTGTCGCCACTGACTCATCCAAGTGGCACTGGGGTCAAATACTATTATTTTATGGCGATACTTTTTCCGTTTTTGCAACAGATGAGTTACCAATGTTAGGGCGTGAGGCCCCGCACCTACGATGGCAATGTTGGTTTGTATTGGTAAGGACATGGAATTAAAGAACAATAATTATAAGAATGATAATCATTATTACTTTAATTATAAATTATGCTGTAACGGCTCACAAACAAGATTTTTCCTAGGTTATGCTGCGCAACAAGCAAACAAGCTTAGATTATTTGCATATCGTCTGAATAGGCTTTTACTCATATCATATAGTTGCAAATACGTCAAATCAGTATATGGGCAACTTAGAAAAATTAGTTCATCATGGTTGAATAAAAATAAGATTTCGCCTGTCTAAACAACGAAATAATAAGTATTTGAGGCTTTAAAATCTCTTTATGTAATAAAATACTTCAGATTATACTTTGTTCTATATTATCACGGAAAAGCTGAAACTATTGAAATTCTGTTGGCTATTTCAGGTAATTTATCCGTTTTTTGTCAGAGATTGATGACAAAGTTGAAAATTTTAAAATTAGAAGTTTAGATTGATAATTAAAACTTTTCACAAGTAGCGATCGCTGAAATTAAAGAATGAGGATTAAATAAAATACAGAAATTAAAGAGCAAAAATTAAAATGTTTAAATGACTTTAATTTGATGTTGAATGAGAAATGAGTAATTGGGAAAAAAAGTTGATGTAGTAACTATATCTGTCTATATATCATATAGTTGCAAATACGTCAAATCAGTATATGAGTAACTTAGAAAAATTAGTTCATCATGGTTGAATCAATATGAAGCGATCGCCTGTATAAGTAACGAAATAATCAGTGTTTGAGGCTTTAAAATCTCTTTAGGTAATAAAACCCCTTGGATTATTCTTCGTTTATATTATCATGGAAGAGCTGAAACTATTGAAATTCTGTTGGCTATTTCAGGCGATCGATCCTTTTTTTGTCATCAATCTCTGACAAAGTTGAAAATTTTAAAATTAGAAGTTTAGATTGATAATTAAAACTTTTCACAAGTAGCGATCGCTGAAATTAAAGAATGAGGTTAAATAAAATACAGAGATAAAAAAGCAAACATTAAAATGTTTAAATGACTTTAATTTGATGTTGAATTAGAAATGAGTAATTGGGAAGAAAAGTTGATGTAGTAACTATATCTGTTGCAGTACTTGTGATACTGATTCCTATTTTTTCATAAGAAATTTAGATGCTTTTTCAAACTACCAGGAAACAATTGTCAACCATCAACAAGAAGTGAGATTATCAAATACATTAAATATGGCAATAAGCTGATGTTCCGCTCAAACACATTGAGCTTAGGATTCCCTAGGCGGGTTTTCGTATCTTGATGAAAAGTCGAGTGCCAAACACTCCATAATTGTTACTAAAATCCTCTGGTCTTAGTAGACAGATTTCATTCATGGATAATTGATAATGGATAATTGATAATTACCTCGGGTTTTAACCGCTACGGAATTGAATATAAGGAAATATTATTTCTTCACAGGAGTCGATTGGATATGGCTCCGAGACCTCGCCATCCCACCCTACGGGAAGCTCCGCAACGACCGCTTTTTTCCCCGATCAAGGGAGGCTTCAAGGCGCGAATTATTTAATTATTAATTAGTTAATTATTCGGTAATAATTAAGATAGATTAAATAGTAGTCAGCAGTCAGCTCTCAGCAGTCAACAGTCAGCATGGTTGACTTTTTTTTGACGCCCCGGGGATTTCAACCCCCGACTCAACTATCCGGCGCTGGGGTATAAACCCTGCACTCAAAAAGCTGATAGCTGAAAAGCTGATAGCTGATAGCTAGTTAATGGCATAAAAACATAGACATTTTGTAGATATAAGTCTTGGATAGTCCATGTTTTTCAGCTTTAGCAAACAACAGACTGACGCGTTTTTGTCTATCAATGATAAAATCACTCAAAATAATATCTGCCTATTCATCTGAATGCATATTGCTTGGCTTGGAAAAAAATATCCTTTTTGTGGCAACGTTACCTACTCTAGAGAAATAACCAATGCTCTATTAGACCGGGGCTATCAGGTTAGCTTTCTTCATTTTGCTACTGAAGATAATGAACCTGATAAATGGCCAAGATTTCATGAAGTGTCTCTACCTTGTATCTATAAGTCTCAGGGTTACACCATACCTAGTCTTAAATCTAGCAAAATTTTGAGCGAGGCTTTACAGAAACTAAAGCCTGATATTGTTCATGCTTCTTTAACTCTTTCTCCTCTTGATTTTTTACTGCCTGAAATTTGCGAAGAACTAAATATCCCTTTAGTAGCTACTTTTCATGCCCAGTTTGATAGTAAACCGCGCAATATTAAATCTGGGACTCAATTTTTGGCTTATCAGTTATATGCTCCTTTTTTGGCACATTATGACCGAGTTATTATTTTTTCTGAAATACAGCGAGATTTCTTGGTGAAATTAGGAGTTCCTGGCCATAAAGTGGCAGTAATTCCCAATGGGGTTGATGTAGATAAATATTGTCCTGGTATGTCTAGTCTCAAGGCTGGGTTAAATGCTCAACGTATATTTCTATATTTAGGTCGTATTTCTACGGCTAAGAATGTTGAGTCTCTACTTAAGGCTTGGAAACATTCTGATATGGGAGATGGTAGCCATTTGATTATTGTTGGTGATGGACCATTAGCTGCTTCTTTGCAAATTTTCTATAGCGATGTGAAGGGAGTTAGTTGGTTTGGATATGTGAGTGATGAACAACGACGGATAGAAATTTTGCGTGGTGCGGATGTGTTTGTTTTACCTTCTTTGGTTGAGGGTTTGTCTTTGGCTTTGTTGGAAGCAATGTCTTGTGGTTTGGCTTGTGTGGCGACGGATGCGGGTGCTGATGGTGAGGTGTTGGAAAATGGTGCGGGTATAATTTTGAATACTCATAATGTTACTACTCAGTTGCAAACTTTATTGCCTTTGTTTAAGGAGCATCCTGAGTTAACTACTATTTTGGGTCAAAAAGCGCGTCGGAGAGTTTTAGAACGTTATACTTTGAGTCGAAATATTGCTCAATTGGAAATGCTTTATGCTGAGGTTTTACGAGAAAGAAATCTAAAGTTAAGTAGTTTGATTTAAGGAAGAATACTTTAGTTATATAGAACCTATCCCACTAATAATATTTTTGCTAAAAACCTTAAATATTTTGAGAGTTAAAAACCAAAAATTAAGCTTTTTAAACACATTTTACTTAAAGAAATAAGTTTGTTAAAAATAGTGGGATAGGTTCATAGGAGAGAAGCTGTAGTTATCTAGGAGAGAAGGAAGAAGTAAAGAAGGAAAGTATATGAATCTATAAAACCCATTTGGTATCTTTTCTTGAAATACAAAGGTTTCAGGAAAGCCGTTTTAAGGAGCCTAAAAACTATACGCAATAGAAGAGAAAAATTTCACTATCCATTAATTAGTAATTTTGCTTCATAGATATAATCTTTTCCTTCTCATTTTATTTGTTGGAAATACTCTCTAATTGATTCTATTCCTTTTTCAGCAACTTCTATTGGTGGAGTTTCCAGGGGATTACGACTTAAATCAACTTTGGTTAAATTGGTGAGTTTAGTGATAGATTCCGGGATATTTTTAAATTTATTATCACTTAAAAAAGCGCAGTTAAATTGGTAAGTTTAGTGATGGATTTTGGGATGCTTGTCAATTGATTTCCACTTAAATAAAGCTCAGTAAAGTTGGTGAGTTGAGAGATAGATTATGGAATATTTTTTAATTGATTAAAACCTAAATAAAGCTGAATCAAATTGGTGAGTTGAGAGATAGATTATAGTGTATTTTTTAATTGATTTTTCATTAAATCAATATGAGTTAAATTGATAAGTTGAGAGATAGATTCCGGGATGGTTGTTAGTTGATTATCACTTAAATCAATATGAGTTAAATTGATAAGTTGAGAGATAGATTCCGGGATGGTTGTTAATTGATTATTACCTAAACGAAGTACAATTAAATTGGTGAGTTTAGAGATGAATTATGGGATAGTTGTTAATTGATTAAAACCTAAATAAAGCTGAGTTAAGTTGGTAATTTGAGAGATAGATTCCGGGATGGTTGTTAATTGATTATCACTTAAATCAAGCACAGTTAAATAGGTGAGCTTAGAGATAAATTCCGGGATAGTTGCTAATTGATTATCAACTAAATCAAGCACAGTTAAATTGGTAAGTTGAGAGATAAATTTCGGGATGGTTATTAAATAACTATGGCCTAGACGAAGTGCAGTTAAATTGGTGAGTTGAGAAATAGATTCCGGGATATTTATTAATTGATTACTACTTAAATCAAGCTCAGTCAAATTGGTGAGTTGAGAGATAGATTCTGGAATAGTTATTAATTGATTAAGAGCTGAATCAAGTTCAGTCAAATTGGTGAGTTGAGAGATAGATTCTGGAATAGTTGTTAATCGATTAAGAGCTAAATCAAGCCGAATTAAATTAGTGAGTTGAGAGATAGACTCTGGAATGGTTGTTAATTGATTAACATTTAAATTTAATATTTCTAACTGCTCTAATTCCCAAACCTCAGCAGGAATTTCAGTTAATTTTTCTCTGCTAAAAAAATCACTGCTTAAGTCTAACTCCTTAAGTTTGTTGTCTTTAGCGATCTGTATTCTTTCTCGAAAACATCGCGGGACCTGATTCTGATTATTTGTGTTAGGAGAATTCATAAGTTGATAATGAATAATGAGGGTATTATAGCATTTCCCAAAGTTATGAAGTACATTGACAATCCCCCTAAATCCCCCTTAGAAAGGGGGACTTTGAAGGCTAACTCTCTTTCAAAGGGGGGAAGGGGGATATAAACTAGAGATTAAAAAACTCTTTCATTATCAATTATTCATTATCAATTGTTAAAAAGATTATCCCAAAAACTTTTACTTTACTGATCGCCCCTTCAGAATGCCAACCATTTTTGGCCCGCTTCAACACATAACCAGATACAGTTTCTATCTCTGTTTCTATTAAACAGTCTTTGTAAGCTTACATATTATTTTTCCCATTCTTAACTCAAGTAAGCGATCGCCTTCACAAAATCTAGTTTATTTCTTTCCAAAGTTTCTATTTTGAAATTTTTTCCCCATCTAACAATATTACCGAAAAATTGTGATTTAAAGCCTCCCCTTTTAAGCTATCCCTTATAAGGAACTCCTGAAAACCTTGTGTTACCCACCCCTAACCCCGACCGTGGAGGGGAAGGGGAGTAGCGGTGCGACCCCGCGTCGGCGTCAGACGCATCTGGTAGCGCACTCCTGTGAGGGAGCAGGGGAGAAGGGAGAAAGAATCATAGTAAATAGGAAAAACTACTTAAGTTATCAAGAAAAATCTATTTTTAATACACTTTTTCTCTGGCAAAAATCTTTGAAAGGCTAGTATATAACTTGTAGATGGTGTCAAGTTTTATGTTAAGAAAGATGTTTATAAAGCATAGCCTTTTAAGGGGATAATAAATAAAAATTGTCCTTTGAATCAATCCTCTTCTTTTCAAGGAGAGGTAATTCTAAATTCGCGCATTCTAAATTCGCGCATTCTTGAACTCCATTAGCATGACAACCTACATAATGAATCTAAAAAAGTTCCGCACCTTCTGTCATTTGTGCACCTAATGAATTAGGTATTTTCGTAACATGGAAAAACATAAATATTAATAAACAGGACTTACGCAAAAACCAGGTTTACCAACTAAATTTCGTGGTTTAAAAAACCATAATTAGGGCAATAAACCCGATTTCTTATTTGGGTGCGTAAGTCCTGTTACATTTATTGATGCTCACCTACTTAGTAAGTTAATAGGAGCAATTCTAAGTATGGAGCAAAAAATCTCTTCCTTTCTGATTTTAGTATTAATGCTTTTTGTCTTAGCATAATCAGAAATTTTAAGACCAATCAACTTTTAGTTATTGTCGCTTAACTTAAAAAATTAACGAACTAATGAAAAGAATTACTATGCCTAATTAAACTCATAAACTCCTGACGAGTTTTCACATCATCAGCAAAAACACCACGCATAGCGCTAGTAGTTGTCCAAGAACCTGGTTTTTGTACTCCACGCATGACCATGCACATATGAGTTGCTTCAACAACTACAGCAACACCTGAAGGTTTAAGTAATCCTTGAAGTGCATCAGCTATTTGTGCTGTTAGACGTTCTTGTACCTGTAAACGTCGGGCATACATTTCACAAATTCGAGCAATTTTTGATAGTCCAATTACTTTTCCATTGGGAATATATGCTACATGAGCGCGACCAATAATAGGTAGAATATGATGCTCGCAAGAGCTAAAAAGATCGATATCTCGAACTAAAACCATTTCTGAGATATCTTCACTAAAAACAGCTCCATTCAGCAATTCATCTAGAGATTGATGATAACCTGAAGTGAGAAATTTTAGGGCTTTTACTACCCGTTTAGGAGTATCTAATAATCCTTCCCGATCCGGATTTTCTCCTAATCCTATTAATAAAGTTCTTACCGCTTGAATCATTTCAGCTTCTGTAACAGGAGGCTGAGATTTTGTTTTCAAATCATTGGTAGAAACAAATTCTGGAACTTTTGATAAAGTCATAGTTCAAAGGTTTGAAGGTTAATATTTTGTCGGAGAGTTTGGCAGAGATTTTCCAACATAAATAAGATTAGTTATGAGGATTATTATCTGTATTTCTCTGATAATCACCGTTCTTAATTTATCACATAGTTAGACAGTTTGTTAAGCCTTGTTGAATTATTAATGGATTCAAGTCTCGGCCAATTAATACTAACTGATTTGTCGGAGTAGTTGACCATTCCTCTACTTGCATATCGTAGCGCTTACCGCTCAATTGAAATATATGTTTTGATTCACTTTCTTGGAACCAAAGAATTCCTTTTGCTCTAAATATATTCTCTGGCAATTCATCTAGAAAATTATGTTGAAATTTTAGCATTGAAAAAGGTCTTTTACTTCGGAACGAAATAGATGTAAAGCCATCATTTATGAGATGATTTTTAGGTTTTTTTTGTAGTTCATACTGATGATTCTTGTCTTCTATCAAATAAGGTTGAAGCTTGGATAGATTTACATCTAGAATTAAGTAGAATGGTATCTTGCTGTACTGACTCCTCAAAATCCTAGCTGCATTATTTATAGTTTTAATATAAGACTCTAAATAATCTACTTTATCTTGGGAGACTAAATCTGTTTTATTGAGTAAAATAATATCCCCATAAGCAATCTGTTTTAAAGCTGCTTCGCTATCAAAATGGTCTGGTGTAAAATTTTCACAATCCACTAAAGTTAGTACAGAATCTAAGTAAGTTAGATCTTTTAACTCTGTACCCAAAAAAGTTAACATAATTGGCAAGGGGTCTGCTAAACCAGTGGTTTCTATAATTAAATAATCAATTTTTCATCCCGTTCTAAAATTTGGTAGACTGCATCTACTAATCCTTCATTGATAGTACAACAAATACAACCATTGCTAAGTTCTACCATGTTTTCATTAATATCTACTAATAACTGACTATCTATATTAATGTCCCCAAATTCATTAACTAATACTGCTACTTTTAAGTTTTGCTTATTACACAAAATTTGATTTATTAGGGTTGTTTTACCACTGCCTAGAAATCCAGTAATAATAGTAACTGGCATCCCTCTTTTAGGAATATCTAATTGTAGTGAATTATTCATTATTACTAAATTTATTGACGAAGACAGCTACTGTTAATATCTTGTTTATTTTGAAGAATACTATACAGTAAGGTCGTTTTGTCATTAACAAGAAAACCAGTCATAATGAGTCGATTTTCGTTATGTTAGATGAGTTACTAACTAGCTGGGAAGTTGTTATTGTTTGTTGACTCAAGAGATTCTTTAGGCTGATTTCCTTAATTTATAGGCATTTGACTGTTTAAATAGTTATGATAATAATTATCATAATAAAAATTTTATATTTAGTCAATATTTGGGGAAGGAAAATTTTCACCCTCCATCTCCGGGAGTTTCAGCAAAGGAAATAACTATTACTGTTTTGGAAATAGAAGGAAAAAATTTCATCCTCTATCTCCTGAAGCTTCAGCAAATGAAACGACTATTGCTCTTTCGGAAATACAAGGAAAAAAATTTCATCCTCTATCTCCTGAAGCTTCAGCAAATGAAACGACTATTACTGTTTTGGAAATAGAAGGAAAAAAATTTCATCCTCTATCTCCTGAAGCTTCAGCAAATGAAACGACTATTGCTCTTTCGGAAATACAAGGAAAAATTTTCACCCTCCTGCTCTGGGAGCTTTAGTAAATGAAAAAACTCGTGCCAAAGGATTTTCGATTGCATCCCTACAATTTTTGTGATATCGTAAAGTTTAACTGGGTTTACTTGCCTATACACATGACTTTTTATTCAATCAAGATTCCTTTCTAAAAGACTTTTTTAGCAAACCCTACCAACACAGATGTATTTGCTTTTTGCGTAAGTTTCTAATACCTTTTGAAAACCCTTAAAACTTCCTTCGGATGAAAATGGAATTACGGCTTTTTCTCAGGTTGTTTTGATTTTTGGGGAGTGGAAAATATTTTCTCTATCTATTCAGTTTCTTAGACATAGGTTGGGTAGAAAAAAGTGAAACCCAACCTACAGTTTTAGCTGCTTCTAAGGTAGTCAAAGTGAAGTTATCTTATCTACTAATTTAAGCACTGGTATAGCAATTTATCCCATATTTTTTGCAGCATCTTTAAGTATTTCAGGACTCATTTCATACCATTTACCGAATAATTAATAATTAAATAATTAAATAATTAAACAATTTAGCTTAAAAACCTCCCCTTTCAAGGGAAAAAATAAATTTTTTTCCTTATTGGTCAATCCTCTTCCTTTTAGGGAAAGGTAATTACCCATTAATGAAGTCTTGGTTGAGTTTTTCTTGATTCTTTAACAAGGATTTCTGCATCTTCTGCCATAGTCTCCACTGCTTCAGCTTGTTCAGGAGTTGCTTTTTTATTAACTTCTTTAAAAACCAGTAAAAATGCTCCTACTTCAATTAACATCACTATGAAAATGATAAAACTAATAAATTCATCTATTAGATGAGATTTACTAGATTCGCTAAAAAATATGAAAACTAGAAAATTTAAGATTATATTTGCCCAAACTCCATAATCAAAAACATAGGGTATTTTTGAAATCCATAGTCTAGGATAATTAAGCAACAAATATTGATCCAATTTCTTGATAAATCCTGGATTTAAAAGTCTATTGTTGTAAGCATTTCCTGCGGAATGCTGCGCAAACAGCTATTAGCAGTCAGCTATTCCTGCGGAATGCTGCGCAAACAGCAATAAAAATGAATGAATCAAGTACTCGTTTAATTTCTACTATATTTTCAACTCTATGGAGGGAAATATAGATGCAGCTCGCACTTACTGCTAAGGTTAAGTAATGGGCAATTCTATTACTGATACTTTTAAATTCTATAAAGCTGATAGCTGACCGCTGAATGCTTACCTATTATTAGCCGTGGATTTTCATTTTTCTTTCTTAAATAAACGCCGAGTAGATTTACTTATGTCTCTAAAGTATTTCAAGGTAATATCATTATCAATAAAAACTTTAATCATTTCGTTACTACCAATATTTTTTGAGGCGTTGATAATATATTGATTGTGACCAACCATTTCAATCTGAGTGTATGATATTTCTTCAAGTAAATCCATTAATTCATTTTTTGATAAGTTACAACCTAATTCAAAAGCATTTTCTTCCTTATCTTTACCAAAATCTTCTAAATTGCCATTGTAAATTACAGCACCCTCTTTGATAAAAATAATATTGTCAGTAATACTTTCAACTTCATATAAATGTTGTGAACTCAAAAGAATAGTCTTAGGATGAGCAAGAGAATCAGCTAAATATCTTAAATCCTGTAAGAATAGTAACTGAGTATTAACATCAAGATTTGCTAAAGGTTCATCTAATATTAAAAATCGAGGATTACAGACCAAGACTTTAGCTAATGCAAATCGCATTTTAAAACCACCAGAAATCTCATTCCAAGTTGCATTTCTATACTTATCTAAACCAAGTCGCCAGAGAATAAAATCAACTTCATCTTCATTTTTTTCTCCTCTAATACCATGAATAGCTGCTGCAAAATGCAGATTATCAACTAGCTTTCCTGTCCATTGTGGCAACTCTTGAGGAACATATCCTATTTGTTGTTTTATTTTGTACCAAGATTTATCTTTGATTTTGTCAAAGCTGGATATTTAATAATACCGCTGGTTTGCTGTAACTCACCAGCAATTATTCTTAATCAAGTCGTTTTTCCATTACCATTTTCACCAACAACAGAGGTAATTTCTCCGAATTTTAATTCTAATTCCGATACGGATAACTGGAAGTCTGTTAATTTACCTGAATATTTTTTGGTAATATCTCTGACATTAGCTACTATATTAGAGCTTTTAATATCTGATTTTTTGCTTTTTCCGTGATTCCTTTATTTTTTCTAATGGAGTTTTTGGTATCTTGTTTTCGGTATTTTCTCTCTCTGGAAGTTTTTCATTAACATTGATAGTATAGCAATATGATTTGAGTTGTAAGATCTTGAAAACTTTTAGGGAACACCGGATCTGGGAACAGGGAACAGAGAAGAAGAAAAAAACATATCATATGAATATAATAATTGCTATATTCTATACTTTTAAGGAATATCTCAATTCTCACAACTCATTCCTGATTGCTATATTATCTTTTTGATTAGATTTGAAAGACAGCTTATTTTTATCTTCTTGTGGAGGAACAACTGTTGGTATTGGTAAGTAAATTTTTCTATATTCTTCAACTATTAAATCAACAAACTCTAAAGCAGAAAAAGTTAAACCTGAAAATTTTTCCCTGATAGTTTCTTCTGAAGAACTAGACTTTCGTTTATCCTCTCTCAGTTCAGTATAGCGACGCTGAAATTCAATTGCTTCATATTTACGTTTTTTATAAACTGCAAAATCATCAGCAAAATCCATTACTCTTTTAGTAGCTAAATCAAGCTGATTATCTTGAATTAGCTTTCTTATTTCTTGCTGGAATTCTTCAGGTTGTCGATTTAGCTTTTCTAACTCTACTTCCATTACTTGCATCCTAAAGTCGGTCTAAATTAAATATTAACGCCAACCATTTTCTGCTTGCTTCAATACATAAGCTGATACAGTTTCAATTTCTGCTGGAGTTAAACGGTCTTGATAAGCTGACATATTATTTTTTCCATTCTTAACTAAGTAAGCGATCGCCTCAACAGAATCAAGTTTATTTCTTTTCAAAGTTCCTATTTTTAAGTTTTTCCACCATCTAACAATATTGCCTCCTCTAGCATGACAACCAGCACAATTAATCTGAAAAATTTCTGCTCCTTTTGCTGTTCCTGCTGCTAATGCAGTGGGCATTTCTATAAAGTTTATCAATGTAAATATTAATAAGCAAACTATAATTATTTTTTCACTTTTTTTCTCCTTAATTAATTTCAACTATAGCAGGGAACAGGGAACAGGGAACAGGGAACAGGGAACAGGGAACAGGGAACAGGGAACAGTTGGAAAAACATTTCCTAGTCTAAGATTCATCATCAGTAATTGTCAAGAGCCAATTTTTTCTTAGCTAGAATACATTCAACAATTAATAATTAATAATTAATAATTAATAATTACCTCTCCTTGAAAAGAAGAAGATTGACGCGGTAGGGAATTTTTTTCTTCTCTTGGTCGATTGGATATGGCGAGGAGACCCGCTCTTGAGGTGAGCCGCTCCGAATTGCGCCATCCCTCGACCGCTTTTTTCCCCTTTAAAGGATAGGCTTTAAACCTTAATTATTCGGTAAAAATTACCAAAAATTAACTTCATCGAACAATTTTCGCCATTCTTTAACAGCAAAAATTGGTACGACTAATTCTGCTAAATTTTCACCTTGCAAAGGTATATTTATTCGCAGTGGAGTATCATAATTTAATTTTCTCATTACTTCCAAAAAGTCATATTCTCCAACATTAGCAGGAAAAGAATAATCAACTAAAATATCCTCTGCATTCCAGATATTACCACTGCCAGTAGTAATTTGTAATTTTTGGGGATGAGCTAATTCAATAATTCCAGGAAATCCTACCAATCGTAAGTTTAAAGTTATGAGTTTACCAGATTTTATCCTTTTATATAATATAATCTGCCATGCTCTATCTGAAAGGTCTCGCAAACTTTGCCGAGAACGATACATGATTTGTGTAGAAGATTCGGGATAAGTATGAATAGAAGCTAAAACTGGTTGAGAATTACTAATAATTAAAAACAAGGATAATATTACTGTAAAAATCAAACGAAAATTAATCATACTTTTATAGCGCTACTTGAATAGGGAATAGGGAATAGGTAATAGGGAATAGGGAATAGGGAATAGGGAAGAAACGAATACATAAGAATCAGATAACTGCTATATTCTATATTTTAAAATAACACCTCAATTATCACATCTGATTCCTGATTGCTATATCATAGGAAAAGCCAGTCATGCAATATGAGATTAATCATATTATTAACCTGAAATATTAAAAAATTAGCTTCAGAAAATTAATAGTTAACAGATTCCAAAATATAAGTAGTCGTGCAAAATAAATTTCCTAGTTGAGAGAGGGAAAAGGGAACAGGGAGTCAATAGTATGTGTAATTAATTTTGCATAGTAACTTACCAATTATCATTGAAAGCTGTGAATTAAATGTAGTTTAATGGTAAGCATTCAGTCATGATTTATCAGCTATAAGCTATTACTTTTGGTGAATTTTCAAAGCTGTATTAATTCAGCCAGGATTAAATATTACTACAAAAGTCGTTAAATTCTATTTTAATTTAAACCCTGTCCTGAAAAGCAAAGTCTTATTGCTGAAGTGCTAGCTGCTAATTTGACATCCTCCCCGGCCTAAAGGCACGGGGATTCCTACCGAGCCGTAACTCCTCGGTGGGTTGACGTCTCACAGGCTGCTGCTACCGTAGGCGGTAGTCTTACACTTGCCTCCACGTCCGTTTTTTGTCTCCGTTAGCGTAGCTCCTCCGGAGGAGGCATGCCCAAGGAGCGACTAATATATTTATCGCTGCGTTTTCATCACGGTCGTGTTTTGCACCACAGTTTAGACACTCCCATTCTCGCACCTTCAGGTCTAGCTTCCCACCTTTAAAGCCACAATTTGAGCAAACTTGGGATGTTGGCTCCCAACGATTAATTACTCTAAAATCGCGACCATATTTTTCTGCTTTTCCTTCTAAAAAAGTCCTGAATGTTCTCCAGCCTAAATCTGATATGGCTCTGGATAATTTGCGGTTTTTAACCATTCCAGATACATTGTCATACTTCTAAAACAACTGTTTGGTTTTCACGAATTATTTTAGTAGATAATTTATGTAGAAAATCTGTCAAGCGTATCTTTCAGTTTGCCATGGAATTTAGCTACTCTAATCCTGGCTTTTTCATACCTTTTAGAGCCTTTAGTTTTATTAGATAATGACAAACTTTACCTTTCTTAACTTCTTAATTCGTTTTTTGAGTGGTTTTGGTGCATCAATCTTTGTACCGTCACTAAATGTAGCAAAGGTTTTAATACCTAAATCTATACCTACTGAATTATCAGTTTTAGGTAATACTTCTGGTTGTATTTCTACTACAAAACTCAAGAAATATCTATGAGCGGAATCTTTGATTACTGTTACTGATGATGGAGCAGCAGGTAATTCTCTTGACCAAACTATTTTCAGCTTTCCAATCTTGGCTAAATAAACTTTATGTTGACCAACTTTAAATCCTCACGAGTGTAAACCTAGCAGTTTGCTTTGACTTTCTACTTTTAAATTTAGGAGGTTTAATGGGTCTACCTTTTCTCTGACCTTTAGTCGATTTAAAAAAGTTAGAGCAACGCCTGGTTTAAATCATTCAATGATTGCTGCAATGGTATAGCAGAAACTTGTGATAACCATTCTCTGTATTCAGTCTTTTTAGCAGATGTGATAAACTGTTTTTGTAGTTCTGAATTAGTGGGTTTATTTTCTCCTAATTTATACTTTTCTTGGCAGCAAGCTAGACTATCATTCCAAACCACACGGACCGAACCAAATAGCTTTGCGCTCTCGGTATTTTTGTCCTGGTGTTGGATAGATACGATACTTAAATCTAGCTTTCATAATTTGACTATTAAACTAACAATATGATAACATATTTATTGAAATAAAATCAACTACTAATAAAGTCGCCCGCTTATGGGCGAGGCTTTAAACCCAATTTTCTGGTAAGCATTCAGCAGTCAGCCATCAGCTAGCAGCTATGTGTTATAAACTGATTATCATACTAGAAGGGAATTATCCATCAAGGAGAATTAAAGTTCATTAATTAAATTGCCCATAACCTAACCTCAGTTATTGTTTGAATATTTTCATGCATCTGATTGCTTACCTGCTAATAGCTGAATGCTTAAGTTTAATTAGGGGTTGCTGATTAATTCTCGCGCGTATTGATAAATATAAGGTATTATACCATTTTGAAAAAAGAATGTTACGAATAACAAGCACCATAAAAATACTTTCAGATAAAGTATGTTTGACGAAAAAGGTAATTAGCAACATCAAAAATGGTATTAAATCTATCCCCAAGTGCATTCTAAATTCGCGCATTCGCGCATTAGAATAAATACCCTAACTATTTGTAGCAAACATTTATCAATTTGGTATTAGCCTTTTTGGGGTTCAAAAAAGTGCCAGCTTTTCGGTGCCTAGAGCTGCAAAAAGCTAGTATTTTGGGCTGACTATGGTAGAACAATATTGGGACAATTATTACCGAATTATTATTAATTATTAATTATTAATTATTAAATAATTCGCGCCTTGAAGCCTCCCCTTTTAAGGGGAAAAAAGCGGTCGAGGGATGGCGAGGTCCCCTCGCCATATCCAATGGACCAAGACAGCGGTCGTTTGCTTTTGCTTCGCAAAGCTGGCGCAACGCAACGCTGTCGCGAAACGCGCATCTCGGAACGGAGCTCTATCTTCGGAGCTTCCCGTAGGGTGGGATGGCGCAATTCGGAGCGGCTCACCTCAAGAGCGGGTCTCCTCGCCATATCCAATCGACCAAGAGAAGAAATAATATCTCCTGATATTCAATTCCGTAGCGGTTTTAACCAGAGGTAATTATCAATTATCCATTATCCATTATCAATTAATGAATCCTACCTCCTCGCTCATTCCTATTTCTCCCCTCCCAGGAGGGGTTAGGGGTGGGTTGTCTCCTGTCTCCTGTCTCCTACCCCTACTAAAAGACTTTTGAGCGCAAACCCTAATTAGCTAATACTCTTTGCTCTAATTGAACTTCAAAACGTTCTCCAGGTTGAGCCTCTATTACTTTTGTTGCCAGATTATTTTTGGTTAACTGAAGTTGTGTTTCTTCTACACTTCCCTCTGCTTTGAGTAAAGATATTAATAATCCTTGAAAATCTATATCGCCCCCTGCTGCTGTAGGTAACATTACTTGGGGTTTTAACCATTGAGCTACTTGTAAAGCACTTTCATTTCCTTTAATTATCGGCCCGACTAACGGTAAATTCAAATTTATAATCGGGGTGATTACCACATCTATAGGAGCAAATTCTTTGATTTTTTCAGAATGGTTGCCGTGTGGTTCATAGTACATTGTATTGTCTGTCTTTAGGTCTTTAAAAATGTAACCGTTTTCTACTAAAGTTGGACCAACAAGTGAACCAGGAACTGCTCTAATTTCAATACTATTGTCAAAAGAATATGTCTCACCGTGAGCAAGCGTGACTATTTGAGAATAACCCAACTCCTGTGCTACTTTTGCCGCAGTGGGAGAAGCGACCACAGGAATATTTTTGTCTAACTGTTTTAGGGTCTGGGGGTGAGCATGGTCTTCTAAACCTTGAGACAACACAATTAGGTCTATATTTTCTGGTATGGCACGGGGAGTACGTCTCTCTCCTTTGAATAACCAAGGTAGATTGCCGAAAACTAGAGGGCCAACTAACCAAGGGTCCAGCAGGAGTTGTTTGCCTCCAATTTCAATTAACCAGGAATTACTATCTAACCAAGTCAGATGCATAATATCTATACAATTAAATTATGTTTCAATCATTATTGTAACAATTTATTACAATTGAAGGGATATTGTCCATCGGCCATCAGTTGCTTAGGGTCAGAGGCGATCGCAGATAGCTGAGTAGGGAGAATTTAATATTCTGTTTGATAGTATTACTGCGTGTCTAGTTTAATTAAATTTGTTGGTTAAACAGTGTGAGAATCTTGCTCTTGACATCCTCCCCGGCCTAAAGGCACGGGGATTCCTACCGAGCCTTAGCTCTTCGGTGGGTTGACGCTTTGCTGGCGCATAGCTCCGCTAACATTGGCTGCTGCTACTTTGGCAGTAGTCTTACACTTGCCTCCACGTCCGTTTAATGTCTCGGACTGCCCGCCCGCGACTAATATATTTATTGCTGCGTTTTCATCACGGTCGTGTTTTGCACCACAGTTTAGACACTCCCACTCTCGCACCTGAAGGTCTAATTTTCCACCTTTAAACCCACAGCATGAGCAGATTTGAGATGTTGGCTCCCAACGACTAATGACTCTAAAATCACGACCATATTTTTCTGCTTTTCCTTCTAGGAATGTCCTGAAAGTTCTCCAACCTAAATCTGATATTGCTCTGGATAATTTGCGATTCTTAACCATGCCAGAAACGTTTCCTTCGGAATGCTTCCCTACGGGATGCTACGCAAACGCAAACAAATCTTCTCAAACAATTGTTTGGTTTTCACGAATTATTTTAGTAGATAATTTATGTAGAAAATCTGACGAGTGTATCTTTCAGTTTTGCATGGAATTTAGCTACTCTAACCCGTGCTTTTTCATACCTTTTAGAGCCTTTAGTTTTATGAGATAATGACAAACTTTACCTTTCTTAATTTTTTAATTCGTTTCTTAAGTGGCTTAGGAGCATCAACCTTTGTACCATCACTAAATGTAGCAAAGGTAGAAATGCCTAAATCTATACCTACTGAATTATCAGTCTGAGGTAAGACTTCTGGTTGTATTTCTACTACAAAACTTAAGAAATATCTATTAGCTGAATCTTTAATTACTGTTACTGATGATGGAGTAGCAGGTAACTCCCTTGACCAAACTATCTTGATTTTTCCAACTTTGGCTAAATAGACTTTATGCTGACCAACTTTAAAACCTCATGAGTGTAAATTTTGCAGTTTGTTTTGACTTTCTACTTTTGAATTTAGGAGGTTTAACAGGTTTACCTTTTCTCTGGCCTTTAGTCGATTTAAAAAAGTTTTGATAAGCCTGGTTTAAATCATTTAAAGATTGCACCCACCCCCATCCTCCTGGGAGGGGAGCAGAGGGGTGGGTAGAAACTTCTGATAACCATTCTCTGTCTTCAGCCTTCTTAGCTTTAGTGATAAACTGTTTTTGTAGTTGAGAATTAGTAGGTTTCTTTTCTCCCGATTTATACTTTTGTTGACAACAAGCTAGGCTATCATTCCAAACTACACGGACACAACCAAATAGCTTGGCTAATCGGTATTCTTGTCCCGGTTTTGGATATATGCGATACTTAAATCTAGCTTTCATGATTCCTATTTGAACTAACAGTATGATAACATATTTATAGAAATAAAATCAACTAAAAAGTCGCCCTAGAAGGGCGAGGCTTTAGACCCAAATTTTCGGTAAATCTCTTACTTTTTAAATCTAGTTGTGATTAACTTTGAAAAAATATATTAAAAGTTTCTTAGTAAGGTGGAATTTTATGTTTTTTTAAAGTTTTTTTACTGATGGGGACTTAGTATTAATATTCATTAACTTCAGACCGGGACTATTGATACAATGCTACCTAGATATAACAAGAAAAAGTTAATTTATATTTCCAATAACCTTCGCACAAAACCTGCTCATATCAAAGTTTAAAGTTATAGATATAGCAAAGGAAAGGGCGCGGACAGTTCAAAAGTTTAAAACTCAGATAACGTAAGACTTTTCCTTGTTTCTTCTTCCTTGTTCCTTCTGCTATAGGGCTAATCTTGAAAGATAGGGGAAGAATATATAGCAACTACCATGATTACTCTTGACTGATGGAATATCTCAAACAAAACAATAGAATATTAATACTCAACCTTTTTCCTTATCTCCTAGATAGCTAAAGCTTTCTTTTTTCTTACTTCTGCTATACATTCCATAAATAACTAAATCTTATCAGTAGATATAGGGAGTTTGAATCATTTTGTACAGAACCAGTGGAGGAGCAAAAATTTCCTGAGTTCTGAATTTAGCTTTGAGAATCTACTTCAGAATTATATTTTACTTTTTCCCAGATAATAGTAGCTAGGAAACATAACATCATTAAGTAAAGCGGTACACCTATCATCATCTATACTCCTGATTTTTATTCTAGTTAGTGTGCTTGATATTGCTTAGGAATAAATTATCAATTCATTTTTTAGAGGAAGTTTACTCAGCATTTCCTAAAAAAATTAAAATACTCCTCAGATTAATTATGGCATAGTTTTATCTGATTGTCATCTGAATAGCCAAAATTGATATTTACTGAAGAGAAATTTATTGATAACACATAGAAGCAAAATAGAGATATATGTAGTTGAAATCTCAGTTGTATGTATTCATAAGTAATTAAATTTTATTAGCGATTATTTCCAGTCACTGAAAAACTACTTCAATATAAGAATTAGGATTTTCGGCAACCCAACCAAAAGGAGAATTATATCTAATTTCAAAATGAAGATGAGCTTCCTCAAAATCAGGTTTTCCTGTCTGACCAACTGTACCTAAAAGTTCTGCCTGTGCAATTTTTTGACCAGTTATAACATTGATAGAATCTAAATGTGCATAACGAGTTTGTTTGCCCGCAGCATGATTAATCACTACTAAATTGCCATAATTACCTTGTTTACCAGCAAATGCTACTATCCCTTCTCCTACAGAAAAAACTGATGTACCACTATTAGCAATTAAGTCTAAACCACTATGAAAAACTACTTGATTTTTAATCGGATGTAGTAACCAACCATAACCTAAAATCACCCTAGTTTCAAAAGGTAAAGGATAACCTTTTAATGAAGAAATTTGTGGAGGTGCTTTTCGCCCTGGAGACCAATTTACTCCTGGTAAAAACACCACTTCTGGTGTCTGTTGTTCTGATGTTTGTGGGCAACCATTAACTTCATATAATGCATCGGCACGGATATTATAATTTTCCGCAACATTTTTCCAAGTTGTGCCAGTAGGTACTTTCACGGCGATACCATTATAGGGAGGAATAATTATCTCAGTACCCACGGTTGGCTGACCTTTCTGTAGTACTCGATTAAATGCTAAGAGGGTTGGAGGAATGAGGTTGTATTTTTGAGCAATAGTTTCAATGGTTTCTCCAGTGGTAATGGTATGACGTTGGAGACGAGATAAAGCTGGTGGGGGACAAACTTCTTTTGCTTCTTCTGAAATGGAAGGAGTAGGAATTTTCATAGGTCGAGATTGAGCATTTGCCTGCATTAATAAAAGTGGATTTATTAATGACAATAATGTAGTTAGAAGGTAAAGATAGGATTGAGAAGTCATTTCAGTTATCAGTTATCAGTTATCAGTACTTCCTGCAATAGGGAGGCTACAAAAATAGGGAATTCTCCTTTTTTTATACCCTAAAAAGGGGAAGCTATTGACCTTATTTTTCGGTCATAAGCAATACTATTTAAAAAAAATAGTTATCCGCTTGATAGTAGCGTTTTATTAGAGATTTTTCAGCTCGACAATTTTTGTCTGAGGAAGAAACGTTGAAATTTGCTAGAGCTAGAGTTGAGATGGTGAATAATATTCAATGCCGATTCATCTATAGCAAATATTGAGTTATATCAAATCCGGTAGCATCGGTGTAATTAGATGGAGGGATGGGGAGATGGGGAGATGGGGAGATGGGGAGATGGGGAGATGGGGAGATGGAGGGATGGGGAGATGGGGAGATGAGGAGATGAGGAGATGGGGAGATGGGGAGATTAAGAAATATTTGGTAATGGTTGAAGATGGAACATTTTTTTATACCGAATTAAACGGATTTGATATTATACCAAGGGTGAAAAAAGAATGCTTTTGTGAGGTGAAACTTCAATTATTAAGTAATTAACACAGAATGAAATTGTTGATAATTAGCATACCAGTAGCGTATTAATTAGGGTTTGCGTATGGAAAGTCTTTTAGTAGGGGTAGGAGACAGCTATACTGGAGACAGGAGACAGTAGGAACGGGGAATTTAGGGGAGGTAGGAGCGGGCGTTTTGTCCCTCAATTTTTCTGTCATAATCGTCCCAAAATACTAGCATGCATGAACTTTTTCCAACGAAAAGCTGACACTTTTTGAGACTAAAAAATGCTACAACCAATATCAGTCAATGCTTTGATCTTTAATCAGCAAGCCCTAATTATTCTGATGCTTACTTCTGTCCTACTTCCCCACTCCCCTACTCCCCTACTCCCTTACCGAATAATTAAGGTTTAAAGCCTCTCCTTTTAAGGAGAAACAAGAAAAAATTTTCCTTTGATTCAATCCTCTTCCTTTTAGGGAGAGGTAATTATCAATTATCCATTATCAATTATCAATTATTGAATCCCCCACTCCCCTACTCCCCTACTCAAGAATGTGCAATAACTCCTACTGTTGCGTAGTAAATTGCCTGTGTATTGGGGTCTTCTGCAAACAAACAATAGTTGTCAACGTCAGAGTGACTTGCTTTACCAGTTCCAACATATTTTTCTGTAAGCTGCATTGCAGACATTTTCATCATTTTGGCTATTTCCGATCGCCCTGGAGAAATAGGAGCATCATTTTCTACGGATAACTTTTGCCAATCATACTGTTGCAATATCTCTGGTAACTTCGCTCCTAAAGCATAATCTGTTCCTCTATCTGTAAACATTTTTTGAATAGCGAGATTGACTTTGTTTACTGACTGACACATTTGACTATCTCCCGCAATAGCTTTAGCAGCAGAAAAATCTGGCTCTTCAATTACTAACCATCCACCAGGTTTGAGCAAATCTACCATTTTTGATAAGGCAAGTTGAAAGTCTGGAATATGGATGAGAAGATAACGGGTATGAATTAAGTCAAAAGATTGACTTTCCAGCGCAAGATGGCAAAAGTCTCCTTCTAAAACTTCAATATTAGATGATTGAATATTTGTTAAAAAACGAGTATCTAGGTCAACTGCAACGACCTTTCCACTATCTCCAACAACTGTTGCGAGCCATTTAGCGACCGCTCCTGCTCCAGCTCCTACTTCCAGACATTGCCATTTTTCTGTAATTCCAGTTGTTAAAATTCGTTCACGAGTTTTTGGGTCAAAAATTTGTTCGATCGCCTGTAGTCTTTCTAGTTCTTTGAGAAATTGAGTATTGCTAAGAATATAGTCTGTAGACGCTGACATCTATAAAATTCCCCCCTTCTATCGTTGGCTAATTACTTATATTTCCTACAAAATATGAGGGTATGCAATTTAAGATGTTCAAAAATTTAGAATTATTTAACATTTGTATTTATAATTACAGCATTTTTGAGGAAGGGTGAGGTACAGTTTTCATTAATGAATAATGAATAATGAATAATTAATAATTAATAATTAATAATTAATAATTAATAATTACCTCTGGTTAAAACCGTTCTTGGTTGAATATAAGGAAATCTGATTTCTTCTTTTGGTCGATTGGATATAAGAATAGCCTGATATTTCCTGTTTCCTGTTTCCTGTTCCCTGTTCCCTAGAGCAATAAAACTTTGTACCTCCGAGACTAGAAAACTGCTGTAAAATGATTGATACAATTTTGGTTGTCCAAGGGCCAGAACTAAAAAATGAATAATGAATAATGGATAATGAATAATGAATAATTAATAATTAATAATTAATAATTAATAATTAATAATTAATAATTACCTCTGGTTAAAACCGTTCTTGGTTGAATATAAGGAAATCTGATTTCTTCTTTTGGTCGATTGGATATAAGAATAGCCTGATATTTCCTGTTTCCTGTTTCCTGTTCCCTGTTCCCTAGAGCAATAAAACTTTGTACCTCCGAGACTAGAAAACTGCTGTAAAATGATTGATACAATTTTGGTTGTCCAAGGGCCAGAACTAAAATCTGTGAAGCGTGGTCTTACCCCTCAGTTATCTCAGCCTAAATTATTGTCTTTGCCTATAGGTGCTGCATCTGTTACTCGCTATTTGAATAACTGGCAAAAAAGACAAGATTTTTCCTCCCATCAACCCTCTACAATATTGGTTATGGGATTGTGTGGTAGTCTATCTAGTCAATATCAACCTGGAGATGTGGTTATTTATAATGAGTGTGTTGAATATATTGAAGAAGGAAGAAGCAAGAAGGAAGAAGCAAGAAGGAAGAAGTGGATGGGGACTCAAACCCCAATCAATTGTAAACACTATATAGACGGCAGCGTATTAAACCCAAAATCAAAAGATTATTCTCAGTTACTCCGGCAAAACTGCGATAGTGTTTTAACAGCTAAGTTGCAAACACATCTAAAAGGAAAAGCTTCCTTAGTAACAGGTTTAACTAGCGATCGCTTCATCTACAAGGCAGCGGAAAAACAAATATTGGGAAAAAATACTGGTGCAGAAGTGGTAGATATGGAAGGTTTTGCAATTCTAAATTTCTTTGCTCATTTACCTGTCTCCGTGGCGATAGTGAGAGTGGTCAGCGATGACTGTTACCATGACCTTCCCAATATCACTTCTGCTCTGACATCATCTGGAAATTTGCAACCTTTAGTATTGGCGATCGCTATGTTTCGGCAACCACTACCTGCTTTTCAACTTATTCGAGGTAGTATTCAAGGATTAAAAGTATTGCAGGAGGTGACAACTTGTCTTTTTACTAGACATCTCCAATAATAAAAAATCAAATCAATTATGGCACATAAATTATCAATTCTTCCCCTCCACCGGAGGGGTTAGGGGTGGGTTCCCTACTCCCTACTCCCTACTCCCTTTTTCCCCTCCACCGGAGGGGTTAGGGGTGGGTCCCTACTCCCTACTCCCTATTTTCTGGAGATGTCTGATTAAAAATAATTAGGCAATTATTATGAGACCATCCTATTTTCTGTTCTTTTTCAAACTTATTTAGTAGTCGTGTTACAGTAACGCGACTGGTGCCAATAATGTCAGCTAATTCTTGATGAGTTAACCTAATATCCAATATTTTCCCGTCTGGCAGTCGATCGCCAAATCTATTGGTCAACCATTTTAATAGTTTCAACAGTCGCAATTCGATTTTTCTAGAAAGAATAATTCTTAGTAACTCTTGAGTTTTTTGAATGTGGGAAAGCATTACTTCTTGGGTATAAAAATAACCCTTTGGTAAGATACTTGCTTCTACAATAGTTAAACATTCAACTTGATAAGGATAAGATGGAAATAGAGGTTGACCAACGATGTCTCCTGTACCCCAAAATCCTAAAGTAATTATATTTTCTTCTTCATTTTTGGTAAGAGTACGAACCACCCCAGAATCTATTCGCCATAATAATACATCTGTTAATGGTATTAATTGGTGACGTTTAAATTGATGCTGCTTCAATTGATGAGGCTTAGTAATTACTGAATTTAAGCTCACAATTATTCTCCTATTTATTTGTGTTGAAAATTTCCGACTTGACATTGAATACGAATTTAAAAATTCATGCTATTCAAATCCTTTCTTTCTCTATACTTACTAACTCCTGACTCCTGACTCCTGAGTTCTTTTTCAGCAAAATGTTAGTGTTATATCATGTCCGGATAATTAGTGATAAAAAAACTTTCTCCTTTTCTTCCTCTTTAATTCTTTCTTCTTCTTTCTTCTTCTTTCTTCCCTCCTGACTCCTGACTCCTGACTCCTCCGTCATTTATTTATAAGTATTCAACCGGACATGATATTAGAAGCAAACAGCTATTAGTATTCAGCATTTCCGTTTGTCATGCTATGCAGACATAATTTTGACTTCTCCTTCTAAGATAATAAGCTGATAGCTGATAGCTGACTGCTAGATGCTTACTAATATTGTGAATTAGATTGACATTGCTGTAATATTGGTTTTGCTAGATTATTATTTGGTTCATAGTCACTACAATTTAGAGCTGTTTCAGTGAGAGCATTATAAGGATGTACCGTACATTTCAAACGATAATCTCCTGTGAAAAATGTACAGCGACTACAAGGAATTTGATGCAGTCGTTTCACATAAGTTATTCCTTGCTTAAAGGTTAAATACAAATTCCGCAAACTTATAGTAATTAATAATAGAATACCCGTCATAAAAATGATACGAGCTAGATTTTGAAGTAGATATTCTGGAAGCAAATTAATCATAGTTTTAACTCTATTCTGAATTAATAATTTGGGAAAAATTACTAATTATATTTAGTCGTATATAGCAATTATCATACCTGTGAGGTAAATTTACGATCCCCCTAAATCCCCCGTTCAACAAAAAGCGCAGCAACATCTGGCTTCCCCCTTGGAAAGGGGGACGGGAGGGGGATCAAGGGGGACTTTGACACCTCCCCCCCTTTTTAAGCGGTTCCCCCTTTATTAAGCTATCCCTTACCCATAACTCCTGAAACCCTTGTGAGAGGGTGGGGAGGATGGGGAGGATGGGGAGGAGCGGGAGAAAGAATCCTGTCTACAGTTATCAAAAAAACGTATTTTTCAATACATTTTTCTCCCGAAAAAGACGAACTAAGACTTACCCATAACTTGTCAATAATGTCTACGTTTTATGTTAAGAAATATGTGGGTAAAGCATAGCTTATTAAGGGGGGTTAGGGGGGGTCTAAAACTGTGTCTCATAAATTAGAGAAGCGGTATATATAGCAATTATCATACTTGTGAGGTACACAATTCTGGGTTTTAGGCAACAGGCAACAGGCAACAGGCAACAGGGAAATACAAATAAAAAAGATAACTGTACATCGCTAACCTGAGAAACGCTATAACTAGGAAAAAGTTGAAGAGATTGCTAACTATTTACTTACGGTTTTTTCCAAATAAAACACTGATTTTTATGAAAAATCAGCCAATAATTAGCAATAATAATTTGCTCTCTAGTTATTTGACTAATATCAAATTTTACTCGCTATTACTTCCTGACTTATATCCGATAAAACCAGTCCATTATTCTGCCAAAATTCTAGTAGTGATTGTGCTACATCTAGAGGATAAAAATGATGGAAAAAATAACCACCTTCAGGACATTCCCAAATTCTATCTTCTGGTTTTAAAAATGCTTGCCATCCTCCAATTAAGTTAGGATCGATAATCGGATCGTCATGGCCACCACATACCATTAAAGGTACAGGAACTCCTCTAGGAACCATACTTTGGCGTCTTAATAATGAGTGAGGTGATGGAGATAAATCTAAATCTCTCTCCAATATCCTGACTAAATTTTGAGTACTTTTTTTATCTTGCTCCCCAAATAAACTCTTCACCATATTAATCAAAATTACTTGGCGACTACAAGGTAAAAGATGGCGATGTACATAATAATGTGCTTGCCAATCAACTGTAGGATGAACGCCGACAGATAATAAAGTTAAAGACTTCACTCTTTCTGGATATTTACGAGCATATATTAATCCCACTAATCCACTCGTACTATGACCAATAAGATGAATAGGTCGATTCAAAGATTTGAGATAATCATGGAGTAAGGTGACAGCTATATCTAGAGTACAAGGTTCATCAGCAGTTTGAAAATAATCCCATTCAGCAATTAATACTTTTCTTGATAGGTAATTAATCAATCGTCGGTCAAAAACTTGTAGACTAGGACTGGTATTTAACCACAATACATCTGGAATCTTAGACATTGGTTTTCATTCTCCTAAGTTATCAAGATAATAATTAGTAAATAGTAGCTTTAAGTACAGAATAATTGTGTAGAAGGAAGAATTTCAAGAATTTAGAATTCAGAATTCAGAATTTAGAATTTAGAATTACCTCTTCTTATAAATTAAGAGGATTGGTTAAAAGAATGTTTTTCTTCTCTTGGTCGATTGGATATGGTTAGGAAACCCATCCATCTCTCGACCGCTTTTTTCTCCATGAATGGAGAAGCTTTATATCTAAATTTTTCGGTAATTTCAGGAGTAGGTTTTGAGAGTTTCATAGATTAAATCTGGTGTCAGTAGTTAGAAGGAAAAATCAAGAGAAATAATTCAATGAAATACTAATTTTTTGCTACATATCCCTCTTTTCAAAGCAGGATTTGAAGATATTTTCCATAGCATTTTTTTCACATTTCATATTAATTACTGGTGGGTATTAATTTCCTACTAGCTAATTAAATACCATCAAATATATGATTTAACGTAGCTCTCAAACTTACTCCCGAAATCTGCGAGTTGTACAGAATTAAATTCAGCAACTATGACAGCCATGACTCCTGAACTTTTTCTTAGTTTAATTTGTTAAATTCTCTTTTTTTCCTCTAGCTTTCTTCCTTCTGTCAAGCATTGATATATTTAGAAAGTTAGGTAGATTTTCATAGCTCAATACAGTTTCGTAAATCTCCCTTTGCCCTCTGAATCACATCAGACTAAATTTAAGTATTCAGCTATTAGCATTTCCTACGGAATGCTTACGACTAAATCCCAAAATCTGTTTTGAGTTGTGCTACCCATTTTTTCACACGTTCTTCTGTAAATTCAGCTTGATTATCTTCATCAAGAGCTAAACCTACAAATTTACCGTTTTTGACAGCTTTAGATTCAGTATAATCATAGCCATCTGTTGACCAATATCCAACAGTTTTACCACCCAAACTAGAGATTTTTTCTTCTAAAATACCCATAGCATCTTGAAAGTTGTCGCCGTATCCTATTTGGTCGCCTGTGCCAAAATAGGCTACTTTTTTACCATTAAAATCAATATTGTCTAGTTCATCAAAAAAACCGTCCCAATCACTTTGTAGTTCACCAATATTCCAAGTGGGACTAGCAATTATAATGTTTTGATAGCCATCAAAATCTTCGGTATTTACCCCATCCATATTATGGATAGTAACTATATCTTCTCCACCAAATTCTTCCTGAACCATTTCTGCTGCTGATTCAGTTTTTCCTGTTGTAGTACCGACAAAAAGACCAATTTTTGACATTTTTTATTTCCTTGATAATTTTTATCTTAATGCTAGTTAGATGTTACTAACTTTGTAAGCATTTCCTGCGGAATGCTGCGTAAACAGCCGTCAGCTATCAGCTATTGCTTTTAGTTTTAGATAAAAGCTTTATTCATTGAGTCAGAATTTATACTTACTACAAAAACTGGCTATATTCATTTAAACCCCCTCATGAGAGCTGACAACTAATAGCTAATAGCTGAATGCTTACCGAATAATTAATAATTAATAATTAATAATTAAATAATTCTGGTTTAAAGCCGACCATTTTAAGGGGAAAAAGCGGTCGAGGGATGGCGAGGTCCCCTCGCTGTCCGACCATCGACCAAGACAGCGGTCGTTTGCGGAGCATTCTGTAGGATGGGATGGCGAGGTCTCCTCGCTGTCCGACCATCGACCAAGAGAAAAGAAATAATATTTCCTTATATTCAATTCCGTAACGGTTTTAACCAGAGGTAATTATCAATTATCCATTATCAATTATCAATTAATGAACTAACTTTTAGCAGTTCAAGTTATTGAATTAGAATTAATCAATATCTAATTCATCACAATAACCAGACCAATCAGTTTGTAATCGATCCAAATTATTGTTGACGTTGGTTGTTTTATTTTGCCCATTAGTTTCTACTTCTAAATATTTAGTCTGGTTTTTTTGATGACCATTTTTGTTTACTTGTCTGATTTTCCATGAAGCTAGTTTTCGTGAATTTTGCATTTGTTTTGATTTCCTATATTTATTTTATTTATGTAATTAAGTTGCTGAAGTTAAGTTTAGTAATTTATCCTTTTCAGGAGCTAAATATTATTCTAATTACCATTAATTCTGATTGTTTATTTCTGATAATGATGGGATTAATTAACGAAGTCAGAAGTCAGAAGTCAGAAGTTAACCCACCCCTAACCCCTCCTGGGAGGGGAAGTAAGAGATTTGAGCAAGCTTCCAAAAATATTTCGCCTGAAAAGGTGGGGTTGGGCGACCCAATTATTTTGATAACTTGACAAAATTGTAATTATCATCGAACAGAGATAAACTAATAAAGGTCTCGTCATTTGCTTGTTAAGTTAATGCCTGAAAATTACACAAAATAAATATACAGACCACTTATTCATTAGAAGCAACTAACTAATTCATAGTAATAGAGAGATAGGTTAGGACTTATACGGATGGTAAGCATTCAGCTATTAGCTGTCAGCTATCAGCAACAAGAATGTCTCCTTAAGGACAGTGTTTAAATTAACAACTGACTTTAAGGTAAGGGAGGCAACTTTTGTAGCAAGACAATTAAATATTGCTTTTATCTTAAACTAGAAGCAATAGTTGATAGCTGATAGCTGACGGCTAAATGCTTACTATGGATGGTAATCCGAATTAGAGGAAATGTTTTTCCCACTGTTCCCTGTTTCCTGTTACAGTTTGAATAGCAACTACTCTATTGAAAGCAATATCTATTAAGCTGTTGCGTATTCAAGCTGCATACTCTACTATCAGATAAAATCGCGATCGCCTTTGATATCTAAGTATTTCATCCATAATAATTCTTGAAAAAGATGCAACTTTAGATACCTGAGAGCTTACTGTACTCAGAATTTACCTCTGAAAAATGAGAAAATATCTCAATAAATTGCGAAAAATATATTTAGTCAAAGTCTTCGTTTACAGTATGTTTAATCCTCAGTATTGTTAGTGGAGATTTCGGTCAAACTAATGAGAAATATTTCTATTAATATTAACCCACAACCTAAGTGAAATTGTCAAGCCTAAAAACAAAATTTTTTCCACTTGATATCAAAAAAACTCAAAAGCATTTAATTCAGAAGGAAACAAGTAAGCTTGCAAGGAAAAAAAAGCAGTGTTCATCGCTCAAACAGCGAATACGATGTTTGCTGATAACTACCGACTGCCGACTACTGACTGTTGAATATCGACTACTGACTATAAAACTATAGCGCTACGCAAATATGGCGCAGACATTCCTCTATTCCCTATTTCCTGAAACACTTTGATGACAACTGATAACTGATAACTGATAACTGATAACTGATAACTGAAATGACAGGAGCCAGATTCTCAGACCTAAGTACAAAGAATATCCTGATTTCTGACCCCTGAGTTCTAGGCGTTAGTTGTTAAGACTCAGTAACACCATTCAAAGCATTTTCAACACGCTTAAAGTCAAAACCCATAGCTCGCAGAGCGTGCCACAGATGACCTTGAAGGAAGAAGAAAGCTAAGAAGAAATGGGCATTAGCTAACCAACAACGAGCAGTATGACCACCTAAAGGCAACTTCACAGTATCAGCAAAATAGGGAGTAATCCCAAGCTTAATATCCAAAGCTGGGCCATAAAACTCTACAGGATAAGCTAAAGTATTAACGGCACAGAAATAAGCCGCAACAAATCCTGCTAAAGCTATTCCACCTAGAGAATAAGAAAGAATTGCTTCGCCAGAGAAGATTAAAACCCGTTTTGCCCAAGGAAGTGGCTCTTTGATAATGTGCCAAATGCCACCTAAAACTAGCAGAATTCCCACATAAATGTGACCTCCAACTAAGTCTTCTAAGCTGTTAACACTGGCAAAATGAGTTTGATATCCATATATTACTAATGGATCGAGAGTGGGATTAGTTACTAAACGTACAGTTTGAGTTGTAGCATCATAAAGCCCACCAAAATACATAGCTTTGGCTACTAATAATAGAGCGCCAAATCCTAAAAAAAGTAGGTGATGACCTAAGATTATTCCTAACTGTTTTGGGTTATCCCATTCAAAGTGAAATTTCTTAGCTCCACCTGTTGCATCCTTTAAATTTTCTGGAGCTTTAAAAGTATGAAAAAGTGCTCCTGCACCTAAGACTGCTGATGAGATTAGATGTACAACACCAACAACAAAATAGGGATAAGTATCTACAACTTCTCCACCATTTCCGATACCTAAACCTAAAGTTGCTAGGTGTGGCAGTAAAATTAAGCCCTGTTCTCCCATCGGTAAATTAGGAGAATATCGAGAGATTTCAAACAGAGTAAATGCTCCTGCCCAAAAGGTAATTAAAGCTGCTTGACCTGCGTGAGCAGCGATGAATAAACCAGATAGTTTAGCGAAGCGAGCATTACCAGCCCACCAGTCGTATTTAACTTCTGAATTATCATAAGTTTGCATGGTTTTTTTCCTTGGATTAGAGTCCGAGCAGCAATAATTTATGACAACAATTACTACTTTTTTTTATGCAACAGCTAATATGTGCTGATATAACAATATATTATACATACCAAACAGAAAAACAGTATGATTAATTACTTTTTTAATTGATTGAATTGAAGAGTATTTTGAAAAATATCAAGATAATTTTATTCAATAAATTTTACAAGTAATAATGCTTGAGCATTTCTAATCAAAATAGCTATAAAGAGATGATTATCTACTAAATAAGCAGATTTAACTGCAGATATAGCAGATATTAAGTAGTAATAATAATCTATTTTTAACAGATAAAATTGGTTGACAATCTATCAGAAAGTAGCACCATTTTTGGTCAAACTTTCTTTCATAAAGTCAACAACTATGGCAGTATAAAATAGGAGACTGCCCTAGTATAAATTCTAATTTTGTGTCGGCTAAGTCACTAATTTGAGCAGATGGCAGTAGTAGAAATGCGATCGCTCATCTCAGTACTGATTCTGCTCTATTCTGTATTCCTGAAATGGTTGGAAGGTTCTAATTGTGATATCATATCCTTAATCAAAATACATAGCTTTGGCCACTAATTACAGTGGTCATTTTTTTTGCTTCTGGACTAGAGTAAGTTTGAATACTTTTTTCAGATGTCCAGATTGGTAGTTATGGCCTTTTACCTCTTGTTACAGAGGATATTACATACTTATTGCAACTAATATTCAATAAATTTCTGGATTTGTCAAGAGTTTTTTGATATTTTTATCATTAATTTTTTGGCCTTAGCAGAGTTAAATCTTAAGAATGCATAAAATTAACGGAATAAAACTCTTTGATTTTGCTGCTAAAAATGGTTGATACAAAACGAATCTGAAATTAACCACCTAAAAGTATTGACAAAGCTTGTCATTAACTTCATAATACTAATTACATTGCTTATGGTGTTCTTCTCTCTGGTAGGACAACAGAGTCCCTCAGTCATACTGAAAATGTTTACAGCTTGGCTGGAAAGCAATTAGGGACTCTTTTTATTTGCCATTTTTCACAACTTATTACGGAAGTTATAAATCGTAGGGGCGAATGGCCATTCGCCCGTACAAAAGTTAAAAGTTAGATTTTATCGGCTCAAACGTATATTCGGATTCAGCTCTGCCTTCCTTCTAGTATTTAACCGGACATGATATAAGCTTTTTCTCAAGTCACTCTAAGTCGGAGGTTGCCTTATTGAGCTTTCACCTTCCCGTATTGACGAAATGTCTGAGATTGTGTTGCTTTCTCTACACTCTTCAAAATGTTGATTTACCAATTGCTGTAAGTCGCTTTCCCATTCAACTAAGGATGCTTGATTGACTTGTGTTTCGGTAGTTAATGGAGGTTCCGGTTCCGGCTCTGTCTGGGTCTCTGGTTCCGAGCTTCCGTCTAAATAATTTCCGATAATTTCTTCTAATAATTTTTCAGGCTTTACTCCTTGTTGTTTGGCCTGAGCTTTTAACTTATCCCAAACGTCTCTGGGTAGTTTTGCTGTGGCTAGGGGCGGTGTAGTTTCCCCGATAATAGTTGTTTCTATGTAAGTTGCTGTAATAGGTTTGGATTCTTGCTTTGCCTTACCCAAAACCTCTTGCCAACAGCTCACTGTCTCATCAACTTCTTCACTAATTTGACTGGCAGAACTGGCTAATTTTTGGGCTTGAGATACGTTGTCTGGCAATTCGGTAAATCCTTCGAGCATCAATGACCAAGATATTTGAGCAGCTTTAATGACTCGTTTGACGTAATAGACCGATTTTTTCAAGCCTTTAAGACAATACTCTTTGAAAGACTTATACCCTAAGTTTTTGTACAATTTATAAATTTGAAAAGCTCTCAAAGCCATGCCCTCTTTGATATAGGCATATCTATCGGCCAGCATATCTATTTCCAGAGAAGCGATCGCTTCATCGCCTTCTTTCCAGGTGTTGTCCCAAAATAAATCGCAAAATTTATCTAGATAGCCATCTGCCCAGTTGGGAAGTTCTGGGTCATTGAAAGGAGTCTCGAATTTGTGGTCATATAAATTTCCAATCATAAAAAGTAAGAAAAAGTTAGGTTACTTAGAAAGGGTTGAAGTTAGCAGCATTATTGCCTCACCCCAAAAGATATCCATTAGATAGTCACTGAGAAATTTAAAGGCTATGTCAGTTAAGCATTAGGTTTTAACTGTTTGGACTGCTTTGTTGGACTTCACCTCCTGGAATTAGTACACGTGTTTATAATATAAATTATTATACACTTGCACAACAGACTTGTCAAGAGTTTTGAGTAAAATAACTTTGCAAGTGCAGAATGGAAAATAACAACAGGTATAATGCCCAGAAAAACAATACACGGAGAAGCAAAGACGAGCTTAAACTTAACGGTTACTCCTACAACAAAGAAGCGTTTAAAGCGGATATCAGCAGCTCTAGGAATGAGCCAGAGCGAGTTAATAGAGCTGTGGGCCAAGGAGGCGGATTTACAATCGCACAAACAACTATTGGGGGAATTCTTGACCGCTTAAGAATTCTTCAATCTGTGCACCTAGAATATGTAGAAGCTCATGGCAAAAGATTAGAAAAGCGGCTAATCGAAAATCATACTCATAAATCGAAAGTGTTTGAGGAGATGCAATATTTAGAAGTTGAGTTGGTTCATCTCCTCGAATCTGCCGAACAAGAAGATCCAAACGAAGAAGAATAAAAAATCAAAGGAGCCGATCGCAGCAATGTGGTCGGTATTTTTTCAGGTTTCGTGCCAAAACAAATCGCAAAATTTGTCTAGATATCCATCTACCCAGTTGGGAAGTTCTGGGTCATTTAAAGGAGTCTCGAATTTGTGGTCATATAAATTTCCAATCATAAAAAAGTAAGAAAAAGTATTTTTACTAAAAAGGGTGAAGTTAGCAGCATTATTGCCTCACCCCAAAAGATATCCATTAGATAGTCACTGAGAATAAAAAAGGCTATGTCAGTTAAGCATTAGGTTTTAACTGTTTGAACTACTTTGTTGGACTTCACCTCCTGGGAATATAACGGCCGTTAATTGAGCATTTATATAGTACGTCCGTAAGGTGAAAACGTCAAGAGTTTTGAGTAAAATTTATTCACGAACGTAAAATGAAAAAAAGCAGTAAATATAATGCCGAGAAAATCAATCCATCAGGAAAAGAAGGCCAGCATTCATTTAACCGTAACCCCTAGAACCAAGAAGCGTTTGAAGCAAATATCAGCAGCTTTAGGAATGAGTCAAAGCGAGTTAATAGAGCTATGGACAAAGGAGGCCGAATTACGGTCTCAAAAACAACTGTTGGGGGAATTCTTGACCGCTTAAGGACTCTTCAGTCTACACACCTAGAATATGTAGAGGAAAATGGCAAAAGATTAGAAAAGCGGCTAATCGAAAATAATACTCATAAATCTAAAGTATTTGAGGAGATGCGCTCTTTAGAAGTTGAGTTGGTTCATCTCCTCGAATCTGCCGAACAAGAAGATCCAAACGAAGAAGAATAAAAAGTCAAAGGAGCCGATCGCAGCAATGTGGTCGGTATTTTTCCAGGTTTTGTGCCAAAACAAATCGCAAAATTTGTCTCGTACAGGAAAGCAGAAATAACTGACCAGTTACAAAATCCTAAAACAATTACAAATCAAGACTTTTGAGGGCGAATGCCATTCGCCCCTACGACTTTTGACTTCCGCGTAGCGGCACTAGGTTTTAACTGTTTGAACTGCTTCGTTGGACATCACCTCCTAAAAATTTTCAAGCGCTTCTTAACTAAAATAATTATAAATAAGCGCTTTTAATATTGTCAAGTAATTGAGTAAAATATTTTTAAGCGCTTACAATGGACAAAAAAAAATAGATGGGAAGAAAGATTAAGTACGAGCAAAAGAAACAACAATTGAATCTAACAGTTACTCCTGAGACAAAGGAATTATTGGCAGAAATAGCGGATGCTCTGAACATCAGTCGGAGCGAATTGATAGAAAAATGGGCGAGGGGCTGGCATCAGATGCAGTCAGTGGGCTTATTGGGGGAATTTTTGACCTGTTTCGAGAAATTGTCCGCGACGCATTAAATTATATGTACGCTCATAATGGGCGTTTAAAGCAACGGGGCGACGAAAGCGATGTGTCTATTGCTAGCTTCTTGGATAAAGCAGCAGCTTTAGAAAGAGAAATGGCTAAAGTCTTGGAACAGGTTGAACAACCACCAAAAAACGAAAAATTAGAAGAATAAAAAGTCAAAGGAGCCGATCGCAGCAATGTGATCGGTATTTTTTCAGGTTTCGTGCCAAAATAAATCACAAAATTTATCTAGATGGCCATCTGCCCAGTTAGGAAGTTCTGGGTCATTGAAAGGAGTCTCGAATTTGTGATCATATAAATTTCCAATCATAAAAAAGTCAGAAAAAGTTAGGTTACTTAGAAAGGGGTGAAGTTAGCAGCATTATTGCTTCACCACAAAAGATATCCATTAGATAGTCACTGAGAAATTTAAAGGCTATGTCAGTTAAGCATTAGGTTTTAACTGTTTGGACTGCTTTGTTGGACTTCACCTCCTGGAATTAGTACACGTGTTTATAATATAAATTATTATACACTTGCACAACAGACTTGTCAAGAGTTTTGAGTAAAATAACTTTGCAAGTGCAGAATGGAAAATAACAACAGGTATAATGCCCAGAAAAACAATACACGGAGAAGCAAAGACGAGCTTAAACTTAACGGTTACTCCTACAACAAAGAAGCGTTTAAAGCGGATATCAGCAGCTCTAGGAATGAGCCAGAGCGAGTTAATAGAGCTGTGGGCCAAGGAGGCGGATTTACAATCGCACAAACAACTATTGGGGGAATTCTTGACCGCTTAAGAATTCTTCAATCTGTGCACCTAGAATATGTAGAAGCTCATGGCAAAAGATTAGAAAAGCGGCTAATCGAAAATCATACTCATAAATCGAAAGTGTTTGAGGAGATGCAATATTTAGAAGTTGAGTTGGTTCATCTCCTCGAATCTGCCGAACAAGAAGATCCAAACGAAGAAGAATAAAAATCAAAGGAGCCGATCGCAGCAATGTGGTCGGTATTTTTTCATGGCAAAAATCCGGCAAACCTTCTTATATCATGTCCGGTTGAACAGTTATAATTAGGGCTTGCTGAAAAAGTCTTTTTTAAGGAGTAGGGGAGCGGGGGAGTAGGGGAGTAGGGGAGTAGGGAAGTAGGGAAGTAGGGGAGTAGGGGAGAATTTTTTTGCCCAACTATGCGCTAAAAATGCGCTCCATGCATGAGCATGAAGAGCTGAAAACCATGTACTTTTTCAATACCTAAAAAGGCTAAAACCTTTATCTGGTAATTATTTAAGATTTAATCAGCAAACCCTAATTAAACAACGGAGGAGTCAGGACTTAGGAGTCAAGAGGGAAGAAAGGGGAAGAGAAGGAGAAAGTTTTTTTATCACTAATTAGGGCTTGCCGATTAAATCTAAAAGCACTACTAAATAAAAGTTTTAGCCTTTTTATAATCGAATTGCAGTGTGCCTTTTTCAGTCCCAAACCCTCAAAAAGTGAGAATTTTGGGGCGAGGGGGGCAGAAAAATAAAAGAACAATTATTTCTCCTACTTTCTCTGTTTTCCTGCCCTCCCCACACTTCCCACACTTCCCACACTTCCCACACTCCCCACCCCCGCACACTTTGCTTTTTTCAGCAAACCCAATTATCCAGACATGATATTGCCTGTGGCCTGTTGCTTTCCGGGGCGTTGGTGAGGGTGTAATGCTCTAGATAGGAATTGGCACAGTCTTAAATTTGTAAGTAGTATAGTAGTAGGCTTTAGTTGCATAAAAGTTGCGATCGCAGCAAACCCCCTTGTGGCAGGGCCAACGCATCTAATTTTTTTGACAAATGACCAAGAAGATAATTTCAAATGGAGACTATGCGATATAGCTGCCGCTAGGCTCCGCCAACGCGTTTGCGTAGCATTCCGTAGGAAAGCGGACTGGAAGTCTATCGCTTCTCATATCACCATCAAAAAATACCCAAACTTTCAACTGTCAAAACTATCAAATAAATTTCATAATTAATACTTAAAAAACACTCTTAAGCTGAATATTAGAGTTTCCGTATTGGATAATTATCCTAGTAATAATAGAAATTTTCAACAATGAAACTCCAACCCAAAAAGAGTATTTATGAGTATTTTAGTGAACTAGAAGACCCGAGGGTAGATAGAACTAAACGTCATCAATTAATTGATATTATTATAATTACTATTTGTGCTGTAATTTGTGGTGCGGATACATGGGTGGATATAGAAGCTTATGGTGAGTCTAAATATGAATGGCTAAAAAGTTTTTTAGAACTGCCTAATGGTATTCCATCTCATGATACATTTGCGCGAGTTTTTGCACGTCTAGACCCCGAACAATTACAGAGTCTGTTTTTTGTCATGGATTAAGTCAGTAAGTCAAATAACTGAAGGAGAAATAATAGCAATAGATGGTAAAACTCTCAGAGGTTCTTTAGACCCGAAAAAATCAAGGGAAACCTATTCACATGGTCAGTGCCTGGGCAACGGCAAATCGCCTGGTTTTAGGTCAAGTAAAAGTAGATAATAAATCAAACGAAATTACTGCAATTCCTAAACTTCTCAAGGTTTTATCTATTTCTGGTTGCGCGCGTGACCATTGATGCGATGGGATGTCAAAAGAAATTGTTAAACAAATTACAGCACAACAAGCTGACTATGTAATTACTTTGAAAAAATCAAGGTTATTTTTATCTGCATAGTAGAAAAATTGCTAAATAAATTATCTAACAATGTTGGAGAAAAAGCCCGCGTAATGTGATTACTGTCAATCTGATTTAACTCATGGTCGTATCGAAGGTCGATACTATTATATGGTGAGTAATATTTCTGAAGAAGTAGACCCTTTTGGGGAATGGAAAAATCTCAAATCAATTGGCGCTCCTCGATTACTTTCGCTCTGAAAAAGATGGAAAAATCACTTGTGAACGAAGATACTACATCAGTAGTTTATCAAATAATGCACAAATTTTAGCTGAAGCTATACGAGGCCATTGGGGAATTGAAAATCAATTAAATTGGGTTCTGGATGTTCAATTCCAGGAAGATGATTCTAGAATCAGAAAGGATAATGCTCCTGAAAATTTAGCAGTAATTAGACAAATAGCATGAAATTTATTAACAAGCGAAAAAACTGTAAAAACTGGAATAAAAAATAAACGAAAAAGAGCCGGATGGAACAATAATTACCTCCTCAAAATTTTGTTCAGCTCATAATAAATTCTGATGGCAAATAAGTGAAAACATTCGGTATGATGATTTTGTTTGAGTAATAGCAGAATTAGAATTATTATTGATTGTGCTTTGATTACTTAAGCGTGATTGCAGACTGTAATATCTGGAATAAAATTCAAGGCTATTTCTATTTTATAGGTGTTTTTTACCCTTGTTTTAACAATGGCCAAAATATTTAGGTGTTAGCGGAGCTTTGCGGAGCGCAATCGCTTAAAAAACTATAGCGTTAGCGGAGCTTTGCGGAGCGCAATCGCTCTATTTAACATACGCTATACATAGTGTCTTTGCGTAAGTCCTGCTATAAATACTCCCGTATCAGTTATCGATCAAGGTTGGACGCGATCGCTTACTCGAAAATAGCGTTTGTGGAGCGTGAGCTAAGATGTCTCACAGTATCCATTCTCGGAATGTACCTCTTGGTCTTTTGTCAAAAAAATTAGATGCGTTGGCCCTGCCCCTTGTGGAACAGCATAAACAAGACTTTCAATAAATTTCTGGGGACTATATGAGGTTGTCTAAAAAATCATATGAGATTTATATGAGGTTTTGGGATTGCATTTTTCTTTTGGTGCAAGTATTTTGGTAATAACTCAGAGAACAATACTCAAAAGAAGTATTTTCTTTGTGCAACTATGAAATTCTCCCAGCCTAATTAATTAGTAATTCTGAAGTATTCAGAGTATAAGGTCTGAAAGAGGAAGTTCTGTTTGTAACATAATGTAACGCTTTGTATCAGTTTGATCAAACAAAAAACATCTAAATGTAAATATATTATATAGAACGCAAAAATTCTATTCTAGATAATAGAGGCTAAAGATCAGATAGTTATGCACAGTAATAGTGAAACCAGCAAGCAAATTACAGCGACCCAAGTATCACTACCCAAAGGAGGTGGGGCAATACAAGGCATTGGCGAAACCTTTCAGCCAGATGAATTTACAGGCACTGCCGGGCTTTCTATTCCCATATCTACTACCCCCTGTCGCGGCTTTGAACCGCAACTGAGCGTCAGTTACAATTCTGGGAATGGGAACGGGCAATTCGGTTTGGGTTTTGCTCTGTCTATTCCCAAGATTTCCCGCAAAACCTCCAAAGGACTGCCCAAATACGATGATACCGATACCTTTATCCTCTCCAACGCCGACGATTTAGTACCCATAGGTTCCCCCCGCACCGAAGACAGTTACCACATCATCGCCTACCGCCCCCGAACTGAAGGATTATTTGCTAAAATTGAGCAATGGAGCAACAATTCTACAGGAGACTCCTATTGGCGAGTAACCAGTAAAGACAATATTACGAGTATTTTTGGCAAAACGCCTCAAGCAAGAATCAGCGACCCAGAAAACGCAGACTGCATCTTTGAGTGGCTGTTAGAAGAAAGCTTCGACCCAGGAGGAAATTACATTATTTATCGCTACAAAGAAGAAAATATCGAGGGAGTTCCCAATGCGATTTACGAAGCGAACCGGACGCAAACGGCAAATAAATATATAGAAAGAATCCAATATGGAAACGACCGACCTATGGAAGAAGGAGAAGACCGCAACAGCGTTATCTGGTGCTTTGAAGTAATCTTTGACTACGGCGAATACGACATCAACCCGAACAACGCTACGCCCTATACCCCAGTTAACGAGTGGGCAAACCGACTAGATCCCTTCTCCACTTATCATGCAGGGTTTGAAATTCGCACCCATCGACTGTGCCGTAATGTTTTAATGTTCCACCGCTTTGACGAATTGGGCAGCGAACCAGTTCTAGTTCGTGCCACGCACTTTAATTATCAAGAAGACCCTAATATTACTTTTTTAAATTCTGTCGAAGCTATTGGATATCGCTATGAAAACGGTCAGTATCAAACCAAGAGTTTACCAGCTCTGGAGTTTAAATATACTGAATTCCAACCTGAAGGACACGAGTTTGAACCATTCCTAGAAGAGAACGGTCGGTTTTTACCAGGTTTGATTTCCTCAGAGTATCAAATCCTAGATTTATATGGGGAAGGCATTCCGGGAGTATTGTACAACGACGGCAACACAACTCTGTACTGGGAACCCGCAGCTAACACAGAGGGAAGTAAAGCCGTAAAATATAACCCTCCCCAACAACCTCAATCTCTACCTATTGTATCAGGGAAAACCAATAACCAACAGTTAATCGATCTAACGGGAAATGGTAAATTAGATTTAGTCCTGAGTACCCCGAATGTGTCGGGATATTACGAAGTAAAAAGCGATCGCTCTTGGCAGAGTTTCCAAACTTTTCCCGCTTTTACTAATGAATTTCTTGACCCAGACAGTCAATTGACGGATATTACTGGGGATGGGTTGTTGGACTTGTTGCGGATGGAAGGCGATCGCGTCAAAGTTTATCCAGGAAAAGGAAAGGAAGGTTTTGGCCTGCCTTTGATACAGCACCCGGAAAATGATTTGCCTTTGGAGAGGAAAGGCGATCGTACGGAAGCGTTGACGTTTGCAGATATCTTTGGTACAGGGAGGCAGCATTTAGTCAGAATTAAGAGTGGCGCTGTAGAATGCTGGCCATCTTTAGGCTACGGCAAGTTTGGCAAAAAAGTTACTTTGGGTAATGCACCCAGGTTTGGGGAAGATTTCGATGTCTCCCGGTTGTTTTTGGCTGATATTGATGGTTCGGGGACGACGGATATTTTGTATGTCAAGAGCGATCGGGTCCTGGTTTGGTTCAACCAAAGTGGTAATGCTTTCAGTGACCCCCTAAGCATTCCTCCCGGGAGGGGCTAGGGTGGGTCAGGTCAATGGGATAACTTAGACCAAATTGGTTTTGCCGATGTATTTGGCAACGGGACGACTTGCATGATCTTTAGCGAAAGTCATATCCAGCCACGCCATTGGTGTTATAACTTTTGTCAAAGAACAAAACCCCACTTGTTGAATCAGACAGACAATAATCTCGGAGCTACAACTCGTATTACCTACGGCACTTCCACAAAATATTATCTAGAAGACAAACAAAAGGGTCGCCCCTGGATAACTAACCTGCCATTTCCGGTACAGGTAATTGAAAAAGTAGAAAGCTGGGATGCTATTTCCCAGACAAAATTGGTCAGTTCCTACAGCTACCACCACGGTTACTACGACGGAGTAGAAAGGGAATTCTGTGGGTTTGGCATGATAGAACGTCTGGACGCGGAAACCCTATCCAGTGATGCCCTACCCTATGACGTACCGCCTGTATTGAGTAAAACTTGGTATCATACTGGGGCATGGCTTGGACCCACCCTTAGCCCAACCCACCCCCAACCCCTCCGAGGAGGGGAGCAGGAGGGGAAAGAAGAGTCTCTCTCGAAACAATACGAACCAGAATATTTTCAAGGAGATTCTGACACCCATGAATTTCCCGATAGTGTTTTCGATGCTAATGGTCAAGAACCTGAGAGCGAAACCAGGCGAGAAGCGCATCGAGCTTTAAAAGGAATGGTCTTGCGTGAGGAAGTGTACGGTTTAGATGACTATGCCCAACAAGCAAATCCCTACACTGTTAGTCAGACGAACTACAGGGTTAAACTCATTCAACCTAAGGGGGAAAACAAGTACGGGGTCTATTTTGTTCATTCCCAAGAAAGTTTGACTTATGATTACGAACGGAATCCAGACGACCCGCGTATCGGTCACGAATTTGTCCTGGAAGTAGATGAGTATGGTAATGTTTTGGGTTCTTGTGCGGTAGCTTACGGAAGGCGTGGGGAAGACCGACTGGGGGAACAACAGAGGTTAAAAATCACTTACTCGGTGGGCAGTTTTATCAATGAAACCGAGAAATTTTATCTGCTGGGGGTTCCTCTTGAGGAACGCAGTTATGAAATCAAGAATCTCTCATTACCTGCTGGTCAATACTTTGCTTTTGCAGATGTCAAAGACCATCTAGAGGGAGTTGCTGACACCCCTGAAACCCCGTTACTGGGTTGGCAGCGCCACTATTATTGGAATCCCGAAAGCCCTGAAGAATCTAAAGAATTAGGTCAAGTCAGTGCCCAAGCATTGCCCTATCGCAGCGAAATAGCAGAATTTTCTCCAGAACAAGTAAAAGAGGCATTCAAGGAGGCTTTGACTGAAGAAAAATTGGAAGAATTGCTAAAAGAACAGGGGAAATATGTCCTCGCGGAAAATTACTGGTGGAATCCAGGTGCGACTCAATCTTATCTGGGGAGCGATCGCTTTTACTTAGCCGATAAGACAACGGACCCCTTTGGCTATGAAACTACAGTGGAATATGATTCTCATCATTTGTTGGTTCGGAAAGTCACGGATGCAATTGGAAATGAAACAACAGTAGAAGCGATAGACTATCAAACCCTGCAACCCCATAAAATTCGCGACTTGAACGACAATTATTCTGAGGTCAAGTTCGATGCTTTGGGGATGGTGGTTTTAACCTCCCACTACGGCACCGAAAATGGAGAACCAGTCGGTTTTGTTCAAAATCTGAGCGCTTTGACCCTACCCGACGAATTTGATATTGAGGAGGCTATAGCTAATCCGCAAACTTACCTGCAAGGTGCTGCTAGCTACTTCTATTACGATTTGTTTGCCTGGAAAGGGGAAAATAGCACCCCCGTTTATGCCGTCAACTTGGTGGCAGAAAATTACCCTACTGATGCGGGTGACGCGCGAGTCCAGACGCAGATTACCTACAGCGACGGGTTGGGACGGGAAGTGCAAAGCAAGATGAAAGTCGAAACGGGAGAAGCATTTGTAGTCAATCCTGATGGCAGTATCGACACGGAGACAACGGGCGATCGCTGGTTAGCTTCCAACCGTAAGGTTTATAATAATAAAGGGAATCCGGTTAAAGAATATGAGCCTTATTATATCAAAGGTTATGAATATGTCGATAACGAAGAACTAAATCAATTTGGTGTTTCTCCCACTTTATTCTACGACCCCCTACAACGGGTGATTCGGGTGGATACTCCCAAGGGATTTTTTAGCAAAGTGGAGTTTACCCCTTGGCAGGAGAAGCACTACGATGAAAACGATACGGTTCAGGATTCGCCTTACTATCGGGAAAACATTAATAACCTAGACGCAGATGACCCGGAATACCAAGCCTTACGAAAAGCAGAGGTATTCCACAATACGCCCTCAGAAGTAATCCTAGACAATTTGGGCAGAACAGTTCGAGAAATTCAAACCAATAAGACTGCTGTAGGTGGAGAAGAGACAAAGCTGACAACCCATTATGAATGGGATATCGTTGGCAATCAACTATCTAGTGTCGATCCGCGCTTGTCGGAATCAGAAGCAGACATCAATAATTTCCAAATGACCTATAGCATGACCAACGAGGTACTGAAAACGATAAGTGTCGATACGGGAACTCGCTGGCAATTGAATAACGTTCTGGGAAATTCCATTTATAGTCGAGATTCTCGGGGATTTGTGGTGACGACCGAGTACGATAACTTGCACCGCCCGAAACAAGTGCGGGTCCAAGGTGGAGATGATATTTCCCTGAATAATATTGTCGAGTTAATCTTTTACGGTGAAGATGTGCCCGATGCGAAGAAACTCAACCTGCGCGGGCAAGTTTACCAGCATTACGACCAAGCGGGGTTGTTGTGGGTTGATGGGTACAATATTCTGGGTTCGCCTCTGACAACTCAACGGCAATTGAGGGAGCAGTACAAGGAAGAAGCGAACTGGGACGGTACGGAAGCTTTGCCAACGACCATTTACCAGACGCAATCTGAATACGATGCTCTGGGTCGCGTGACAGCGCAAACTGATGCGGACGATAATGTTTATACACCGATTTACCATGAATCGGGTCGGTTGAATCAGATTCAGGTGCGGCATCAGGGAGGGGCAACTTCGACTTATGTGGAGAGTATCGATTACAATCCCAAGGGACAGCGCACTAAGATTGTTTATGGAAATGGGGTGACAACTGATTATGAGTACGAACCAACTACGTTTCGCCTGAGGCGGATTTTGACTCAACGGGGGGCTGCTTTAGCCGCAGCGCCAGCAAAGGAACGGGGGGCTATACCTCACTGGTTGTATCGATTGCTGCCACAGTTTTTGCGGCGGCCTTTGGGACGGGTGTTGTCTTGGCGCTGGCTAGGGTTCAAGGGGAGGAATGCGCGAGCTGCTGATTTTGCTAAGTTACAAGACCTGAACTATACCTACGATCCGGTGGGGAATATCACCCAAATCTGGGATAAGACTTGGGAAACAGTTTTCAACAATAATCAGCAAGTGGAGCCGAAATCAACCTATACCTACGATGCTTTATACCGTTTGATTGAGGCTACGGGGAGGGAACACTCTGCTCTCTCTGCAGAGGCTGAACGGTGGGGCAATTTTGAGGAAGAGTGGTTTGTTACTCCTGCGAATATTAACAACGGACAGGCGGTGCAAAACTATACCCGTCACTACGAGTATGACCATGGGGAAAATTTGTGTGACATCAGCCATCATGGGGCGACTCCGAGGACGCGGGGACTGGTAGTTTCCAATGGTTCTAACCGCGCTGTGGAGCAGGATACATTGAGCAGCATCACACCCGATGATGTAGATGGTTATTTTGATGCTAATGGTAATCAGGCGCAGTTAGAGGGTTTGAGGGAGATTAGTTGGAACTATCGAGATCATATTGCTAGTGTAATGATTATCGATCGCGAAGATGGTGAACCTGATGCAGAATACTACGTTTATGACAGTAGTGGTAGTCGCATTCGCAAGGTGACGGAACGCTATGGCAGTGGAGGAACTATGACCCATATTGAGGAGGTGATTTATCTGGGTGGGGTAGAAATTCGCCGAACTTCACAGAACGGGGATATCGAGGATATCAAAGAGGAGCGTCATTGTCTAAGGGTGATGGATGATACGACCTGTATTGCGATTCGCAATCAGTGGACTCTAGGAAAACCCCCTGGAGAGGTAACAAATCCTCAAGTGCGCTACCAACTTGATAACCATTTAGGTTCGGCAACGATGGAGGTGGATGATGAGGGTCTGTTGATTAGTTATGAGGAGTATTTTCCTTATGGGGGGACGTCTTTCGTGGCGGGGGAAAATTTGGCTGAGGTGAAGTTGAAGCATTACCGTTATTCGGGTAAGGAACGGGATGCGAGTACGGGTTTTTATTATTATGGTGCGCGGTATTATGCACCTTGGTTGGGACGGTGGATGAGTTGCGATCCGGCGGGGACTATTGATGGGTTGAATTTGTATGCTTTTGTGAGGGAAAATCCTATAAATGCAGTTGACTTGACTGGCAACTGTCGTACTATTTTGCAGAGAGGAGAAAGGCAAGTGAGACAACTAAACAAAAGAATCAATGCCCTCAAATTTCTCAGAAGTAATTGGAAAAAAACTCAATATAACAAAGCTAATGGAGGAGAAGAGCGTGACAAAATAAGACAAAAAATACAACAAAAAAAAGAGAAAGCTAGCTTCAACAAAAAAAAGAAATGCAAAGACAACTTACCCGGATCTTTGATCAAAGACCTCACTATCGATTTCACGTACCAGGAGATCCTTTGAATTTGATGGACAGGAATATCGTTTTTAGAGGATTAGATCCTGGAGAAAATCCAGGTCGTGGTTTAGTGGCAACAGATCAAAATGCTGATACAACTATCCGACAGCATATTGCTGGACAAAAACCTTCACCATGGATATCTGCTTCAAAAGATGAAGCAGTCGCTGCGGGTAAATATTTCAAAGAAAGGGGCTACGTAGCTATTGATGCTTCTCAAGTTCCAAACGCAGATTTTGTTGACACTGAACAGGTGTTAAATGAGTTACCTGAGCAAGGTAGGCACAGAAACTTTGTAACCTCAGATCAAGAAGTATTATTTCGAGGGGAAATAGCTGCTGATGCAATCCTGGCACATCGTAGTTCTGATACAGAATGGCAATGGACTGGAAGAGATCAAAACCCCTTGGAGAGGGAATACAATGTTCCCCCTTCTTTAAGAGGTTATAGTCCATTAAGTCCAGAGTATTAAGTCAATTTTTCAAGTCAGAATAGCCAAAACATAGAGTTTGACAATGGTTTCCCTCCTCATTTATTTCCAGATTAAAGTGAGTAAATTCTTTCGTAGTGGATTGTTTCATCTTAAATGATGCAATAGGAAACTCTCTATAGATTGCTTTACTGTCGTTCGCAATGACAATTCTAATGCACCATTTTAGCTGTGTCAGTCCAGTAGGGTACGTTAGCTGACGCCAATGCATTAAATCCCTCCAAATTTTCAACCAAAACCCCCGGCCCTTCTATCCAGTTCGAACACATCGACCTTATACAACTAGCAAGATTTAGGGCAACAGCAAATTTGCGAGTATGCCCAAATCTATACTCTTAATCAGCCATGTAAACTTAGGAGCTAACTATGCTACCTTAAACCTCAACTACTGTCCTGGGTGACAGCCACCCCTAACTCAACTAGACTTTTGTGTAACCCACCAAAAGTCAAACTCAACTACTACCGTAATCACCAAAAACACTAGCCATCCAGGTCAATCATGATTAAAATCACCGACCCCAACCTCGCCGACTTCTACGCCCTTCAGCCCGACTTTGACATCCTGGACTTGGACTTCACCCGTCGCAGCAGCCGTCAGTAGATCTTGTAGAGTGTGTCAACGAAGTGTAACGCACCGCAATCCCACCCCCAATTTAAACAACAAAAAAAAAGAGCTAAAAATGTCAGACTTAACTGCCATCAAAAACAACGAAATCCTCAAACCCTTCTTCGATAGCCCTCCCGACTTCGACCTCAAAACCAGCAACTTTTTCGATAAAAATGCTGTAGTGGCATTAAATTGGGAAGGTTTAGAGCCAGAGCAAATAAGCGATCGCCTTGTAGAGTAGATTTCGGTTTCTCAACCAAACACGTCCACTTCCTAGAGGGGGACTAACCCACCCCTCGCCCCTCCCCCTCCCTGGAGGGGAACTAAGTCGAACAAATACAGGAGTCAAAAAATGTCAAACTCAAATCAGATTGCTAACAATATTGCATCATTATTAATGCAAAATCCCAATTTCGACTTGCGAACTTTTAACTTTTTAGATCAAGATAAAAGTGCTGTCAAATCAATAAATTGGGAAGGTGTGGATAGTTCCTAAATGAGCGATCAGCTCAATTCCTTTTCCCAGAGAGGGTTAGGGGTGGGTTAGTAATATAAAAATCCGTTGAACAGTCGTCATTGCGTTTCCGCTGTCGCGGACATGAAAAGCGCAGCTTTGCGATAGCAAACGGCAGCGTTTGCAGGGCAGTCCGTCAGGATAGCAATCTAGCGTTACCCTAGAGATTGCTTCCTTCCACTGCGTTTCAGTCGCAATGACTAGGCTATAGTAATTATCCGGATTTGATATAACGCCCCAAAATTCAAGCAAAACACCAGATTTAAACAACAAAGAGCAAAAAATGTCAGATTTAACCGCAATCAAAAACAACGAAATTCTCAAACCATTCTTCGATCGCAACTCCGAATTCGACCTCAAAACCTTCAACTTTTTTGACCAAGATGCGGTGACGGCATTAAATTGGGAAGGTTTGGAGCAAGAGCAAATAAGCGATCGCCTCAAAGGCTACCAACGACTGTTACGGTTGGGAGTAGAACCCGAAAATGCCATTCAACTCTGTGCAACGGAGCAGAAACTAGATTCAGCTTTAGCCATTGCTTCTCGGTCTCAAACCAACTTTATCCAAGCTTCCAATCTCGACCCAGAAACTGCTCGCTCCATTCATCGCAGCGCTACAGAGAAAACCAAAGGCTTGATGGTTGTGTTGGCAAACATCATTCAATTTAGTTCGCCCCGTTACGCCACAACCATGGTGGACAATAACAAGGCCCTGCGTCAAGAGTTTCAGTCGCTGCCTAGCTACCAAGAGCTATTTGGCAGTCTCGACTATTTGCAGTGCGAACATTGCCAGTCTATTTTCAGTCCGGCAGCATATTTGGTCGATGTTTTGCGGATTGTTGATGTATACATTACCCAAGTTAATGATATTCCGTCAGGACTTAGCCTCGACGAGCGCCGTCCCGATTTGCAAAATATTGAACTGACCTGTGACAATACCAACGATACCCTTCCTTACGTTCAAATTGTCAACGAGGTTTTGGAGGAAAAACTCAAAAATGACCTAGGTACAGATACATTGAAGTACCTGGCAGAAGCTAAATATCCCCAGAGTTTGCCTTTCAATGCCTACCTAGAGCAAAATCGTATTTATCTGGAGCATCTGAATACCAAGGCTGCGGACATTTACCAAACCTTCTACTATCAATCTCCTCAAGACCTTATATTCAACCCTCCATCTCTTCAAGACATTACTTGGGCAAAGGAGTATATCGAACTTTCTCCAGAAGGATTTGACCTCATTACCTCATCAGATCAAACCAATATAGCAGAGCGATACGGAGTTGAAGGTGCGCAAGGAATTGGTTTCTGGGGATTACAGAATCAGGACAAATTCCTCGCTCAAACCCGACTCTCGGTACAGGAATTGAATGATTTGTTGTATCAGAATCTATCTGGAGATGAAAGCGATGTTGCCCGTCAGTTTTATATTAACCAAGGAGAAGGAAGCCTTCCTCTCAATCTTAATGCAGGAATCATTGAAAACCTCAGTTTAAACAGGCTCGATCGCATCGATCGCTTTTTACGTCTGGCCCATCAACTGGGTTGGTCTTTTGCCGATTTAGACTGGGCGATCGCTTCTCTTGAAGTTGACGAGATAGACGACAACACAGTCCGACAAATTGCCCAAATCAAAGAGCTACAAACTCGGACGGAACTACCCATAGATGTGTTGTGTAGTTTTTGGTACGATATGAAAGCGATCGGCAAGGGGGATAAACCCGATCGACCCCAAGATTTGTTCGATCGCGTTTATAACAATCCCTTCACAGTTCAAGGACAGGAGCCATTAAATCTCGACTCGTCTTGGGATATTAATGATAGCGCTTTAACGAATCGTCTCTCTGCTGCTTTAAAACTGAGTAACGATGAACTGATCAAGATAGCTGAGGCAAATTGGTCTGACACCTCAAATATTTCCTTAAATCTTGCTAATTTATCAAGACTGTTTCGGATATCTCAAGTGCTGAAGCTCATCAAATTAAAAGTGGATGAGTACAAGCTGCTATTAAGGCTTATAAATAAATCTTTTCCACAGCTTGAGAGAATTGATATCGATCAACTCTCTCTAATTCTAGAGTTTGCCCAATGGTTGAAAACATCGGGCTTTAATGTCTACGAACTCCACTACATTGCCTATTATGACACCGAATACACCAATGTTAATATCTTTTTGCGGGAAGAAGATATGCCTTCGGTTATGGAATCTCTATGGCAAAATGTTCAATTACCCGATCGCGAAGGTCTAAGTCCTGAAGAAATAGAGCAACAAAATAATGGTCTGAACGAAGAGATGGCTAACCATTTCGGCATGGAGCCAAACTTGTTTAAAACGTTAGCTCAACTGGGTACGAGATGGGCATTGGGTCCCTTAAAAGAAGATTATATCGAACTCCTGTTGACAGAAGTGCCTATAGGAGATACGGAATGGGACAGGATTGTAGAGTGTTTAACATACATCTCCCGGATGTATTTATTGGTCAATAAATTAAATTTAACGGCCATAGAACTGGAAAGCATGAAAGCAAATCCTCAAGCCTACAATCTTGATGGTGGTTTTTTGATTCAACCCATGATTCTTGGTACCCTGAGTTTCTACCAATTCAAAAAGGAATTTTTGGGGAGTTTCAATCAACCAGAAGAAAATTTACTAGCCTATTTGGCAGAACCTAGTATCGAAGCACTTGCCCAACTGACGGGTTGGCAGCAAGAACAAATCGAACAAGCTGCTACATATCTCGGAGGCAGTGCAGAACTGTACAATTCGGTTGCAGGGGTGGTGCATCTCGAGGCGTGTTTTGACCTCTGCAAAACCCTTGGTTGCAACATCGACTTTCTCACTCAGCTATGCGAGTTATTGAAGAATGGAACGGTAGAGAACAACTGGGCAAGTGGAGTCACTTATCAGCAAACCGCTCAATCCATCACCGACTTTGTTAAAGCCAAGTACGACAGCGATCGGTGGACAGAGGTATATGGAGAACTCAATGGTCTGTTGCAAGAGCGCAAATGCAAGATTATCGCCGAATTTGCCCTGTGGAAACTGGGGATGGAGAGTCAGCGCCAATTGTCCGAATATCTGCTTCTTGATGTGGAAATGACCAGTTGCTCTTGTAACTCTCGCATTCAACTAGCTATTGGTTCGGTGCAAACCTATTTGCAACGCTGTCAGATTGGTGTGGAACTGGGAGTCTCTCGGGTGGATATTCCGCCAGTGTGGTGGGATTGGTTGATGAACTATCGCCGTTGGGAAGCCAACCGCAAGGTGTTTCTCTATCCAGAAAACTACATTGACCCCAGTTTGCGTCAAGATGCTTCACCGCTTTTCCAGGAACTGCAAGATGAGTTGTTGCAGTCGGAGATTATCCCTGCTGCAGTGGAAACTGCCTATCTCAACTACTTCGATAAGCTGGAAGACCTCTCGAAGCTCCAAATTGTTGATAGCTGTTATTATCCGGTTCAAACCCCGAAGAGTCCGGAGCCTATCGATACTTTGTTTATTATTGGTAAAACGATTACTAAGCCCCATACGTTTTATTACCGAAGTTGCGAGCGACCAAAAGCAGAAAAACCCTTTTGGGGTCACTGGCAAGAAATTGAGCTACAAATCGAATCGGACTATGTTGCACCCGTTTATGCGTTCAACCGCTTGTTTATTTTTTGGGTAGAGACGACGAAGATACAGAAGTCACAAGAAGAAGCGCCAACAACCCTAGCAACAGTTAATTACTCGTTTCTGAAGACAAACCAGAATTGGACTGCTCCCCAAACTCTTTTTACCGATATAGAGATTCCTCAAGAAATAGGAGTAGAAAGCACTTTTTGGCAGCAGGTTTACCCGCTGGTAGATTTGAGCTTACCTTTAGCAGAGCAAGAAATAGAAGTTATATGGGGAGGATTATCAGCCACATTATCAAGTCAGTTTAATCAAGAATCAGAGCTTTTCCTGGCGAACATGGATCCTTTAACTAACCTTGCTGACGATTTATTAGTCACCACACCTCTCTTGCCAGCAAACGAGACTCGTATAGAACTCTCTGAAGCGCGTAGTAATTTAGTATCTGCAACTGTTGGTAATTTAGCTATTTTTGCTGGGGGAACGAAGGATGTTTTTTCTCCGGAGGATGTTTACTTCTCCCGGAAAATAGATGTTTTTGCCTATGAAGATGGGCAATTGGTGGCTCAAACACAAAATCTAAATTTACGGGAAGGTCGCACTGGATTAGGCGTTACAACAGTCGATAATTTAGTCATATTTGCTGGAGGAATCTTAGGATCATTGGACCTATCGAGAAAGGTAGATATTTTTGAATATAATGATGGGCGATTATTTTTCCAAAGGAACCTTAATCTTTCCGAAGGACGTACTAATTTAGCAGGAGCAACGGTTGATGACTTAGTTATCTTTGCTGGAGGATCCTTAGTTAATAATCGACACTCCAAAAAAGTCGATGTTTTTGCCTATGAGAATGGACAATTATTCTCTAAAAGCACAAACCTGGAGCTGTCCGAAGCTCGTGGTAGTTTAGCAGCGGCAACGGTTGATAACTTAGTTATCTTTGCTGGAGGATACTTAAATAAAGCCTCTAAGAAAGTGGATGTTTTTGCCTATGAGAATGGACAATTATTGCCTAAAAGCACAAACCTGGAGCTGTCTGAAGCGCGTAGTAATTTAGCTGCTGCAACAGTTGGTAATTTAGTGGTTTTTGCTGGAGGAAGCCTTGATAACAATAAATACTCCGATAAAGTGGATGTTTTTGCCTATGATAATACAAATCGCAAACTGGAGTATCAAGAAACTCTCATATTATCTGAAGCTCGTAGTAGTTTGGCTGCTACAACAATTGGGGGCTTTGTTGTCTTGGCTGGAGGAGATTTAGGCAACAATAAAGTTTCAAAAAAAGTGGATGTTTTTGCTTATTACAATGGCAGATTAGAACCTCAAGAAACAACTTTTGAGCTGTCTGAAGCTCGTGGTGGTTTAGCTGCTACAACAGTTGGTAACTTAGTGGTTTTTGCTGGGGGGGAAGAGGTTATAAATTCAAGGCAAAATGTGTTTAGTACGGTTGATATTTTTTCCACCCCCATACCAACTTTTAGCACTTTACCAGACGACCTTGAGATTCCAACGAATACCACCGTTACCCCGGTGAAAAATGAACCCGACTGGTTTGTTGTTCAACATCGCAGCGAAGCCTCAGCTTTTTATAACTATGGCTCAAATCTAGTCAGTCCCAACCGCCTCACCACTGCTCTGGTTCGGCAGTTCAGCCAGACGGTATTTGCTCAAGGTATTGATGGACTGATATCCTTGGAGTCACAGCAGGCACTTGAACCGGACTTTCCCTTGATTCCTAGTGGTCCCCTTGACTTTGACGGGGCTTACGGGGCTTACTTCTGGGAAATCTTTTTCCACATTCCCTTTCTGATTGCCACTAACCTCAACGCCAACCAGCGCTACGACGAAGCTCGCTTCTGGTATCAATACATCTTTAACCCGACTATTCCAGAAGAGGAAGGAGATGCAGACCGCTTCTGGCGCTTCCTCCCCTTCCAAGTACAAACCCCAGAAACCCTTGAAGAGATTCTCACCAACAAAGCCACTATCCAAACCTACAAGGAAAACCCCTACGACCCCCACGCGATTGCCCGCCTGCGTATTGGTGCATACCAAAAAGCCGTAGTGATGAAATACATCGACAACCTACTCGACTGGGGCGATGCTCTCTTCACCCAAGACAGTTGGGAATCAATTAGCCAAGCGACCACCCTCTACCTCCTCGCCTCCGAACTGCTCGGTCCCAAACCCAAGAATGTTGGCAAACTACCCCCACGGGACCCCAAAACCTTTGCAGATATTGTCGAGCAATATGGTGGTACGGGAAATATTCCTGAATTCCTCATTGAGCTAGAGAACTACCTAGACGATGATTTTCTTAGCCAGTTTGGTGATAACGTTCCCTTCAATGCCCTCGATGCCTACTTCTGCGTCAGCGAAAATGCCGAATTTGCCCAATATTGGGACCGGGTGGAAGACCGTCTCTACAAAATTCGCAACTGCCAAAACATCCAAGGTATCGAGCGGCAACTGGCTTTGTTCTCGCCCCCCATCGACCCCATGCAACTGGTGCGTCAAGCGGCGGCAGGGGATGGCAGTATGAGTTTATTCACAACCAATACCGTCCCCCACTACCGCTTCTCTTACCTGCTCGATCGCGCCAAGGATATGGCTAATACAGTCAGTCAACTAGGCTCCGCGTTGCTGGATGCCTTAGAGAAAAAAGATGCGGAAGAATTGGCGCTGTTGCAAGGGGCCCAAGAATCTATCCTGCTGCAACTGATTACCAAAACGAAAGAAAAGCAAATCGAAGAGGCTGAAGTTAGCCTTGATGCCTTGCAACAGAGCTTAGAAGCGAGCAAATACCGCGCTCAATATTATAAGGACTCGCTGCTCCAAGGTTTGAATGCAGGTGAAAAAGCTACCATTGCACTAATGGAGGAAGCATTGACCCCCCAGATCGCAGCAACTACTATACAAGGATTAGCAGTGGCGGGCTACTTATTGCCCAATGTATTTGGTTTGGCGAATGGGGGAATGGAATTTGGCGATGCGGTGGACACAGGAGCCAATATGCTTAATGGTCTAGCAGACATTCTCAATCAGGGTGCTTCCCTTGCTTCAACCGTAGCTGAATTCCAACGCCGGGCAGAAGATTGGGAGTTCGAGCAAAATATGGCTGAATGGGATATCAAGCAAATTGAGAGGGAAATCGAGGCTGCCCGATTCAGCATTGAGATTGCCAAAGCCGAACTGGAGGTTCACAATAAAACCATCGAACAGTCCCGAGAGATTGAACAATTCTTTAAGAACAAGTTCACCAACCGAGAGTTATATCAGTGGATGATCGGTCGCTTATCTGGTCTCTTTTTCCAAACCTACAAACTAGCCTTGTCAATGGCTAACGATGCCCAAAAATGCTACCAATACGAACTCAGCACGGACGACACCTACATTGAAGCAAATTACTGGGATAGCAACAAAAAAGGATTGCTAGCGGGGGAGAGTCTGATGTTAGGACTCGACCAACTGGAAAAAGCCTACTTGGATGGCAACTCCCGTACCCTTGAAATCGAGAAAATTATTTCCCTGCGTCAACTCGACCCCCCTGCCTTTCTCAAACTCAAGACTGACGGAAACTGCATCTTTAGCCTCGACGAGAAACTCTTTGACCTCGATTTCCCCAGTCATTACTGCCGTCAAATCAAAACTATCAACCTATCTATTCCTGCAGTAGTGGGTCCTTACCAGAATATAAATGCCACACTTACGCAAACCGGTAGCAAAGTCTTAATCAAAGACGATGGCGATGCAGTGAAGTGGTTGTTGACGAAAGGGATAGAGGGTAACGAGCCAGATACAGGAACGCTCCGTCGAGATTTGCGAAACAACCAACAAATTGCCATTTCCAAGGGAGTCAACGATAACGGAATGTTCGTCCTGAACTTTGACGACGAGCGCTACCTTCCCTTTGAAGGCACGGGGGCGATTTCCACCTGGGACTTGAAATTGCCGAAAGCCACCAACCGCTTCGACTTCGATAGCATCACTGATGTCATTATTACCCTCAACTACACGGCATTGCCAAGCAATTCGACGGATTTCTACAATGCAGTAAAAGACGCTATCGGAAATTTTTTCGGACAACGATTATTTAGTTTGGCGCAGCAGTTTTCTAGCGCTTGGTATCAGTTTATGAATCCCAACGCTGGTGCCGAGAAGCAAACCTTGTCGTTCCAGTTGTTGGCGAATATGTTCCCTATGAACCTGACGAACTACACGGTGAAGCAAATTTACATCCAAATGGTTTTGACAGAAAGTGCGAATGCTTCCGGTTTCGTCTCGCCCATGAACGTCAAGATTGAAAAAGGTGATTCGACACTCCTTGAAGAGACTGATATTGAGTTGAGAGATGATGGTGGCATCGTTCGCGGGTCACTCAGTCAAGATGTCAACGATTTCTTGAATTCGTCTTGGTCGCTGTCAATGGCTAAAGGAACTGCTAACAGTCCCCTGCGAGATGAAAACGGCTTCCTCGATCCGAACCAGGTGACGAATATTGCTTTGGTTGTTATCTTCGAGGCGGGTATCGACTGGCCTACCGATTAGCAATAAAATTACCATAGCAAGGAATGAGTTGGTTATATCATGTTCGGTTGAATACTTATAATATCTATGGACCGAAGGCAGAAGGCAGCTATGCTGAAGGCAGAAGGGAAAGAGTAAGGTTAGAAGGCAGAAGGTTTTTTATAAGTGATTATCCGGACATGATATTATACCAATTTGATAAATTTTTGCTACAAATAGCTAGGACAGGAATTACGCACCAAGCGCCATATCAAGTAGGGGCGAATGGCATTTGCGCTCCGCAAAGCTCCGAATTGCGCCCCCTACAGATAACGTTAGGACATAGATTGATGATGAACCTAATATCATGTCCGGTTGAACAGTGATAAATAAATAACTACGGAGTCCTCAGGAGTCAACCCACCCCTCGCCCCTCCGGTGGAGGGGAAGAAAGAAGAAGAAAGAGGAATATAAGGAGAAAGTTTTTTCGCACAAAGGTAACTCCGTTCTATAGCGCTCTTATCCCGACGTGATATCATACCTCAAATTACCAACGCCAGTTTTTTTATAACTAATTATCCGGACATGATATAAGACAGAGAAAAGCTTTTCCTACTGTTCCCTGCTCCCTGCTATATATTGCTAAGTTTGTATATAAAATGCTTCTGAATCGATTCCCCAATTTATCCAACTAATAGCTTCTTTCGCGGAACTTAGACTAGGAGGTACTCTTAAAGTATGAATATTTCCCGTGCTTGGACAAATCATTTTTAAGATTAATATTGGCTCAATATCGGCATCATCATCTATTCTTAAAAGAGTATATTCTTGCCATTTATCTATTTCTAAAGTTTGTAAATCTTGGCAAATTTTCTCATAACCAATTTCCTGAATTAATACTCGTCTAAGTTCAGCATTTTTTGTAGACAAAAGCCATTTTGCCTGCCATTTTTGGGGAGAAAATATTCCATATTCTTCTGGTAATCTCACACCATGATTAGCATATAAACTATAACCATCAGCAAATTCAATTGCTGGTTTTTCTTCAGCGTGGGGGCGATATTCATCATCCAATAATAACTTTCTAGGGCGATCGCAAATAATACATAGATTTCTCAAAGGATATATCCAACCACAGTCTCTAACAATAGACTCTAATACTTGCCAGTCATCTGAATTATAATCACAATTAATCACAGAAATACAGAAATCTATCCAAGCGACATAACTACTCCATAATTCTGTGGGAATAGGATAACTCCACAAACACAACAATTTAATTGAAATTTCAGAAACTATTTCTTGCCATTTTTCTTCTATTTGAGAGTAAAGAATATGACTCCAAAGTTCTTCTGGTTTTAATGACTTTTCTGTTAATGAACTGTCAGTATCTTCCCGAATTTTGCTATCTATTTCTTCACACAATTTATCGGTAATTTGCAACTTTAGTTGTTCTCTCAAAAGTTGCCATCTATCTCCGAAAATGTGACGATGACCATAGTCATCTTTGCTTTCCCATCGCTGCCAAATGACACTAAGTAGAGTGTCAAAAGCTGCATAGGGGCTTTGACAAAAAACAATCTCTGGATTTGGGTCGCCCATTAAATTGTAAGCTAACTGAATCGCTTCAGTAGCTTTTTGACGATTAATAGGTTGGGTAGAATGTGCTATTGTATGCCACTTTTTCCGATAAACTCGAATCAGAGCTTCTTGGTCAGGTGTTAGTGTAGTAATCAGTTTTTTCATCTTTATCAAAAATAATTAGGTGTTGGTGAATTAGTATATGATATTAATCTTAATTATTGAGGAGTAAACCCACCCCTAACCCCTCCTGGGAGGGGAAGTCAGGAAGACCGAGTCAGGAGGGAAGAAAGAAGAAGAAACAGTAGTAGAAGGAGAAAGTTTTTTGTTCGCGCTCTTATTTTTGATAGATTAAATTGTAGATTTATCCAAAGTCATTATTATTGAGGAGTCAGTCCTCAGGAGTCAGGAGTCAGTAGGGAAGAAAGAAGAAGAAACAGTAGTAGAAGGAAAAAGTTTTTTTGTTCGCGCTTTTATTTTTGATGGATTAAATTGTAGATTTATCCAAAGTCATTAGACATCTCCAATAATATCCAATAATAAAAAATAAAATCAATTATTTCCCCCTACTCTCTATTCCTTACTCCCTACTCCCTCTTTTCTGGAGATGTCTATTAATATTATTCACAATTTCAATGTATCATACCAAATTTAAAAAAGAATATTACAAATAAACTGGCTCTTCTACAATTAATTATTAATTATTAATAATTACCTTTCCTTCAAAACGGATAGGATTGACTCAAAGGAAAATTTTTCTTTATTTTCCCCTTAAAAGGGGAGGCTTTAAACCACAATTTTTCGGTAAATAATTAATAATTAATAACTAACAATTAATAATTTACCTAATACTTAACCCCTACCACCTACCACCTACAACCTACCACCTACCACCTACAACCTACCACCTACAACCTAGAAAGTTATTTGTAGCAAACATTTATCAAATTGATATAAAAGCTTATGAATCAAGACAGAATTATATTATGGTATCGTAACGACTTACGCGTCCATGACCATGAACCGCTCAATAAAGCAATAAAAACTAAGGCTCAAATTATTCCTATTTATTGCTTCGATCCAAGACAATTTGGTCAGACTAATTTTGGCTTTCCTAAAACAGGTGCTTTTCGGGCAAAATTTTTAATTGAAAGTATTGCTGACTTGCGTAATACTCTACAAAAATTAGGTAGTAATTTAATAATTCGTCAACAAAAACCAGAAATAGCAATTCCTCAACTTGCTCAAGAATTAAAGGTTAAATCTGTATTTTTTAATCAAGAAGTTACAGCAGAAGAAATTCAAGTAGAAAAAGCACTTCATCGAGCATTAAAACAAATTGGGGTTAAGTTTCAATCATTTTGGGGTCATACACTTTACCATCCCGATGATTTACCTTTTGAAATTAAACAATTACCAGAAGTATTTACCAGTTTTCGGAAAGAGATAGAAAAAATCTACTATAAATCCTAAATTTTCAACTCCTAAAGAATTACCATTTTTGCCAGAAGTTGAACTGGGAGAGTTACCTACTTTATCCAAACTCAATCTAGAATTACCACCACAAGATTCACGAGCAGTTTTAGCATTTAGAGGCGGAGAAACTGCTGGAAAAGAAAGAGTAAAAAATTACTTTTGGCAGCAAGACTGTTTGAAAGTTTATAAAGAAACAAGAAATGGAATGCTAGGGGCAAATTATTCCTCTAAATTTTCTCCTTGGTTAGCTTTAGGATGTTTATCACCTCGTTATATTTATAAACAGGTGCAAGAATATGAAGAACAGAGGGTGAAAAATAATTCTACTTATTGGTTGATATTTGAATTATTATGGCGAGATTATTTCCGATTTATTTGTCAAAAACATGGGAATAAAGTATTTTATAAATCTGGCTTACAAGGAGTAGATATTCCTTGGCAAGAAGATTGGGAAAAATTTAGAAAATGGCAAGAAGGTTTAACAGGATTTCCTTTAGTAGATGCTAATATGCGCGAACTTTTAATGACAGGTTTTATGTCAAATCGTGGTAGACAAAATGTTGCTAGTTTTCTGACTAAAAATTTAGGAATTAATTGGCAAATGGGTGCTGAATGGTTTGAGTCTTTACTGATAGATTATGATGTTTGTAGTAACTGGGGAAATTGGAATTATACTGCTGGAGTAGGAAATGATGCACGAGGTTTTCGTTATTTTAATATTCCTAAACAGGCAAAAGATTACGACCCCGAAGGAAAATATGTTAAACATTGGTTGCCAGAATTAGCAAAAATACCTGCTGCTAAAATACATGAACCTGGGAAATTATCACCTGTTGAACAAAAGAAATTTGGTGTAAAAATTGGTGTTGATTATCCACAACCAATGATTGATTTGTGGCAGTCTGTTAAGGAGAATGAAAAAATTTATAATGCTGCATTAAAACCTGAAGTAGTTAGAAGGAAAGCGCGCAAAAAATTTTGAAAATGATGCTATAGATAGATAAGCATTCAGCGGTCAGCATTCAGCTATCAGCTATCAGCTTTATTACCTTTACTGTAAAATTTAAGCTTGCTGTTCTTGTGCTTCAATTCTTTGTTTAAAAATCTCGATATTTCTACACTTTTTTTCAGCAGATGTTAATTGATTACAGCGCTTTTCAGATTGATAAACCACATCTATCTTCACAAGCAAAACCCTGTAAGGGCGAATGCCATTCGCCCCTACTGTAGTCTACTGAAATGAAAACCGCTGTAAAGGGACTTTAGCATTTGGCCATAAAAAAAAAGTGGATCGGAACTTGACACTCCCTGTAAAGCTCTGCTAACTTATAAACTTAAGGGATAAATAGTAAATATCTCTGTCTCGGACTCAGATTTTCACAACTAATACATTTATCAACAGACAAGCAAAAAACTAATGTTTCTCATCAATTCCTACTTTTATTTTTGGCACAGAGAGGTTCACTTGGAGTGAATTTAGCTTTTGCTATGAACCTCTAAGTGAACCGCAGAATGAACTCTGCGGTTTTTTTATTTGTAAATTTCACTGCCTGAAAAAAAAGATGAAAACAGCCATGACTCAAGTGAATACCTGGTATTACAGTTTTTATTTTTGGCCCCGATATAGTTCTGGGTAACTTGTTATGCTGACTTTCACCTTTTACCCGGAGCTAATAACAGTTCCGGGTTTTTTGTTTTTTAGCCAACTTACTTACAAAGGAGAATATTTCGTGTCTGACGCTAAACTTGCATCCAAATCTCATCCCGAACATCAAACAGTTATTAATATTTCTGAAAAGACAACAGTAGGAGGTAAAGATTTTTTGATTATTGGCGGCCCTTGTACCGTTGAAAGTATGGAACAAATGGAATTAGTAGCAAGCAAGTTAATAACTGCACCCGTGCAAATGTTGCGGGGTGGTGTCTATAAACCTCGTACTTCTCCATACTCATTCCAGGGGTTGGGAATAGAAGGATTGAAAATTTTGGCAAAAGTTAGCCAATCTTACCATCTTCCAATCGTAACAGAAGTAATGTCTATTCCGCAAATAGAGTCGGTAGTTGCTAATGCGGATGTGCTGCAAATAGGTAGTCGCAATATGCACAACTTTGAGTTACTCAAAGTAGTGGGCAAAGTTGGCAAACCTATAATCTTAAAACGGGGGTTAGCTGCGACTATTCAAGAATTTTTGATGGCTGCTGAATATATTCTCAGTCATGGCAACCCGGATGTAGTTTTGTGTGAACGTGGTATTCGTAGTTTCGATAATTATACCCGTAATGTATTGGATTTAGGTGCGGTAGCTGCATTAAAACAGTTAACTCACTTGCCAGTTATTGTCGATCCTTCTCATGCTGCGGGTAAACGGGAGTTAGTGGCACCGTTGGCCAAAGCTGCTATTGCTGGTGGAGCAGATGGTTTGATGATTGAGTGTCATCCTGTACCGGAAGAGTCTTTTTCTGATGCACGACAAGCTTTGTCATTAGAAGATATGGTGGAGTTGGTTCAGAGTTTACGTCCTGTTGCTGCTGCAGTGGGGCGTCATATTTCTCAGGTAGAGGAGTTTTCTGTGGTTTAGTTTTTTAGCGATCGCTTTTATCCTGTTAATTTCACTCAGTCAGGACTATTGTCATCAAGGTCAAGATACTACTCAGGGGTTCTATAAACCTCCTAGTTAACATCTTCTTTCTCTACTAATGCGTATGTCGCAATATTACAATGTAATACAAATGTATTTCAGGTGTTGGTTGAGAGACATAGAGCGATCGCTAATATCAGATATAAAACCTATTTTGAATCTATTTAAAAATAGAGGCGCAGACCTGGTGATGGGGTGTATTGAAGTATTTTCAATTATTGCCTTTATCCCATGTACGACTCCGTACCTCTCAAATTTTGACGCGGGTAAATATTCCAAAAAGAGACTCACACAAGTATGGGAATTCCGGTATTGCCTAATTCCCACGAACGACTCCATGGCTCAAAATTATCATCAAGGTAAAGATAACACTCAGGGGTTCTATAAAGCTCCTAGTTAACATCTTCTTTCTCTACTAATGCGTATATCGTAATAATACAATGTAAGACAAATGTGTTTCATGTTTTGGTTGAGAGACATAGAGCGATCGCTAATATCAGATATAAAACCTATTTTGAATATATTTAAAATAAGTGCCTTTAAGCCAAAATCTCTGTATTCTATGTTAATGAAAGAGGTAATCAAAATTTATGGCAAAACTACAATTAAAAAATCTCAGAAAACAATTTACTAAAAATGTCATTCCTGTTAAAGACATAAATATTGAAGTTGAAGATGGGGAATTTTTAACCTTACTGGGGCCTTCTGGTTGTGGAAAATCAACCCTACTAAGACTTATTGCTGGGTTAGAAACACCCACTCAGGGTAAAGTAGTGATAGGCGATCGCGATGTAACAAACGTACCACCGGGCGGTCGTAATATTGCAATGGTGTTTCAAAGTTACGCTCTCTATCCCCACATGACAGTCTTTGAAAATATTGCTGCTTCTTTGAAACTCCGTAAAATACCTCAAGATGAAATTCAGCAACGAGTTAATAATGTTGCTCAGAAACTCGAATTAGGACAATTACTAGACCGCAAACCCCGGGAGATGTCTGGTGGACAAAGACAAAGAGTGGCATTAGCTCGATCGCTGGTACGCAACCCAGAAGTATTTTTGTTAGATGAACCTCTCAGTAATTTAGATGCACTATTGCGCGAACAAGTACGAGCAGAGTTGAAACAGTTATTTAACTCTCAACAAAAACCTGTAGTTTATGTCACTCACGACCAAACAGAAGCAATGACTTTATCAAGTAAAGTAGCAATTTTATATGATGGTTATTTACAACAACTTGATGCGCCTCATAAAATTTATAGTCGTCCTGCTAATAAATTTGTAGCTGGTTTTGTCGGTAGTCCGCAAATGAATTTACTGACTCTTAAATGTGAAGAAAATTATGCTATTTTAGGCGATTTTAAAATTCTTCTACCTGATTTTCCGACAATTCCAACACAAATTGTTATGGGTATTCGTCCGGAAGATGTACGTTTTGTTTTGGCTGAAACTTCTGAGGTTGCTATTAAAGGTAAGGTGTTTTTGGTAGAGAATTTAGGTAAGGAAAAACTGTTAATTGCTCAGGTGGAAAATTCCGAACAAAATATCCGTGCTTTAGTTCCTTATGACCAAACTTGGGATGAATTAGTCACTTTAGAATTACCTGCTAAACAGATTCATTGGTTTGATGTAGAGTCTGGCGATCGCTTACTTCAATATTAGGTGGTGGTGCATAGTAATGGTAGAGAGAGTGTGGGGAATGTGGGGAGTGTGGGGAGTATGGGGAGATGAGGAACTCAAGAAAGATTTGGCAATGGCACTTGTGATGGAACATTTTTTTATACCGAACCCGAGCGGATTTGATATTACTGAGGTACAGTTGTTTTTCTACTCCCTACTCCCTACTCCTTATACCAATTTCATAAAATATTGCTACAGTGGTTTTCTATGCTGGTCGGAATTTAGAGATTAATACTGTAACGACCTTTTTTGAATTTGGTATTACCAAAAAATTGTGGTTTAAAGCCTCCCCTTTTAAGGAGATAATAAGCGGTCGTTTGCGGAGCATTCCGTAGGATGGGATGGCGCCATTCGGAGCGGCTCTGATAAGAGCGGGTCTCCTCGCCATATCCAATCGACCAAGAGAAGAAAAATTTTCATCTCTTTGTCAATCCTCTTCTTTTCAAGGAGAGGTAATACAGCGCTTCCCGTTGCCCGTGAGGTACACCCCGAAGCGGGCAAGATGCCCGCACTACAATATTTTCATCATTTACCCTGTACCCCATTTGCCCGAAATATGCTGTAATTAATTATTAATTATTAATTATTAATTATTAATTATTCATTATTCATTATTCATTATTCATTATTGAATCCCTACTCCCTAATTAATAAAAAAATTAGTATCTAATAATGCTGTTGCTCTTGCTATATCTACAGGTTTAGAAAATAAGTATCCCTGACCATATTCACATCCTAAATTCTTCAGTTGAGTCAACTGTTGCTCTGTTTCTATCCCCTCTGCTACTACATCTAATCCCAGACTATGAGCTAATGTAACAACTGCCCGCACAATTTCACAATTTTCACCATTAACTCCCATATTTGTCACAAAAGATTTATCCACTTTCAGAGTATTAATAGGGAAACGATGCAAATAACTCAGAGATGAATATCCCGTACCAAAATCATCAACACTTAACTGTATTCCTAACTCTTGCAGTTGATATAAAACAGTAATGGCAGACTCCGCATTATCCATTACCACGCTTTCTGTCATCTCTATTTTCAACCTTTGAGGATTTATACCTGTCTTTTGCAAAATACGTTGAATATGTAAAATTAAGTTAGGTTGAGAAAACTGTTTACCAGAAATATTCACAGCTACAATAAGATCGGTTTGACAGTAGATTTTTTGCCATTGCTGGAGTTGACGACAAGCTTCCCACAATACCCACTGACCAAAAGGAATAATCAAACCTGTTTCTTCTGCGAGGGGGATAAATTTTACTGGAGAAATAATACCGCGTTCAGGATGTTGCCAGCGCACTAAAGCTTCAAACCCTAATAACTTACCTGTACATAGAGAAATTATTGGTTGGTAGTTGAGCAAAAAACTATTGGCAACTGGGGAATCTAAATCTTCTAACATTTCTACAGCTTGATGCAGGTCATGCTCTAATTGCATCTTTTCTGTAATGTTGTTGTGCATGGAACTGGTGAATAATAAATAACTCCCCTGATTTTGAGCTTTTGCTCGAGCCATAGCAATATTAGCATCTCGTAGCATATCGCCGGCCCATTGATAATCATTTGAACTGATGACAATACCAATACTCGCAGTAATAAAGAGTCTCTGAGCATCTAATTCTATAGGTTGAGCGATCGCTGTTTGTATCAGAGTTGCTAACCCTATGGCATCTCCTCGGTCGTGAACTGTCTCTAGGAGAATAACAAATTCATCACTGCCTATTCGTGCTACCGTATCTATTGGTCGTAAACAAGTTTGAATTCTTTTGGCAACTTCGACTAAGAGTTGGTCTCCCATAGAGTGACCGTGACTTTCATTAATTATCTTAAATCTGTCTAAGTTAATAGTGAGTACAGCAAATAGATAATTGGGGTTTCTGTGCGTGCGTGCCAATGATTGCTGCAGTCGATCCATTAATAAAGCTCTATTTGGCAAATCTGTGAGGCTATCATACAAAGATTGATGCAGGAGTTTTTCTTGTGCTGATTTTCTTTCTGTTACGTCGTGGCAGTTGATGACAATTCCCCGAACTGATTCGTCATCTAGTAAATTCATTACTACTGCATCAAATACACACCAACTACCATTTTTATGGCGGACTCGATATTCGTCTAACCCCCGGCGTGTTTTCGGATGTTGTTTTACTCCTTCTATTACCTGTTTCATCCACCATCGGTCGTTGGGATGAATTAACTCTAATACAGATTTGCCTATTAATTCTTGAGGAGTGTAACCTAAAATTCGTTTTTGGGAGGGACTAAGATATTGATAAATGCTATTCTTGTCTAAAATTTGGATAATATCTGTGCTATTTTCAATTAGCGCTCGGAATCTTTGCTCATTTTCGTACAGTTGTTTCTCTGCTTGTTTACGTTTGGTAATATCTGCACTAATAGCAACAAACCCGAGGGTTCGATTTTTTACATCTTTAATCGCATCTATCTGGATGAAAATCTGGATTATGCGATCGTCACGACTACGACAGGAAACTTCACCATTCCATGATTTTCCATTTTTCATCGTGTCAGATATTTGTTTGGCTACTTTCTCATCTGTTATCAAATTTAGTAACCCACCAATAGCATTTAATTCTTCTACTGTTGTGTAATCAAAAAGTTGAGTAAATGCTGAATTTTGATAGATGTGATTACCACTAGCATCAGTCATAGTAATTGCTTCACTGCTACTTTCTACAGCTTTAGCTGTCAATGCTAGGGCTGTTTCTGTTTGTCGCAGTTCGGTAATATCAATTCCAACGGTACACGCTGCTTGACCCCGATTGTATTTTTGAGCAACTATGAGATATTGACCTACAGATGATTTCATTTCTTGTACAGTAACTGTGGAATTACTATCAAAAAATTCTCGTACAAATTTGGGGAATTCTGCATTATATTCACTCAGAAAACCAATCTTTTTCCAATAAATTGTTCTGGAGATAATTTGTAAATTTCAGCTAAATGTTTATTGACTCCTAGATAATATAAATCTGAACTAATCCAAGAAACTAATCCTGGTATTGCTTCTAAAAGTGTTTGTAATTGTTCGTCTGTTTCTGTGACTATAGAATCTTTTTTTGGCAATTGATTATTGTCGTTAATCACTTTAACTTATGAGTAATTAAGATAACTTTATTTTTGCTAACTGGGTAAATTATAGCGTTAATTTTTATCTTTTGTTACTCTATATGATAGATTTTTTAAATTTCAACCGGAGTTTTTTTTCTCAATAAATTTTAACATGATTGCTCAAAAGTTTGATGATTATTTTCAATAATTTGATGTATTTTCTGAACTTTTAGATGGTTATACTGTGAAAAGTAGACTTTTTTCTTTACTAGAATACTTTCTCAAAAACCCCCTGTTCGATCTAAGACCCATATAGAACCCATTTGGGACCCACTCCCTAACCCCTCCGAGGAGGGGAATTTGGGGACTGTGGGGACCCGCCCCTAACCACTCCTGGGAGGGGAATTTGGGGACTGTAGGGACCCGCCCCTAACCACTCCTGGGAGGGGAATTTGGGGAGATGGGAAAATGGTGAAGAAGGAAGCAAATTTCCATCTTTTTTCCCCTATTCTATTTCTCTAGCTCCTGAGGACCGCAGCTAAAAACTCCTACTGCGTGCAAAGATACGGTTAGGGCTTTTATATAGCAATTCCTAAGAAGCGTGAGGTACAAAATTCGTTGATTTTAGGGAGTAGAAAATAAGAAAAACAACCTTTCCCTCAGTAACTTGAGAAATGCTATGTCATTATTTATGACAGGAAACATAGTTAGATATATCAGTATAATTTTTTTACATCCTAAAGTAGGTTGAGCATCTTGCCCTATACTTATAGTCATTTCAAATCAGAATGAAGCAGTTTTTAGCCTGAAACTCTTCCCAGGCAAGAAATGCTTGTCTCAATCTACAGCGGTTTTCATTTCAGTAGACCACAGTAGGGGCGAATGGCCATTCGCCCCTACAGGATTTTTGTTATGATGATGTGGTTCATCAATCTGAAAAGCGCTGTAAACTGAAATAACTATAATTAATTAACTGACTCAAGGCAGATAGGTATAGTACAGAATTACAAAAATCTATTTTTTTTAGACATGAGAATATCATATCAAATACTAATAGTTTTTAGTATTATCACTTCAGTGGAGTATTTTTTCAGTACTATTAAGAATATCCTTGAAAATCAGTTATTTCTATATTTAAGCCTTTATTAGAAGCAGTTACTCTTGCTATAACTCCTAGATGATTTGTACATTTATTCAATCCAGAGTGAGTTTAGCTATAGATAATTATAGAGATA
>NZ_BLZO01000037.1 GCF_014132355.1 Okeania sp. KiyG1
TTGCTGTAAAATCTCTTTTAAGAAAGTATTGTGGGTAAATCTGTGCTTTTCTTCATATTGGGGTTCATAAAGTTTCGTTCCCTGTTCGGGAGATAACCCATCTTGTTGCCTTTTCTCTGACTTTTTCCGTTCCACCAGTGCCAGGGGAACATAAATTTGTTCTCGGTGTTTTTTTGCCTCCTCATCATCGTGAAATAGGGAATTACTGGTTAGTTGATTATTCAGCATTTCCCGACAAATATCTTGCCATTCCTTGAGAGTCTTTTCTCTGCCCTGTTCAGGCAAAGTCAGTCAAATAGTAGTTCGTTTGTCAATCTTACGTTTGTCAATTTTACCAATTGTGTCAGCAACTATCCCATCTTTTTCTGTCTTTATTTTATTCTCACTTTTTCCAACCACCATCCCACCTTTTTCCGCCTTAACTTCTTTTGCTACTATGTTGGCATTCTTTTCATCTTCCGACTCCAGAGACTTTAACGCTTCTCTAATTTCTTCCACAACCTCAGTCAACTTTGGATGAGGATTTTCTTCTACTGCCGCTGCCAACTCCTGTATTGTCCGAGCAACATCAGGATTTTCTGCTGCCTCCTGCATTTCCAAAACTGCCTGACCATAATCCAAAGGTTGCTCCGAAAATTGTTCAATAGCAGTTACAGTATCGGGAGATTCTTGTTTCAGATATTTCATCAACTTAGCACTTTTATCCCAAACCACCTGCCCAATATTTTCTCCAGTTTTTTCCAAAGCTTTTGTCCCCAATACAGCAGCTAGCGCCATTACAATAGTAATAGGTTCCATAATTTTCAGCCTCCTAAAATTGGATTCAGATTAAGTTAATTATTAGATAATATTCTAAACTATTCCAATGTAGGTTGGGTAGAACGAAGTGTTAGCGGAGCTTATCCGTAGGATAAACCCAACAAAGTTTTATTATTATATTATGTCCGGATAATTAGTAATAAAAACACTTCTTTCTCCTGGTACATTACTTACTCTCCTGGGAGGAGTTAGGAGTGGGTTGACTCCTCCTTAATTATTTATAAATTTTCAACCGGACATGATATTAGACATCTCCAGATTTGATTTTTGGAGAGGTATATTGTTGGGTTTCGTTCCTCAACCCAACCTACTAGATTCTGTTAATTGCTTCACTTTTGAAGAAAGCGATCGATCTAGAAAAGCTAAGGAAAATATCTGTAAATTTCTTTTCGGTGAAGTATCCTAACGAAAAAGACTATACCATCATTAACCTTAATACCCAATCGATAATCTCCTACTCTAATCCGATAGTATTCTTCCTCACCTTTTAACTTTTTTATATTTCTAATTTTCGTTAGAGGATATCTGAAAAGTTATTTAATACTGAATTTTGCCCCCTAGCCCCCAATTCTGGGGGAAAAAGAATCTATTAGCTGGTAAAAGTCCCCCAAAATTGGGGGATTTAGGGGCTTTTTCTAAACTCAACATTCATAGCTTTCTCTTGAAAATTTTGAATATTTGTTCCCGACTAACTGTTTCAGTATTGTCACCTTCTTGAATAGCGTTTTTCATTAAAATATCTTCTAAAATTTATGCTAAAAATTCATAAAATTCCTCTTTTGTTATTGTAGTAACTCAATAATTGCTACTTTCAACAATTCTTTCAATTTGGTTTCATCTATAGTAATTTCAGACATATTTTTTTGATAATTGTTTACAGCAATTATAACAATAATAGCAATTCTAGCATATTTAATGATAAGATATAAACAATTAATTTAACTAAAAAAACAATGATTGCTCAACCCCAAAATTATCAAAAAATGACCCCTGAAGAATATCTAGAATGGGAAGCTAAACAAGAATTTCGCCATGAATATGTAGATGGAAAAATTTTACCCATGACAAGAGAAACTATTCCTTATAATAATATTGTTCTCAATTTATGTAGGGCTTTATATCCCTCTGTTCATCAAAAAAGTTGTCGAATTAATCTGTTGGAGGTGAAAGTTAAGGATAGTAAAAATAGTCGTTATTTTTATCCCGATCTAGTTATTACTTGCAATGCTGACGATTTAAAATCTCATGACTTTATCGAACATCCTACAGTAATTATTGAAATTCTTTCCTCCAGTACAGAAAAATACGATCGCGGCGATAAGTTTAAATATTATCGTCAATTTCCCAGTTTGCAAGAATATGTTTTAGTAGACTCAAAATCAATATCTGTAGAAATTTATCAACGTGGCGAGGGAAAAATTTGGCATTATTGTGCATATACAGAAGGAGAGTCAATTACATTATCTAGTATTGAATTTACTTCTGCTATTGAAGTTTGGCGTTGCTGAATTGAAGTATGAATACGCGATTGTTTGGTTCTACTCAAGCCCCCTAAATCCCCCAAAATTGGGGGACTTTTAGAGTTTTATCCCCCCCAAAATTGGGGGGTTAGGGGGGCAAAATCATACCCAGAATCAGCAACGAAGTTTTATACGAAGGAGTTAACTTTGAAACTGATAACGTCGAACAATAATAAACTTAGTGGGAGCATCTTGCTCCCTTGATATTAAAATTATTTTGGTTACAGAAAACGATAGCAGGAACATCTTACTTCCCTGCTAGACTTTGCTTATTCTCCTCTACAATTAATCACAATTAATTTCCTCCTATCAATTTTCTACTTCCTGAAATTTTGATTGAGATTACGTTAACCTTAAGTAATATCCTGAAAAATTCCCATTTCATTTTGTTTATAAGAAGAGGTAATTCTAAATTCTAAATTCTAAATTCTAAATTCTAATTACGCTAACCTTAAGTAATATCCTGAAAAATTCCCATTTCATTTTGTTTATAAGAATAGGTAATTCTAAATTCTAAATTCTAAATTCTAAATTGTAGACTCGACCTTAAATCTGAAGTATATGGAGCGCAGTATCTCAAAGTCTTTATTCTTCCTACAAAGACTGGAACCAAAAATTTCAGTCATGGACCGCTACATCATCATAGAATTAATAGGGCCATTTCTCTTTGGTGTAGGATTATTTTCATCTATCGGGGTGACAGCGGGGGCAATGTTTGAATTAGTCCGAAAAGTTACAGAATCTGGACTACCTATTTCTATTGCCCTCCAAGTATTTTTCTTAAAAGTGCCAGAGTTTATGGGTTGGGCATTCCCTATGGCAATGGTATTATCGACTCTAATGGTTTACAGTCAGATGTCTAGTAATAGTGAGATAGTTGCTCTGCGTAGCTGTGGCATTAGTGTCTATCGAATGCTTATACCTGCGGTAATACTAGGTCTGACAGTCACTGGTTTAACTTTTGCACTCAATGAGGTAATTGTACCCAATGCCAACTATCAAGCATCTCTGACTTTAGATAGAACTTTAGACCGAGAAGATCCTCCTTTTCGGGAAGAACATATTTTCTATCCAGAATTTGGCAAAGTTGAGCGGCCAGACGGAAGTAAGAAAGATACCTTGACTCGTTTATTCTATGCCGAAAAGTTTGATGGTAAATATATGAAGGGTGTAACTATTGTAGATCGTTCCCAATACGGAGTTGACCAAATTGTGTCTTCTGAGTCAGCAACCTGGAATCCAGCAGAAAATATTTGGGACTTGTTTAATGGGACTATTTATATTGTATCTCCAGATGGTTCCTACCGTAATATTGTTAAGTTTGACCATCAAGAATTCAAACTTTCTACGGCACCTTTAGATTTAGCGGATAAAAGACGTACTTATCAACAGATGAATATTCCTCAATCTTATGAATATTTGGAGTTAATGCGATTGAGTGGAAATCATCGGAAAATTATTAAAACCCAAGTCAGAATTCAACAAAAGTTTGCTGTACCTTTTGTTTGTTTGGTTCTGGGTTTAGTAGGAGCAGCTTTAGGAATTAGACCTCAGAGAAATGCAAATAGAGGGACTAGCTTTGGTATTAGTGTGATAATTATTTTTGCTTATTATTTACTTTCTTTTATCACGGGGGCAATGGGGCAAAAAGAGGTTTTGACTCCTTTTTTGGCTGGATGGTTACCAAATTTTCTAGGTCTTGGAGTGGCAATGTTATTGATAGCAAGAGCCTCTCGTTAAGGAATTTAGAATTTAGAATTTAGAATTCAGAATTCAGAATTCAAAATATTTAGGATAATCCAAGTAACATTTGCCTACCTTTTTATTCTTTGGTACGACTTTTTTTCATGTCATTTATTGATAGAAGTAGCACCGAAATACTCTGCTCTGAAGACTATTATTTATATGAAATAAATTAATCTAAAATATTGTAGCTTTTTGCTAAAACCTGCAAAATATAGGTGGGTCTGGTAATATGTGAATATTCACTTCCCCTCCCCAAGAATTTAATTCTCCTTTATTACAACCACCTGTTACTCCTTTTGCTTCTAATGCTAAAGTATGGGTTCCTTTTGTAATAAAACCTAGATCCTTTTTACAGATTTATAATTATCTATCTGATATTCTTCACGTCCTTTAAGTTTGTTATCAACATAGAAATAGATTATAACCGTACTACAATGACCAGGAGGGACTATATATTCAGCGTATAATATTCCATCTTCCTTTACTTCTATTTGTTCTTCGCGACGAGGTTTACAAAGCTGACCATTGCTGGTACATTCTATTCCTTTACTCCCTAATTCCTGAAGCAATTTTATCTCTTTGGTGGCATTTGATTGACTACAGTATTGACCAATTGCTGCTATTAATGCAGCTATTATTACTGCAGTTCCACCAATAATAGCAACAATTATTTGTGTTCGAGAACCTTCGTTGTTAGAAGTCATCTAAATTTAAACCTTAGTTGTAATAAGTAATTAAATTTTAGCTATTTTAGCAAAGAAATAAAGCCCCAGCCTAGTTATAGCAATACTTTTTATTCAAAATTTACAATTATTCTAATTTTTAGAAGAAACTATTAACGCTAAACAACAATCGGCAATCATATCATGTTCTATAAAATCCCTAGTCTATAATCGTAAGTATTTCCTGCGGAATGAATGCTGCGCAAATAGCTATTAGCTGTTAGCTGTCAGCTCTCATAAGGGGATTTTAATGAATATAAACTTTAAAGCCAGCTTTTATAGTAAGATTTAATTCTGACTAAATTAGTAAAGCTTTTACCTAAAACTAAAAGCAATAGCTGATTGCTGAATGCTGATAGCTGAATGCTTACCTATAATCAAATATGTCAAATTCTTTAATATCCAAATTAAAAATTAGTAGATTTTTATCAATTTTACATAAAAATTTGATAAATCGAAGCTGGATATTTTGGTTTGGTTTAAGTTTAGCTATTGTCTTAATTTATAGTTTTGAATCTCTCAAAACATCCCTCCAAAGTGAATATTTCATCCAAGATGATGCACGACAACATATATTTTGGATGCGTCGTTTTTTAGATGCAGAATTATTCCCTCAAGATTTCATTGCTGACTATTTTCAATCAGTAGCTCCGTGGGGATATAAAACTTTTTATTGGCTCATCACATCTTTGGGTATCGACCCCATTTTTTTAGGTAAATCATTACCAATATTTCTCGGATTAATTTCGACAATTTACTGTTTTGGAATAAGTTTACAAATTCTACCTATTCCTGCTGTAGGTTTTTTTAGTTCATTGATTTTAAATCAAACTTTATGGATGGAAGATGATTTAGTTTCTGCTACTCCTAGAGCATTTTTCTATCCACTTTTTTAGCATTTTTATATTACTTACTCCGAAATTCTTTCTTTCCTGTATTAGTAGCGATCGCTCTCCAAGCAGTTTTTTATCCTCACACTGTTTTACTATCAGTAACTATCTTAACTATTAGACTATTTTCCTACGATAAAAAACGGTTAAAATTTACTTCAGTCCGATTAAATTATTGGTTATGGTTAGGAGGAATAATAAATGCTGCAATTATACTTCTACCATACAAATTTTCTGCTACGGAATTTGGGTCAATTATTACTGCTGCGGAAGCTAAATTACAACCCATTTTTAACTATGTTGATGGTAACTATGGCAGAGCATTCTTTTTTCACGAAAATCCTTTAGTTTTTTGGCTCATAGGACCGAGGAGCGGCATATTATTTTTAGGATTTTTACCTCCACTAGCGATCGCCTCATTATTCTTACCTTTTGTACTTAGAAAAAGTCAAAAATTTCCTCTGGCAAAACGGGTTTCTTTGAAGGTAGAAATATTAGTTCAAATTTTACTAGCATCTATTGGATTATTTTTCCTAGCTCATGCTTTTTGTTTCAGCTTCATTTTCCCAACAGATATATTTATCATAGTATGCGAGTAATGATACCAATAGCTGCTGGTATTGCTTTAACAATATGGTTGGATAGTTATTTGAATCAAGTTATTTCTCAGCTAAAAAATGGCTTAAATTTTCCACAAATAATATATCTCGGCTGCACAACTTTATTATTCGTGATATTAAGTATTATTCCTTTTTCCCAAGACCTAACTATAGATAACCAATTCTACGTTAAAGGCAAAGAAATAGAATTATATGAATATTTACTAGAACAACCGAAAAATACATTAATTGCCTCCATATCTAAAGAATCAGATAATATTCCTACTTTTGCCCAACGTTCTACTTTAGTTGCCCAGGAATATAGTTTGCCTTACCATACAGAATATTATGCTCAGTTTAGTCAAAGAGCAAAGGATTTAATTCAGGCTCAATATACTTCTAATCCAGAAGAGGTTAATAATTTTATTCAGAAGTATGGAATAGATTTTTGGTTGCTCGATCTAACAGCTTATAACCCTAGATATGTAGCTGATAAAGAACTAATTCGTCAGTATGATTTAGCAGAGATAATTATTTATCAACTAGAGCAAAATATGATTCCTGCGTTATCCGTTACTATTGAAAATTGCACTGTATTAACAAGTAAGAGAATAGTATTATTACCAACATCATGTATTCAAAATGAGTTGATGAAATTCACTCAAATTTCAGGATAGGCAATTATTCATTATTAATTATTCATTATTCATTATTGAACAACATCATCTATTCAAAATGAGTTGATAAAATTCACTCAAATTTCAGGATAGGCAATTATTCATTATTAATTATTCATTATTCATTATGGAACAACATCATCTATTCAAAATGAGTTGATAAAATTCACTCAAATTTCAGGATAGGCAATTATTCATTATTAATTATTCATTATTCATTATGGAACAACATCATCTATTCAAAATGAGTTGATAAAATTCACTCAAATTTCAGGATAGGCAATTATTCATTATTAATTATTCATTATTCATTATGGAACAACATCATCTATTCAAAATGAGTTGATTCAATTCACTCAAATTTCAGGATAGGCAATTATTCATTATTAATTATTCATTATTCATTATGGAACAACATCATCTATTCAAAATGAGTTGATAAAATTCACTCAAATTTTAGGATAGGCAATTATTAATTCTTAATTATTAATTATTCATTATTGAACAACATCATGTATTCAAAATGAGTTGATGAAATTCACTCAAATTTCAGGATAGGCAATTATTAATTCTTAATTATTCATTATTGAACAACATCATGTATTCAAAATTAGTTGATAAAATTCACTCAAATTTCAGGATAGGCAATTATTAATTATTCATTATTAATTATTAATTATTGAACAACATCATGTATTCAAAATTAGTTGATAAAATTCACTCAAATTTCAGGATAGGCAATTATTAATTATTCATTATTAATTATTAATTATTGAACAACATCATGTATTCAAAATTAGTTGATGAAATTCACTCAAATTTCAGGATAGGCAATTATTAATTATTCATTATTAATTATTCATTATTGAACAACATCATGTATTCAAAATGAGTTGATGAAATTCACTCAAATTTCAGGATAGGCAATTATTAATTATTCATTATTAATTATTCATTATTGAACAACATCATGTATTCAAAATGAGTTGATTAAATTTACTCAAATTTCAGGATAGGCAATTATTCATTATTCATTATTAATTATTAATTATTGAACAACATCATGTATTCAAAATGAGTTGATAAAATTCACTCAAATTTCAGGATAGGCAATTATTCATTATTAATTATTCATTATTCATTATTGAACAACATCATGTATTCAAAATGAGTTGATAAAATTCACTCAAATTTCAGGATAGGCAATTATTCATTATTAATTATTCATTATTCATTATTGAACAACATCATGTATTCAAAATGAGTTGATGAAATTCACTCAAATTTCAGGATAGGCAATTATTAATTCTTAATTATTCATTATTGAACAACATCATGTATTCAAAATTAGTTGATAAAATTCACTCAAATTTCAGGATAGGCAATTATTAATTATTCATTATTAATTATTAATTATTGAACAACATCATGTATTCAAAATTAGTTGATGAAATTCACTCAAATTTCAGGATAGGCAATTATTAATTCTTAATTATTAATTATTGAACAACATCATGTATTCAAAATTAGTTGATAAAATTCACTCAAATTTCAGGATAGGCAATTATTAATTATTAATTATTCATTATTCATTATTGAACAACATCATGTATTCAAAATGAGTTGATGAAATTCACTCAAATTTCAGGATAGGCAATTATTAATTATTAATTATTAATTATTAATTATTCATTATTGAACAACATCATGTATTCAAAATTAGTTGATGAAATTTACTCAAATTAAGTAAGCATTCCGCAAACCTTGTAGGGACGTTCCATGGAACGTCCTTACTGTGGTTTACCCAAACAAAACCGCTGTAATACCATTTCTCCATGAAGTTGCACTTAATATATAAATATAAGAATAGTCAGTTTAATCAGGTCTGAGCAATAATTAGGGCTTGCTGATTAAATCTAAAAGCATTGACATATAAAGACAAGTGCCTTTTTGGGGCCTTTAAAAAGTACCTGGTATCACGTCTAAAACGCTCAAAAAGTTAGTATTTGAGGCAAGAGTTGGGCAGAAAAATCAAGGGACAATTCTTACTCCTACCTCTTCTAAATTTCCATTTCTCCTGTCTCCTATCTTCCCCTCCTGGGAGGGTTAGGGAGTGGGTTGTCTCCTGTCTCCTACCTCAGCAAAAAGACTTTCCATGCGCAAACCCTAATTATTAAGCGCATTGTTACACAGAAATGGTATAACCATTTTAATTAGGGCTTGCTGATTAATTCTAAAAGTATTGAGTGATATTGGTTTTAGCGTTTTATAGTTGAAAAAAGTACCAGCTTTTCGGTGGCAAGAGCTGCAAAAAGCTAGTATTTTGGGATGATTATGGCAGAAAAATTGAGAGATAATTCTTACTCCTACCTCCTCGCTTATTCCCATTTCTCCCCTCCTGGGAGGGGTTAGGGTGGGTTCTCTCCTGTCTCCTGTCTCCTGTCTCCTGTCTCCTATTTAATTATTGTTAAAAGGATCGTTCCAACGTTGACCATATCCACGATTAAAACTATTATTACGTCTGGAAAAAGGGTTATTGGAAGGATTTGATGGTAAGTTTTGATTTACCCGATTAGGATTAACTCCATAGTTATATTGCTGTTGCTGATTTTGTGGATATCCTTGATTATTACCATAGTTATAAAATCTTCCATTGTTAACTCCATTTACTCCATTTTGATTATTAGCTAAACCATTAGGTACTGTTGGTAATTGGGGTAAATTTGGATTAGTAGGTTGCCCTTGAAGAGAATAGTTATATCCTGGTAAATTTCTTGGATTATTGTTTTGATTTACCGTACCAGTTCTATCTGTATAATAAGGTTTTGGTTGATTAATATTTATGGGTGGTACAGGTGAATTAAAATTGGTTTTTTCTTGAGGTTGATAACTGTTAGATGTTGGAATTCCAGGAAAAGGAGAAGGTTTGATATCTCTAGGTTTTATCTCCCTTGGATAGAGATTAATATTATTTTTTTGAAACTGAGAATTTGAAGGTGCTTGAGATTGATTTTTAGAACGCAGGTAATCATCCATAGCATTCTGTAGAGTATTTGCAGGTTTTTCCTTTTTTTCTTCCTGATTGTTTTGGTCTAATATATTGAGACTCCGTAAAAGAGGAGAGGTTAATAATTGAGAACTGTCTAATTGATTTTGAGGAGTAAGAGTATTAATTGTTTTTTGAGGCAGAGGTATCGTTAAATTCTCTTTAGATGTTGTAGCGTTTTTTTGTGGGGCAGATTCATTTCCACTTTCTTCTTCTACCTCATTTAGTAAAACTTTCTGAGGAACTACTAAAGAATTAAATTGAGAGTTTTCAGAATTTTTTAAGTCCTCTATTAAAACTGAAGAATTATCAATATCGCTAATAATAGAAATTTCTTCAGGAGATAAATTTTCGGTGATAGTATTTCCACTTGTTACTGAATTATCATCATCTTCAAGAGTTAACCACTCTGGATGGACTGTTAATTCCCAAGCAAATAATAGCACTAAAGAAGCGACAGCAATAGGTCCCCAAACTAAGGGTTTCGTCAGATGACGAAATCTGGCTCGGAAGTAGCGTATGGAATTGGGTAATTTTTTATTAGGAGTAGACATGGGTTTTGTTTTTTTATTAATGGTTTTTTCTCTAACATTAATCTGCTCTCTCGTTATCGCTGAAAAATTTCATTTTGTGAGGCATACACTATAACTTTTTCAGATATTAGGAACTTTTTAGGCAAATATAATATATTGAGTCGATGATAACTTTTGTTTATTTTCTATTATCGAACTAAAAATATGGAAAAGGTATGTCAAGTGAGCAACAATAAACAGACCTACTATGATTTATCGCTCAATAACTTTTTTCCAACTGTTAATTACTAAACTTCTACCACCTAAATTTTCCGCTAGTGAATAGCTTAAGCAAATACTAATATTATCTGGGGTAACGAGATAAACTGACATCTGAATCAAAATGGCTGTAGCATGACTTTGATGCCCAAATTTATCAAAAAATTATTGTATTTTTGGGTATATATATCCTAACACAACACAAATAAACGTCAAATGAACAAACAGATTAAATTACTACAAAGTAAAGAAAAGTTAATTGAGCAAGCCTTGGACATTTCCTTGACTAAAATGCAAGAGGCAATTTCACAACGAGGCCAATGTACTATAGCTTTAGCAGGCGGTAATACTCCAAAACCCCTTTATGAGTCCATAGCAACTCAAAATCTACCTTGGGATAAAATTCATGTCTTTTGGGGTGATGAACGCTATGTAGCTCCTGACCACTCAGATAGTAACCAAAAAATGGCTAGGCAAGCTTGGTTAGACCGAGTGCCCATACCACCGACAAATATCCATCCTATGCCTACAGGAGCTGGAGACCCTGAAGCTGATGCCTCAAATCATGATGCTCATTTGCGAGAATTTTTTCAGGTTTCCCCAGGAGAGTTTCCTAGTTTTGATTTAATTTTACTGGGAATGGGGGGTGATGCCCATACAGCTTCCTTATTTCCCCATACAGATGCTCTGCAAATCAGCGATCGCTTCGTTACTGTAGGGAATAAAGATGGCCAACCGCGATTAACTTTTACAGTACCACTAATTAATCAGGCTCGTTGTGTCATATTTCTAGTTGCTGGTGCAGATAAACAAGCTGCATTGGATCTAGTATTTGCAGAAAATGGGGATGAAATGAAATATCCTAGTCGCCTGATTCAGCCTAAAGGGGAACTACATTGGTTACTAACTGGTGTTAATGTGTAAGTATTGACATCCTCCCTGGCGGTCATTTCAGTTATCAGTTGAAATAGGGAGTAGGTAGGGACGTTGCATCCAACGTCCGTACAGGGAGTGGGGAGTGGGGAAGTGGGAGGCAGAGTCAATTTATTGTCACTAGAAAAAAATTGTATCCTTTTAAATAATGAATTAGGATGACTATATAGTAAAGGATGGGCAGGTTATGACTTATGCCGCTCGTAAACCGTAAGACAGGGAAATCTTTTTCCCACAGGTGAGCTGTTGCCTGTTCCCTGTTCCCTGCTATAGAATCTGAAAGTTAAGTATAAGTATGTTTCTTATGTCGGTGTTTCGATCGTCTGGCCGATAACTAGGAGTAGATCAATGATTGTCTGTCCGAATTGCAATCATCAGAACCCTGATGGAGCAACACAATGTGAAGCTTGCTACACTCCCTTACCTGTAACTACCAGTTGTCCTAACTGTGGGGCAACAGTTCAAGTTGATGCTGCCTTTTGTGGTCAATGTGGCTTTGATTTGAAAGCTAGTGCTGGTACAGAGGAAGGTCAAGTTTTATCTCAAACCGATCCAGCAGTAATGCCAACCATAGTATCACCAGTATCTGGTACGGATGCAGGTATGCCTTCAGAAGATATACCGGACCTATATCCACCAGATCCATTAGTGACTCCAGAACCTATAGTAGTGTCTGGTACGCCAAACTTAGAAAAATCTAGCAATATTAATACTCCAGTTCCTACTGAGGAACCTCTACAAACTATTAATGCTATTAATACTCCTGTAGTAACTTCTCCACCTCCTACGGTCGGAAGTCCAATTCCGGCCAAGACCCAGTTACAAAAACAGTCTGTCAAGTTAATTCATATTAGAACAGATACAGATATTGAATTACCAGTTAATTTATCTGTAATTCACATAGGTAAGCCTAACGACCGAGTACCACCAGATATTGATGTTTCTGGATTTCCTGACTCTGAGGTGGTTTCTCGTAGTCATGCCGATATTAGAGTAGAGGGAGATAGTTATTATATTGAAGATATAGGTAGTTCTAATGGTACTTATGTCAATAATACTTCTTTGGCAAGAGGAAATCGACATAAATTGAGACCAGGCGATCGAATATCTTTGGGCAAAGGAGACTTAGTTTCGTTCCTATTTCAAATTTCTTAGCTGAATCGCCGACAGGACTTACGTCATAATATGCAGATTTGGCGGATGAATTAGCAGCAAATTGAATAGGTTCGATGCCCATTCAATTTGCATGCCATCCCAGCAGAAGCTTTTGCCCTGGTTGAAGAGGAAACCACACTATAGCGCCAGCTTAGTGTGGAAGTATGTCACGTTAACACTGCTACATCCACTTCAGTATCTGCTAGCCAGATTTTGGACTTTGGGAATTGTACATATAACGAAGTCAAAAATCAAAAGTTATTTTTGTCAGGAGAATGTCGATCGACTCTCCAAACATATTTCGTCTTAAAAGAAGGAGTTTTATACCCCATTATTTTGAGTAGTAATTTTTTTTGAGTAACACTAAAATTTGTTTGATTTATGTTAGTTCTAATTTAGAGAAAGAATGTTGTGCCAAAAGATATAATTTGACTGCTTCGATATTTCACATTCCCTATTCCCTGTTGCTTAAAAATATAGGATATCTCACAACTAAAATCAGATTACTATAGTAATTAATTTATATTTATTTAATTTATATTTTCGACCAAAAATAATATGATTTATTTCTTAACTTCCTTCTTAAATTGTTCAATAAATTTATCAAAATCATCTTTTAGGAGTAAAATTTATGAATAAAATACCAGAGCCAGAAGTAATGAAACATAGTCAACTGTTGAAGAGGTTAGTACTTGACCAAAAAACAGTTGAAGATCAGGGTCGAATAGAGCAATTGTGCCTTGATACTCAATCTCATCAAGTCATAGGTTTTATATGTAAGTCTGGTATTTTTGGTAAGCAGAAAAAAGCTTTTGCTTGGAAACAAATTGAGACTATTGGCACTGATGCCACTCTAGTTAATGGGCACTCAACACAAGAGAGTTTAGATAAATTCAATAATACTGTAAATATAATTGGAAATGAAGTATGGACTGATACAGGAAATAAGGTCGGTTTAATTGTAGAATACCTTCTAAACATTAAAACAGGTGCAGTAGTTAATTATTTGTTTAAATCTAATGGGTGGCGAGGTGTTTTGAATAGTATTTATTTATTGTCGCCAGAAGCAGTTTCTAGTGCAGGGAATAAACGGGTAATAGTAGTAAATAGTTCTATACAAAATCCTCAATTTTATACTGAAGGAGTTACTCAAAAAATAGGTCTGGTTCAAGATTTTTTACAAGAAGATTTAGTGAAAACTAGAGAACATATTAATGTCGCACAACGTGAAGCAAAAAAATTACTTGTAGGTTTTCAAGAAACTGCTAAAGTTGTTAAAGAACAAGCTCAAGAAAAAGCACAAGTAGTTACAGAGCAAGCTAAACAAAAAGTAGAAGAATTTCAAAGTAAATCTACAGAAAAAAGTCCAGAAAAAGTAAGCAAACTTCAAATGATTTTTCTAGCAAAATTCAAGAAGTGACAGCAGAAGCTAAGGAAAAAATTGATGGGGTAAAGTCGCAATGGGGAAAAAAATTGCATATTTCAAAAGACGATCGAGAAAATAGTACAGATGATTTACAAATACACTCTTGAAAAAGGCAGAAGGCAGAAGGAAAAATTGCTTATGGATAGTCTTCGATCGGCCACTCCCTGTCTACAAACCCCAAATAATTTTAAGCACCCCATTGACGATGTGGGCTATTAAACTTGCCATAGAAAAGATAAATTAATGGGGTTCAATACCCCATTAATTTACAAATATTTCTTTTTGCTTAAGACTCAAATATTCATGTTATCATAACAACTATAAAACTCATGTTTTTCTGATGCGGACGACTTATCAGTACAAGTTAAAACCCAATAAAGAACAAGTGGCCACCATAGAATTATGGTTAGATTTGTTGCGCCGACAGTACAACTATCGACTAGGCGAACGGTTCTCATGGTGGGAAGAAAACCGCTGTCAGGTTAATGCTTGTCCTTTGGTTATGCCAATTCCTCAACTAAGAAATAACCCAGATTATTATTCTCAAAAAAGGATTTGGTCAATACCAAAGACAAATTTCGGGAATATAAATTAATTCATTCTCAGGTACTGCAAGATTGTATCAAGCGGGTGAAACTGGCTTTCTATCGATGGTTGAATACAGATAAAAACGGACAAAAATTGGGAAGACCAAGATTTAAAAAGAAAAACCGTTATCGTAGTTTTACTTATCTTCAAATAAAGCAAGATTGCATAGTCAATCAAAGAATTAATCTTCCCAAAATTGGTAAATTCAAGTTGATTCAAAATCGATCGTTGCCAGAGGATTTTAACATTAAAACCGTCACTATTAGCCGTAAATCTGATGGTTATTATGTGACTTTATCGTTGGAGAATAAATCGGTTCCTTCATTTAATTGTGAAGTAAAACCTACACCAGAAAATACTCTGGGAATAGATATGGGAATGAAGGATTTCTTGGTGACAAGCTCAGGAGAATCGGTTCCAATTTCTCAATATTATCGAAAATATCAGAAGGGATTAAAGACTCTACAAAAACGTTTATCCCGTAAAAAGAAAGGCAGCAAAAGATGGTTAAAAGCTATAACAGCTGTGGCAAAACAACATAAAAAAGTGGTTGCTCGGTGTAAAGACTTTCACTTTAAAAAAGCTAACGATTTATTAACAAAAGCTGGAGTTATCGCCCACGAAAACTTAAATATTAAAGGCCTCGCCAAAACTCGATTGAGCAAGTCGATTAACGATGCTGGATGGGGACAATTTATGATGATTTTAACTGTCAAAGTCGTTAGCGGAGCTCCTCTTTTAGCAAAGCTCCTCCGCAGGAGGCAAGAGGCGAATGCTGGACAGAAAACCATAGCAGTGAACCCCAAAAATACTAGCCAAGATTGCTCAAACTGTGGGGAAAAAGTCGATAAAGAATTATCGCAAAGAACTCATTATTGCCCACATTGCTGTGTTGTTATTGACCATGATGTGTTTGCGTTTGCGCAGCATCCCGTAGGGAAGCATGACCTAGGAAACGCGGCGATAAATATCAAAAATAGGGCGGGTTGACATTCCGTCCTTAAAGCTCGTGGAGCCCGACGGAGTACCGGGGCTATCAAACGAGAAGCCCACACTATAGCGTCAGCGAGCGTGTGGGAGTATGTCACTATAGTCAAATAAATTAGTATTAAGTGATTACTTTAGCTTTATTACATCCCACCCAATTAGTTCCAATTCAACATTGGAGTTTTGAATCAAAATCATTAATTCACATAGGTAGAGCAAGTGATAATGATGTAATAATTTATAGTGCAGTAGTTTCTCGCCATCATGCAGAATTATGGCAAAATTCATCTGGTTGGATGATGATGAATTTTGGCGCTAATGGCATTTATGTAGATGATGAGCCAATTATTCAGACATCAGTGGTAGATAATATGATTATTCGGTTAGGCATTTCCGGGCCAAAGTTACAAATTCATACTAAGGAATTAGCTTCTAAGTTTGCAAAGCAAATAGATGGGTTATCTAGGAAAGAAATAGATACAGTTAATGTTTTTGATCGGAATGAATATATGGATGAGGATTTGACACAAACAGATTTTGATTAATTTATTTTGATTAGTTTATTAACTATAAAAGTTCACTACACAGTTGTGTAGAAAATACCTAATAGTATCATTTCCGGTAGCATCGGTCTTGTATAACAAAGGTAAGGAAGAAAGAAGAGGGAAGAAGAAAGAGGGAAGAGGTCCTAAGGCTACCCTCGCAAGAAAAAAACCATTATTTCCTGTAGATATTCACCCTTGGGTTTACACTAACGATATAAACGGACATGATATAATTAGGGCTTGCTGAGTAAATATCAAAGCATTGACTGATATTGGTTAAAGCATTTTTTGGTCTAAAAAAGTGCGCCTGTTTTCAGCTTTTTGAGCTGCATAAAGCTAGTATTTTGGGACGATTATGGCAGAAAAATCACTCTTACAATTTTTCCGACTATCTCCTCTAAAATTCCCATTTCTCCTGTCTCCTCCCTCCCCTCCACGGTCGGGGTTAGGGGTGGGTTGTCTCCTACCTTCCTCCTCCTGGGAGGGGTTAGGGGTGGGTTGGGAGGGGTTAGGGGTGGGTTAAAAGACTTTTTCAGCAGACCCTAATTATTTTTTTTCCTACTTCTTGGTGCAATAATATGTCGATCTACCTGATATTTTTTGGCAGCCATAGACATATTAAACTCTAAATTTTCCCATTTTTCTAACTTGGTTTTTTTTTCCTCTAGGTTTAAATGGTTTAATATTTAAAACATGAATAATTTCTTGAGCTACTGCTTTTGCTAATAGGGGTGGAACTGAATTACCAACTTGTCTGAAACCATGCCATTTTGTGACATGAAATCTAAACCAATCAGGGTATGAATGTAATCTTGCTGCTTCTCTAACTGTGATACATCTGGGTGTAAATGGATGTATTGGTCTTGGAGAAGTATATGCACCTTTACTACTTGGTGTTCCAGCTCTGAGTGTGTTACAAATACCATCAGGATTAAGTCTATAAAAGTGGCTTACTGATTCAGTTTTTCCTGGTGCTGTAGCATTAAATCTTTCTCTTGATTTTTCTGTATGTTTTGTGCGTAAACTAGAGGTTAATATTGTTTTATCATATTCACGTTTATAAGAATAATCATTATCAAAACGTTCAAGATTACGCAATTTTCTAGCATATTTGCTTGGTTTGCCATAATCATTTTCTACTTTTATCCAATCTCTTTCTAATAATTCTGGATAATTTTCTACTTCTGGTAAGTCTCCTATTGCATCCTTAACAGTTATCAATTTTTCTGATTTTTATCTGTAGAAATATTTGTAATTGGTAGAGGATAATTTGGTAGTTTTAAACCTTTTTGACATCCTATTAAAAATAATCTTTCCCTATTTTGCGGTATGCCATAATTGACAGCATTTAAAATTTGGTAAGGCTGCTGAATTTGATAACCATTTTTATCGAATTTATCAATGACTTCCTCAAGAAAAGATTTGTGTTTTCCTACAGTTAATCCTTTGACATTTTCTATGACAAAATATTTAGGTTTTAACTCTAAAACTAATCGAACGAAATGAGATATAAGTGTATTGCGTGGGTCATCTAAGGTGCGTTTTCCAATCAGAGAAAAACCTTGGCAAGGAGGACCACCAAAAATTACATCAATTTCTTTATTTTGAATATCTGGTAACTGTCTAATATCATCTCCAGTAATATCAACTATACTACGACATAATATTGGCCAAAAAGGAAAATTGAATTGATGAGTGGCACAGTGAATGGGGTCTAATTCTACAGAAGCAAGTATATCAAATCCTGCTTGTTCAAAGCCAAGGGTCATACCTCCTGCACCTGCAAATAAATCTATACCTATTGGTCGTTGCATATTATATCTCTCTAGAAAAGAGGGAGTAGGCAGTAGGCAGTAGGCAGTAGGGGGCAATAATTGATGATTTATGCACAATAACTGATTTGATTTTTGATTATCGGAGATGTCTATTATATCTCTAGATTTATACCAATTTGAAAAAGAATGTTACAAATAATAAGTGCGATAAAAAGATTTTGTAGGAAATTTCCCTTTGACAAAACAGAGAATTTACAACCTAAAAACTGGTATTAAAGCAATTCATTATGACTCGGTTTAAATACCTAGTTTATATTCTCTGAAGTTTTCAAAAGGGATATAGAGAGGGGTAGAAATTAAGAGCAATATTATTATGAGGAATACTTCCTCCTGTCATGGCTAAGATTTCTCTATCTACATATTCATGGTGAAATTCTTGTCTAGTTTCCCATTCAGCGACAACTCTATTGTAATGTGTTGGGTTTATCCTGTGGATAAGCTACGCTAACGTTACCTTAACCCGACCTACAAATCCTATAATTTATACTTTATATGTAGCGACTGCCTTACCGTTAGGCTTTAATTCTTGATTTTTGCGGGTTATAACTTAAATATATTTATTAACAAAAGCTTCAGGAGTTAGGCAGTCAAACTCTCTAGTTTTTTCTACAATAGCCTTAACTAATTTATAGTTTGCCGACACAAAACATTGAGCTTTACCTGTTTTAGCAGTTAAATAAACTCCTGCATCCTCTCTAGGAATATTACCTAAATTTTCAATTATTTCTAGTTTGTCTTCATCCACTAGAACATAAAAAACTTGAAAATTTTGCCAAATTTTATCGACTATTTCTCCACCTATTTCAAAAATATAAAAAAAGAAAAGTCCGTATTTCAAGCCTCCAGCTTAAGCTGATGGTACTGATAACTGTTAACTGATAACTGTTAACTGAAATGGCGTTCTTGTGAAATTTCCTGTTTCACTTCTCGTACTAAGTTCAAGATGTCTTCTCTTGATTTATATCCTGCCTCCGCTAAATCTTTAGCAAATTCTGACTGTAACCTTTCTATAGGCATTAAAGAATATTGAGAAGATTTATTTTTCTTGACTTCAACTATCATTTTTTCAATTAAAATAATTTGTTCAGAAAGCGACAGTTTTTTAGCTAAATTAAGCATTTTTTCTAACATAATAATACCGAAAAATCCTCTTTACAAACTTACTATTTTTATCTTATTTTTTATTTTTTAAATTTCTAGTTTAATAAATGTTTGCTACGAATCTATGTTGCCTGTTAATTTACTCAAAAATCATCTACACCTTTGTAATTATGTTCGGGAATGTCTTTGTTTAATGAGACTCTTTGATAGAGTTTAACCATTATTAACTTCCTCATTTGCTATTTTTTCATCTTGAACAGCTTTGATTTTTTCATACAAACTATTAACAGTTTCTCCTGCAAATAATTTATCTTTTAATTTTAAATAATCACCATGACAAAACTTGCAAATAGACCAAAATCTCATCACCTTAGAGGTTTCTAAATGTTCAAGCAAAATCTGAAAAACTTCTTGAACAATTTCATAATCATTATCAATATTAACTTTCATTTTCTAACTCCTTAATAAAATCAATGGGGTTAATAGGTAAGCATTTCCTGCGGAATGCTGCGCAAACAGCTATTAGCTGTCAGCTCTCAGCTCTCATGAGGGGATTTAAATAAATATAGACTTTAAAGCTGGCTTTTGTAGTAAGTATAAATTCTGACTCAGTTAGTAAAGCTTTTATCTAAAACTAAAAACAATAGCTGATAGCTGATAGCTGACGGCTGAATGCTTACGTTAATAGCTTGAATGGATAAAGATGTACAACGATTAAGTAAACTTGATCACAAGTAACAAAATAATCACAGTTTGAAGCTTCACGCGCAAGCAACATGAAGAGCATAAATTGGTTTAATTCCTTCTATTTATAGTTGAAAAGCTCTGTTTTTAATTGATTCATTAACCAGTTGCTTAAAATTGGATTTTTTAAGATGTTCATTAACTACATTTCGCTGTTCTGGTATAGGATGCTTTTGGTTTTCATATTCTAGGACAAATGAATTAATTGATTGGATTTCTTTCGTTTCAATTAGATTCAAAATACTAATTGTAGCTTGCATTTCTAAAAAGATGCTTACCTGATTTTTATCATCATAGAGACGATTATAAACACTGGTATCTAAATAGACCCTAATCACATCATGCTACCTCCTCATATCAAATCCAGTTGAATACTTATTATATAGTTGAAAGTAAGGGACATTATATGCAACGTCCCTACTTTGTTTTAACCTTATAAAATCTAACTTTTAACTTTTAACTGTCTTGAGTGCGTCTTACATTCTGGAGGGCTGTGTGCGGAACCATTTCCGCACTTTATACGCCCCGTAGGAAACCTCGCCAATTAGCACTCGATGCATGACTTTTGACTTCACTTAGCCATCACTAACTCCGATGGCAACCGCTGAAATGAAAGTCGCTCATTTTCAACATCCACAAAAATAGTGTCACCATCATTAAACTCACTACGCAAAATACCCTTAGCAATTTGCGTTTCTAACTCTCGCTGAATTGCCCGCTTTAATGGACGAGCGCCATATACAGGGTCATACCCAACTTCTGCTAAAAAGTCAACAGCAGCATCAGCAAGTTTCAGTGACATCTTTCGTTCAGCTAACCGTTTCTCTAGACGTACAATTTGTAATTGTACAATTTCCCGTAATTGCTCTTTCTGCAACCCTTTGAAAATAATAGTTTCATCAATACGGTTGAGAAACTCCGGACGGAAAGCAGCACGCAACGCTTCCATGACTCGACTCTGTATTTGCTCATAGTCATCGGTGACATCTAATATAAACTGAGAACCAATATTACTCGTCATAATAATCACGCTATTCTTAAAGTCAACTTTGTGACCTTGAGCATCAGTAACTCGTCCATCATCCAAAATTTGCAGCATAATATTAAACACATCTGGATGCGCTTTTTCAATTTCATCAAACAAAATAACCGTGTATGGGCGACGACGAATAGCTTCGGTTAACTGACCTCCTTCATCATAACCAACATATCCAGGAGGTGCCCCTATTAAACGAGACACAGAATGTTTCTCCATATACTCAGACATATCAATGCGCACCATCGCATCTTCGGTGTCAAATAAATATGCTGCCAATGCTTTTCCTAATTCTGTTTTACCCACACCAGTCGGACCGAGGAAAATAAAACTAGCTACCGGACGGTTGGGGTCTGCTAAACCTGCGCGCGATCGCTGAATGGCATCAGAAACAGCAGTGACTGCTTCATCCTGACCAATAACTCGTTGATGTAATTCTGATTCGAGGTGTAACAGTTTTTCTTTTTCTGACTCCACCAACTTACTCATGGGAATACCAGTCCACTTAGAAATAATTTCAGCAATATCTGCTTCTGTTACCTCTTCCCGTAACAAAGTTTGACCGCTGGTTTGAGTTGCTTCAAGTTTAGTTTCTGCTTCCTCTACTTGTTTTTGTAGATTAATCAAATTACCGTACTTCAACTCAGCAGCACGGTTAAGGTCATAATTTCGCTCTGCTTGCTGAATCTCAATATTAACTTTATCTATCTCTTCTTTGAGAGTCTGAATTGTACCAATGATACCTTTTTCTGCTTCCCACTGAGCAGTTAGGGTGTGTTGCTCTTCTTTCAAATTAGCCAAATCTTTTTCTAGTCTTTCCAACCTTTCTTTAGAAGCAGCATCACTTTCTTTTTGCAGTGATAATTTTTCCATTTCTAGTTGGAGAATTTTGCGGTCAATTTCATCAAGTTCCTCTGGTTTGGAAGTAATTTCCATTTTGAGTTTAGCTGCCGCTTCGTCCACCAAGTCTATCGCTTTGTCTGGGAGGAAGCGATCGCTAATATAGCGAGTAGATAGAGTAGCAGCAGCGACTAGGGAACTATCGGATATTTTCACACCGTGATGTACTTCATAGCGTTCCTTGAGACCTCGTAAAATTGAGATGGTATCTCCTACACTTGGTTGGTCTACATAAACTTGTTGGAAACGACGTTCTAAAGCAGCATCTTTTTCGATGTATTTACGATACTCATCGAGAGTTGTTGCTCCAATACACCGGAGTTCTCCTCTAGCTAACATTGGTTTGAGTAAATTTCCTGCATCCATCGCTCCTTGAGTTGCTCCTGCTCCAACAACTGTGTGAATTTCATCTATAAATAAGATGATTTTACCGTCGGAGTCGGTGACTTCTTTAAGAACAGCTTTCAAGCGTTCTTCAAATTCGCCTCTAAATTTAGCACCAGCAATTAAAGCACCCATGTCTAAGGCGATGAGTTGGCGGTCTTTGAGAGACTGAGGAACATCTCCAGTAATAATACGTTGTGCGAGACCTTCGGCGATCGCTGTTTTGCCGACTCCGGGTTCTCCTATTAATACTGGGTTGTTTTTAGTGCGACGACTGAGTATTTGAATAGTACGTCTAATTTCGTCATCACGTCCAATAACGGGGTCAAGTTTTCCTTCACGAGCAAATTCTGTGAGGTCGCGACCATATTTTTCTAGAGCTTCATATTTACCTTCTGGGTTTTTGTCTGTTACTTTTTGGTTGCCTCTAACTTGGGAAATAGTTTCTTTGAGTTTAGCTTCATCTAGTTTAAATTCTTGATAGAGCTTTTTACCAAAGCGGTCGTCTTTGAGATAAGCAAGTATCAAATGTTCGATGGAGATATATTCGTCTCCATATTCTTGGCGATATTTTTCGGCATTGTCTAATAAAGTATCCAGACTGCGACCTAAGTAAACATTATTGGGAGTATTTTTGACTTTTGGTTGACGGTTAATAAAGGTGTCGGTGTATTCTTGTACTTTGGAAGTTGAAACACCTGCTTTATTGAATAGACTGGTTGCTAGTCCATTTTGTTCTAACAAAGCTTTAATTAAGTGTTCACTTTCGATTTGTTGATTTTGAGAAGTTTTAGCAATGTCAGGAGTACGGGATATTGCTTCCCAAGCTTTTTCTGTAAATTGGTTAGGATTATTTGGTTGCATAATTTTTTGGTTTTCTTGATTTTTTGTCTATATGTTTTTCTTTAATTGTAACTTGTAGCTCTGAATAAATTTTAGTAGAAAAAACCGTTTTTCTTATTGGGTATTCACCCTTCAGTGTAACTTGGATTAAATTTAACTTATTTTCTTTTCTCTAGCATTTTTACTAAATCAAATACTGGTCAGATAATTGCCGAAATATTGTGGTTTAAAGCCTCCCCTTTTAAGGGAATAATAAATAAAAATTTTCATAATTAGGGTTTGCTGAAAAAGTCTTATGGGTGAGGGTAGGAGACAGGAGACAGGATAAATGGGAATGAGCGAGGAGGTAGGAGCGGGCGTTTTGTCCTTTGATTTTTCTGCCCAACTATGAGCCTAAAATACTAGCTTTTTGAGCATGAAGAGCTGAAAACCAGGCACTTTTTTCGACTCCAAAAAGGCACTTACCTTTATCTGTAGATACTTTTATATTTAATCAGCAAGCCCTAATTACTCAATCCTCTTCTTTTCAAGGAGAGGTAATTCTAAATTCTAAATTCTAAATTCTAAATTCTAAATTCTTAAACCTTTCGGGAAACCAAACAGTAAATGTATATCCTTTTCCAGATTCATGTTTACGTTCCAAACTAATTTTTGCCCCCATCATCTCACATAAACCTTGACATATTTTTAATCGATCTGAGGAAGAGCTAAAATCATACGTCCTAGTAAAACCAGGTTTATATAGTTCAGATAGGATATAATAAGTATAAGGTTTAAATATATCTTGTAACTTTTCTTCTGTCATACCAATACCAATATCAGTATTGCTGACCTGAAAAACTATGTAATTTTGTGCATTATTCAATGACTCGACATTTCGATTTTGATGACCTTGTAGTTTCTGATTATTTACTCTTTCTACACTGAATGTAATTACATCACCTTTTGTCGATGTAGCTACATCATCCAGTAAATTCATCAGTACCTCTCTCACTTTTGGCAGGTCTGCATACATATTACCCAGATTTTCTCCTAAGATTAATTTGAAAGTATTCTTGTTTTTCTCTGTAATATTCTTCACTCGATCGACCACATCTTGAATTAGCTGATTAACATCAATATTTTCTAAATCAAGTGTAATTTGACCAGTTTCTATTTGGGCAATATATGAAAAATCGCTAATGGTTTTTAGGAGGTATGTAGCACCAATATTTATCGGTTCTAGAAGTTCCTTTAGGTCTATGGTGAAATCATTATCTCCTATTTCACAAGCTTTTTCATTAAGAATTTCAGCCTCTCTAATAATCGCATTTATTAGGGGTGTACGAAATTCATTGATTAATCCAAGTCTTGCGAAGATAGAAACTTTTGCTGCTTTTGCTTTGATTGTAGCTTCCTGGAATTGTTTTATATATCTTGCTAATTCTTCTCGACTATATATTTCAGAAGTTTCATACTTGCATTCTAGGTTTTTGTCTGTTACTTTTTGGTTGCCTATAACCTGGAAAACAGTTCTTTCAAGTTTAAATTCATCAAGTTTCAAGTCTTGGTCATTATTGCCAAAGCGTAATGTCTCATTCATTCTTTCTGGAAACCAAACAGTGAATTTTGAACCTTCTCCGTATTCACTTTCCACATCAATTTTTGCCCCCATTATCTCACAGAAACCTTGGCATATTGCTAATCCTAAACCTAAACCACTACTATAGCTACAATGGGTAGTTAAAGGTTCAAATATATCTTTTAACTGTTCTTGTGTCATACCAATACCAGTATCGCTGACCTGAAAAACTATGTAATTTTGTGCATTACTCAATGACTCAGCATTTTGATTTTGATTATTTCTTAGTTTTTGATTACTTACTCTTTCTACACTGAGTGTAATTAAACCATCTTTTGTAAAATTCTCTGCATTATCCAGTATTTTTCTAAGTACGCATTTCACGTTTGTCATATCTGCATACATTGTACCTAGGTTTTCTCCTAAGACTAATTTGAAGCTATTGCGGTTTTTTGCAGTGAATTTTTTGGCTGTACAAACCACATCTTCAACTAGCTTATTAACCTCAAGACTTTCTAAATAAAGTATAACTTGACCTGCTTCTATTTTAGAAATATCTAAGATATCCCAATTCATTTCTAGGAGGTGTGTACCTGCTAGCTTAATTCTTTCGAGAGCGGAGATAAAATCTTCATCTCCTACTTCCACAGCATCCTCATACAGAAGATCGCTATAACCAATAATTCCATTTAGGGGTGTACGCAGTGTCCTAATCATGTTGTGTGGAAAAACACTTGAAAAATATTTTGCTTTTTCTACTTCAAGTCTAGCTTCCTGGAGTTGTTCCAAATATTTTGCTAATTCATCACGATGGTCTTTTTCCAAAGCTTTGTATTTGTCTTCGGGATTTTTGTCTGTTACTTTTTGGTTACCTCGAACTTGAGAAATGATTTCTTTGAGCTTTGTTTCATCTAATTGAAATTCTTGATAGAGATTTTTGCCAAAGCGGTCGTCTTTGAGATAAGCAAGTATGAAATGTTCGACGGAGATATATTCGTCTTTATATTTTTGACGATTTTTTTCGGCATTGTCTGATAAGGTGTCGAGACTGCGGCCTAAGTAGATATTGTTGGGTGTATTTTTAACTTTGGGTTGACGGTTAATAAAGGTATCTGTATATTCTTGTACTTTGGCAGTTGAAACCCCTGCTTTGTTAAATAGACTTGTTGCGAGTCCATTTTGTTCTAACAAAGCTTTCATTAAGTGTTCGGTTTCAATTTGTTGATTTTGGGAAGTTTTAGCAATTTCAGAGGTACGGGATATAGCTTCCCAAGTTTTTTCTGTAAATTGGTTAGGATTATTTAGTTGCATATTTTTTCGTTTTTCTTTAATATATTTTTCTTTAATTTATTTAAAATTAAATTGTAGTTTTGCAGAAATTTTAGTAGAAAAAACCGTTTTATATTATAGGGTATTCACCCTTGGGTGTTATAACGCTACGCCCAGGCAACAGGCAATAGGCAACAGGCAATAGAGGGGAATAAAAAGCTTATGATATAAGACTTTTATCTATTGGACACCTTCTTAATTTGTAAATATGCCAGCGCACATTGCTTTATTTTGATTAAATTTAACTGATTGTTTTTTCCTAGATTTTTTGAATTAAATGGTATTTAATTCATTACTATTTCTGGAAACAAAATAGTAATTTGACAATTTTTTCTGACGTACTTTCTACATGAATATTTGCTCGTATTATTTTATATAAATCTTGATAATTTCTCCAGTTTGTTCTAATCAAGTTTTGATTAAGTGTTTGGTTTCAATTTATTGTTGGGAGATTTTGCTAAAATGCTGTGTCTTAGCGATCGCTTCCCAAATTTTCTCTTTACGGACGTTCCATGCAACTTCCCTACCCACTTCCCCTCCTGGGAGGGGTTAGGGTGGGTTAACTTCTGACTTCTGACTTCTGACTTCGTTAATTAATAGACATCTCCAAAAATCCAAAATTAAATCAATTCTTATCCATAAATTATTAATTATTTCTCCCTGCTCCCTATTCCCTTTTCCCTGTTCCTTCTTTTCTGGAGATGTCTAATACTATTTTGAAAAAGAATGTGTTTAATAAGTGTAATTATAAAGATTATAGGCGTTGCTAATTCTGGGTATGATTTGATAATTTTGTATTTTGTATTTTGTATTTTGAATTGTTTGAACTACTTGTTAATATTAACTGTTCCCTGCTCCCTATTCCCTGTTCCCTATTTTCTGGAGATGTTCTATTGAATACAAATTTAAAAATTCATGCTATTCAAATCCTTTGTTTATCCTAGTTAGTAACTCCTGAATTCTGTTTGCGGAGCATGACTGAGGAAATTCTAAATTCTAAATTCTAAATTCTAAATTCTAAATTCTGAGTTACGAATTTAAAAATTCATGCTCTTCAAATTCTTTGTTTATCCTAGTTAGTAACTCCTGAATTCTGTTTGCGGAGCATGACCTAGGAAATTCTAAATTCTAAATTCTAAATTCTAAATTCTGAGTTACGAATTTCAAAATTCATGCTCTTCAAATTCTTTGTTTATCCTAGTTAGTAACTCCTGAATTCTGTTTGCGGAGCATGACCTAGGAAATTCTAAATTCTAAATTCTAAATTCTAAATTCTGAGTTACGAATTTCAAAATTCATGCTCTTCAAATTCTTTGTTTATCCTAGTTAGTAACTCCTGAATTCTGTTTGCGGAGCATGACCTAGGAAATTCTAAATTCTAAATTCTAAATTCTAAATTCTGAGTTACGAATTTCAAAATTCATGTTATTCAAATCCTTTGTTTATCCTAGTTAGTAACTCCTGAATTCTGTTTGCGGAGCATGACTGAGGAAATTCTAAATTCTAAATTCTAAATTCTAAATTCTAAATTCTAAATTCTAAATTCTAAATTCTAAATTCTAAATTCTAAATTCTAAATTCTAAAGCTTAGATGATTACTCTTTCTGGAAACCAAACAGTAAATGTAGAACCTTGCTCTGATTTACTTTTAACATAAATTCTTGCCCCCATCCTTTCACACAAACGTTGACATATTGCCAACCCTAAACCAGTACCACCATATCGACGAGTCGTAGAAGCATCTGCTTGAGTAAAAGGTTTAAATATATGCTTTAACTGGTCTTCTGTCATGCCAATACCAGTATCAGACACCCGAAAAACTATGTAATTATTTGAATTATTAAACGACTGTAAGTTTTGATTTTGAGAACTTTTCACCTTCTTACTTACTCTTTCCACACTCAAAGTAATCAAACCATCTTGTGTAAACTTAGCTGCATTACCCAATAAATTTATCAGTACTTGTCTGACTTTTGGCATATCAGCATACATTGTACCTAAATTTTCTCCTAACAGTAATTTGAAGCTATTACGGTTTTTTTCTGTGAGATTTTTTGCTGTACCAACTACATCTTTAACTAACTGTTCAACTTCAATACTTTCTAAATAAAGTGTTACTTGACCTGCTTCAATTTTGGAAATGTCTAAGATATCACTAATCATTTCTAGAAGGTGTTTACCTGCAATCTTAATTCTATCTAGATCCGGCATAAAGTCTTCATATCCTTCTTCTTCAGCTTCTTCATGAAGAATTTCACTATATCCAATAATAGCATTTAAAGGTGTACGAAGTTCATGACTCATGGTGGCTAAAAAAGCACTTTTAGAACGGTTTGCTGCTTCTGCTCTCAGTTTAGCTTCCTGGAGTTGTTCAGTGTATTTTGCCACCTTACCAATTAATTCATTGAGAGATAAGGTTAATTGTCCTATTTCATCTTCTGTAGTGACAGGAAGTTGTAGCTCAAAGTTAGCTTCTTCTGTCACTTGTTGGGCAACTTTGATGATATCTTTAAGGGGAATCACGATGGAACTGCTGGTATAAATAGCCATTATTACTGCAATAATTATCGATAGTAGTAGGCTACCTATTAATATTTTAATTCCTAATGCTTCTGCTTTTTGATAATCTCTAAATCCTTGTTCTACTCTTTGATTAAATAATGTAGTTAACTTTTCTGAATCTTGTGATAATTTTTCTAGTTTTATTACTACTTCACTATTAGTAATTTGACTAAGTGATCTTGATGATAAACTCTCTACTTCTGTTGTTTCAGGAGCAGTTTCTACTTGTTTTTCAGGAGGAATTTGTTTAATTTCTTGAACTAAATTTTCTAATTTTTGAATATAGACTGCTACAGGGTTAAAATAATTATCGATAAATTCTTGAAGCGGAACATAGTATTTTTTATGCAGACTTTTATCTTCGACTTTTGGTATTAATTGAAGTTGCTTGAAAATAGTATTAATCTCATAAATACTTGATAATTCTTGGGATATTTTTGCTTCTAAAACTTTCCGGTCATTAACTAATTTTGGCCGCTCTTTTTGAATTATATTCACCTTCAATGCTTTTGTTGTGAGTTTCGTGAGTAAATTTACCTGTGCTTGGGCCTGCTCTATTTGTTCTCTAATTTGATGTTTATAATTCAACTCAAATATTCGCCCTGTCAGTACTCCTAAAGTAGCAACGGCGATCGCTAATATATAGCCAAAACTTATTTTCTTTCTGATTCCTATGCTACTAGACAGATTTTTCGATCCGGTTTTCTCTCGGATTGTAGACTGTTTTTCTGATGTAGAAGTTAAAGACATCTGCACTGGTATTCCTTGGCCATAATCATACAGTATATTTTATTGTGACATACTCCCACACTAAGCTGGCACTATAGTGTAAGCTCTCTCGTTTCGTAGCCCTGCCATTGCATCGGGCAAGCGCGTGCTTTAAAGACGTCTGGGCCCTACCGCCCTATTTTTGATATTTATCGCGGCATTTAAGTCGCGGTCTATTACTATGCCGCAGTACGGGCAAGAATGAGTTCGTATGTTTAATTCTTTATCGACTTTTTCACCACAATTTGAGCAATTTTGGCTGGTATTTTTGGGATTTACTCCTATAGTCTTCACCTCCAGCATTTCCGGCTTTGACAGTTAAAATAGACAGGAATTGTCCCCCAAATCGCATCGTTAATTGATTTACTTAAACGAGTCTTTGCTAGCCCTTTGATATTTAAGTTTGCCTCCGGCACGCCGCTCCGCGTCTGGGCGATAACTTCGGCTTTTAATAACAATTCATTGGCTGTTTTGAAATGAAAGTCTTTACGTTTATCAGCAACTGCTTGGTGCGCGTTCCCTCTCTTGGTCAGCATTCCGCAAGCGAGCTGTCGTCGTCGCGGGGTCGCATCCGCCTTTTTATGTTGTTTGGCTACAGCTTTAACAGCTTTTAACCATCTTTTACTACCTTTCTTTTTACGAGATAAACGTTTCTTTTGAATCTTTAGTCGCTGCTGATAAGAGCGGTAGTATTGAGGGATGGGGATAGATTCTCCTTCACTTGTTACTAAGAATTCCTTTAGCCCCATATCAATTCCCAGGGTGTTTTTTAATTTAGGTTCCACTTTAGTTGTTAAAGCTGGAACTAATTTGTCTTCTAGGGATAAAGTTACATAATAACCATCTGCTTTACGACTAATTGTCGCTGTTTTAATTTGAAAACTATCAGGTAGCGGTCGATGTTTAATCAACTTGATGTTGCCTATTTTTGGCAAATTAATTTGATTTTCTTCTATGCAGTCTTGCTTGATTTGAGGATAAGTAAAACTGCGATAACGCCCTTTTCCTTTAAATCTTGGTTTTCCTAATTTTCGTCCTTTTTTGTCTGTTTTCAACCATCTATCAAAGGCAAGTTTTACCCGTTTTATGCAATCCTGCAGGACCTGAGAGTGAATTAGCTTGTATTCCGGAAATTTGTCTTTGGTATTGACTAAATCTTTTTTTTGAGAGTAATAATTTGGATTATCTCTGAGTTGAGGAATTGGCGTTACTAAGGGGCAGGCGTTAACTGGACAACGGTTTTCCGACCACCATGAGAATCTTTCACCCAACCTATAGTTGTACTGCCGACGCAATAATTCTAACCACGTTTCTATGGTGGCTATTTGCTCTTTGTTGGGTCTTAATTTATATTGGTAGGCAGTGCGCATGGTGGAAAATTTCCGGGGTTACTAACTCTAAATTTATCAATATTTTGAAAATGATATAAATGACTAAGTTGTAATTAGAAAAGTATATAGACTTTCTCGTTCGGATAGGTACAATTTGAGTTTTTAGGGAGTATGGAACACCAGAGCAGGAAATATAAGCATTTGCAATACACTTCACATTTACTGAGTAATTTTATTGCATTTTTCACTGTACGAGTATTGGTCAAACAAAAAATATTAATTCTTAGTATAACTATTTATTTTTCTGAAAAATTTTGAGAATATTAACTTAACTTAATTACTGTTACTAATTTATTACTTACTGTTGGCAAAACTTAAATAGATATAAATCATCTGGTAATTCAGAGGCCACGTCTAAATCAACACTTTCAGGAACAAATAAAACCATGCCAAATTCACATAGTTCAGTTGAACATTTATCTGGTCGTGCAGTAATTCGATAATCGCTGTTTTCTGTGGGAGTAAAAGAGATTACTGGTATCCCATCCTGTTTTTCATCATTGGCTATCTTTTCGCCCTGTTGATTCTTAAGGGTTAAATTTAAGTCATTACAATTATCATCACATACTCCTAGAATCGTATAGGACGTATCAGAAGATAATTTGGCTGTAAAAGGAACTTCTACTCTTTCTTTAACTTTTCCAATAAGTGGCCAGAATACCAGTTTGTTACCAGCTTTTTCTTGTTGTTCTACTGTCTCTTTCAGCTTACATATTACTTGTTCTTGTTCAACACTAAGTTCTACACTGGCAGCAGTTGCAACCATTGCACTGCCTAATACCAAACCAATTCCACCTAAAACTAATTTTTTGGTATCCATTGATTTACTCAAATAAAGATTTTTAAGTTTACTACAGTCAGGAGTTTAGCATATATCTTGCACAATAAAAATCTTTTATAGGGAATAGGGAACAGGGAACAGGGAATACCATTTCTCAAAAACTTTTCTATATTTTCTTGAGTAGGGGAGTAGGGGAGTGGGGGAGTGGGGGAGTGGGGAGAATTAAACATAAGAATAATTAACATTAACTTACCTGAAAGTAGCAAAAAGGTTATTCGACATAAGTTAATTACTTAATAACTGATTATAGGGAACAGGGAACAGGGAATAGGAAACAGGGAGAAATAATTGATAATTTAGGGATAATAATTGATTGGATTTTTGGGGAGATTTCTATTGCTTAAAATTAATCATTAGATAGGGAAAAGGAAATAGGAAACAGGGAGCAATAATTGATAATTTAGGGATAATAATTGATTGGATTTTTTGAGATATGTCTATTGCTTAAAATCAATCATTAGATAGGGAAAAGGAAATAGGAAACAGGGAGCAATAATTGATAATTTAGGGATAATAATTGATTGGATTTTTTGAGATATGTCTATTGCTTTAACAAACAGTCTCTTAGGTAGCACTTTAACTATCAAGTAATTAATACCAATTTCATAAAATATTGCTACTGGACTGTTTCATCTTAAATGGTGCAATAGGAAGTTGGCCTGAGATTTCTTTACATTCGTTCGCAATGACAAATCTAATGCACAGTCCACTAGAAGCGTATTAATTATTATATAGGGAATAGGGAACAGGGAATAGGGAGGAATAATTGATAATTTAGGGAGTAGAGAGTAGGGGGTAGGGAACAGGGAACAGAGAACAGAAAACAGAGAGAAATAATTGATAATTTAGTGATAATAATTATTGATTTTATTTTTTTATTTTTTTGGAGATGTCTATTCTGTTTACGAGGTAATTGTTAATTATTAATTATTAATTATTAATTATTAATTGTTGAGTTCCCCCACTCCCCCACTCAAGAAAATATAAGTTTTTGAGAAATGATATTACTTGGTCTCCATCCAATTTTTTCCAGCATGAATATCTACTATTAGTGGTACTTTTAAATCTATGGCTTTTTCCATTGTAGATTTAATTACCTGTTCCAACTCTTGCCACTCTAATGATGGAATTTCAAATACTAATTCATCATGGACTTGTAATAATAATTTTGCTTGATAATTTGCCAATATTTCATGGAATTTTATCATGGCAATTTTAATAATATCTGCGCTTGAACCTTGAATAGGTGAGTTAGCTGCTGCTCTTAAAAGTTGAGCATCATTTTGACTTAAACGTTTGAATTCATCTAGGTTAATTTCTTTTGGTTCTGTACCTTTTAAATCTCGGAGAGTTTTAGATTCAAATTCAAAATAACGCCGACGACCTAATATTGTTTCTACATAACCTTGAGCGATCGCTTGTTTTTTTAACTTCCCTAAATACTCAAATACTTGAGAATATTGTTGTTTATATCTGTCTAGAAATTGTTTACTTTCTTTGACGCTTATTCCGACAGACCTTGCTAATTTTTGCGCCCCCATGCCATAAATTACGCCAAAGTTTATTGTTTTACCGACACGACGTTCATCTGATGTAATTTCTGTTTTTTCAAATAATAGTTTTGCTGTTACAGTATGTACGTCTTGATTATTTTGATAAGCTTCTATTAATACTGGTTCTTGACTCAAGTGAGCTAATATTCTTAATTCAATTTGTGAATAATCTGCGGCGACTAATAACCAATCATTTTTGGGGATAAATGCTTGACGAATTTGCCGAGAAAATTCTGTACCAATGGGGATATTTTGTAAGTTTGGTTCGGAGGAAGATAAACGTCCTGTATCTGTTTGAGTTTGATTGAAATTTGTATGAACTCTCTGAGTATCTGTACGAACTAATTTTGGTATGGCTTCGACATAGGTAGAAAATAGTTTGTATAAGGTTCGGTGATTTAATATTTCATCAATGATGGGATGATGTTGACTTTCTTCTTGTAATTTTTCTAAGACAACTACATCTGTAGAATAACCAGTCTTAATTTTTCGAGATTTTTTCTGATTTTGATTGAGTATATTAAATAGTAGTTCGCTTAATTGAGATGGTGAGTTTAGGTTTAAAAAATCGCTGGTTTCTGCTCGTTCGATTTGATTTTCAATTTCTTCTGAGTTCTGTCTTTGCTCTTTTGGTAATTTGGTAACATAAGCTTTTAGTATGGGGCTAGATATTGCTTTTTTTAATTCTTGTTGATTAGTGAATGAGTCAGTCTCTATATTTTGAATTTCTGTTTTGAGATATTCCTGTAAAATTCGACTATCTACAGTTTCAAAAGCTCTTTTTTCAATAGCTTCTAAATCTTTTTTCAGTTGAACTGAGAATTTATTGAGATATTCAATATCTATCCTAATTCCCAAATATTCCATTTCTGCTAAAACAGATTCTAATGGCTGTTCTACATCTACTAATAATTTGTACAAAGATTTCTCAGGAGGTTTATTTTCATCGGCTTTTTCTAATTCAGCTCTTAATTTTTCTACTAACTGAAACGTTACAAAAACTTGAGCGCCACAATAGTGAGTAACTTTCAGAATATCTAAGTCAGCAATAGTTTGATTTCTAGAGACCACATCATCATAACTTTTTAAATTTATTCCAGCAGTTCTCAGATATCTAATATATATTTCTTCCAGACTATGTTTTGCTCCAGGATTTAATACATAACTTGCCAACATTGTGTCAAAAACAACCCCAGCTAATTTAATTCCTTGACAGCGAAAAACCAATCTATCAAATTTGGCATTTTGAAATACTTTTGGATAATCAGAACTTTCTAAAATTGGCTTTAAAGCCTCTAATACTTTTCCCTTATCTAGATTTTTTCCTACTTTATGTCCGGTGGGAATATAAGCAATATCTTCTATATTTCTTCCCCAACAACAACCAATACCAACCAACTCTGCATCTCGCGGTTCTAAAGATGTAGTTTCCGTATCCCAAGCCACGGGAGTCTCATAATTTGTCTGTTCTTTTAAAATATTTACTAACTCCTTTAACTTTTCTGGAGTATCAATAATTTGAGGTTTAATTTCTGATTTTGTTGTAGTTTGTTGTTGAGCTGCCTTTGTATCTTCTGCACTAAAAAACCAATCATCACTCTCCTCCTCAACCAAAATATTATCTGATTTTTCTTGTGGTTTATTTTCCGACTCTTCTGGCAAAACTTCAATTCCCGCCACTCCACCAAACTGTTGTTCTAAATGATGGATTTGATTTAAGAAATGTTGTAATTCAAACTTTTGCAAAACAGGCTCAATTTCTGAGCGAGAGATTTTTTTGAGCTGCAAATCTTCTATCTCAATATCTATTGGAACATTTACCTCAATTCTTGCCATAAACTGAGAATGTTCTGCCTCAGCTTTTCCCTCTTCAAGTTTTTTCTGATTTGCTCCTTTAATTTGAGGTAGAGAACTATAAATTCCTGCTAAAGAACCATATTCATTCAACAACTTAACAGCCGTTTTTTTCCCAATACCCCTAACACCAGAAATATTATCAGAAGCATCTCCACAAAGAGCCTTATAATCAACAACTTGAGTCGGTAAAATACCCAATTTTTCCTTAACTTCTTCAGGACCAAACTCTTGAGGAGTACTACCTTTACCTGCCGCTAAATGTAAAACACTAATACCTTTTTCCACATCTATTAATTGAAATAAATCTTGGTCGCCCGAAAGAATTTTGACCCGAAAACCAGCAGCACTAGCTTTTTGCGCTAAAGCTCCTAATACATCATCCGCTTCATAACCAGCAACAGTAATTATAGATATATTAAAAGCTTTAAGAATGTCTTGCAAATTTTCCACATCAACAATTAAATCGTCAGGTGCTTCTTGTCTATTTGCTTTATAATTTTTGTCAGCTTCATGGCGAAATGTAGGTTGTCCTAAATCAAAAGCGATCGCTAAATATTCTGGCTTTTGAGTCTCCATAACTTCCAACAAAGACTTCAGAAAACCAAAACAAACACTGGTGGGAATGCCCGTAGAAGTTTTTAAGCCTCCACTACGACTTTTACCAAAAGCATAGTAGGAACGAAAGGCTAGAGAATGGCCGTCAATTAAAACGGCAGTGGAAAAGTTTGTAGACATTTGATATTGATATTTTGAGATATCTCTCTATTTTAGCGGGTAGTTTATACTAGCTAATAAGAAAAATCTAAATTACCTTATTTGAATGCTTTTATTGTTAAAAACTTATTTCTATAGTTGTGAAGTTTATGGATATGGAAATTTATTTCTTTTTCCTAACTTTCTGACTCTTCTGACAAAGACTTAATCCCTGCCAACCCACTAAACTGTTGTTCTAAATGATGGATTTGATTTAAGAAAAATTGTAACTCAAACTTTTGCAAAGCAGGCTCAATTTCTGAGCGAGAAATTTTTTTGAGCTGCAAATCTTCCACCTCAATATCTATTGGAACATTTACCTCAATTCTTGCCATAAACTGACAATGTTCTGCCTCAGTTTTTCCCTCTTCAAGTTTTTTCTGATTTGCTCCTTTAATTTTATCTTAACGTTGGCCCTTGACCCGCGCTCTCCCGTAGGGGAGCTAGGGCATGTTTGCGTAGCATTCCGGAGGAAAAACCAATCAATGTTGCGGTTTTACAAATAATCTGTTAGAATGTAAATGTTGAAAATTAGTCAGTAGATGGTGGAAAAAGCGTACAAATTTAGATTTTACCCAACTCCAGAGCAGGAAAGTCTGTTGCGTAGGACATTGGGTTGTGTGCGTGGTCACTACAACAAAGCTTTAGCAGCTAGAACTACTGCCTGGTATGAGAACAAAGAGCGAGTAAGTTACAAGCAAACTTCAGCTATGCTTACTTTATGGAAAAAGCAGGAAGATTTAGATTTTCTTACTAAAGTAAGCAGTGTACCATTGCAGCAAGGATTGAGACATCTACAAACCTAAAAAGCGTCGGGAGGAAGTACGCAGCGCCCGTTTTAACGGCTGGTTGAATAACGACACGCGGGTAATAAAGCGGAGTAAAAGTCTGGTATAATAGAGGAATAAGGAACAAGGTTTGTCGCCATGACATGACCGCGCTTTGCGGTGAAATTCCGGTGGACAGGAGACGGGGAATTAACTTCCTACGACGGCTGTTAGCTCCGCATTCGGCACCGAAAAGCAAGTAGGCAGCTAGAGCAGCGAGAAGATTGCTCCAACCAGTGCGAGTAAAACCACTCGTGAAAGCTAATAAAAAAAAGTAAACTCACAGCTAGATTTCTGTCTATGCCGAGGAGTTCAGGAGTCTGTTGACAGGCTTTAAGCAAATGTGGATTTATCCCAAATGGGGGTGGACTAACCACAGAATCCAGGGTGTTTCAACCCCTGGAGATGTCAAAGCCTTCACTAACTTTTTAGTGGACGGACTAAATATCCCAACTTTAAGAAAAAACGTATGGGGTGGTAGTGCTGAATTTACGAAGTCGGCATTTAAGTGGAAAGATGGTCAAGTCTATTTAGCGATCGGGCTCTGAACCGTTACCTATTAGATGGAGTAGACAACTACCGCAAGACTGTGTGCCAACAACAATAACAGTGAAACTTGACCCCAGTAGTAGATGGTCTATATCTTTGAGAGTCAATGATACCAGAGATTTAAAACTTAAGCCAGTCCAGAAACAAATAGGTATTGACGCGCGGAATTACCAGTTTAGTTACTACCAGTAATGGAGAAAAAATTGCTAACCCAAAGAATATAAACAAATTACACAAAAAGCTGAGATTAACTCAAAAGTCTCTATCGAGAAAAACCAAGGGATCTAATAACTATCAAAAGGCTAGGCTAAAGGTAGCTAGGACACACGCCAAGATTAAAGATTCAAGATTTGACTATACTCACAAACTGACAACCCAACTAATTAGAGAAAACCAAACGATAGTAGTTGAGGATTTGGCAGTTAAGAACATGGTCAAAAAGCGGTGCGACCCCGCGACGACGCCAGCTCGCTTGCGGAACGCGCACCAAGAGACCACAAATTAGCAAGAGCTATATCAGATGCCAACTGGGGAGAATTACTTAGACAATTAGAATACAAAGCAGAATGGTATGGACGGGAATTAATCAAGATTGATAGATATTTTCCTAGTGCCTCTTTCAGAGGAGCTTTCCTATCGGAATGCTTCGCAAACGCTAACAAAACGTTGTTCTAATTGTGGTTATGTAGTGGAAAAATTACCTCTAAATATTAGAGAGTGGGATTGTCCTGAATGTGGTAGTCACCATGACCGGGACATCAATGCAAGTATAAATATTTTGCGGATGGGAACCCGCGTCGGCGTTAGCTTTAGCTCCTCCGGAGGAGGCTAGACGCAAGGGAACGCCCACCAAGAAGGCTGCGGGAGGAGCAGTGTCAGTCTGTGGAGCGCGCTTTTAGACCCGAGGAGAGTAAATCACCGTTTGCGGAGCATTCCGTAGGAAAGGCGGGTGCATTGAAACAGAAAGTCTCTAACAGTGATGCTAGGGAATCCCCTGCTGTCACGCAAGTGCAGCGTCGGGAGGATGTCAATCAGAGAACTATAAATTTCTGCTAAAGAACCATATTCATTCAACAACTTAACTGCTGTCTTTTTCCCAATACCCCTAACACCAGAAATATTATCAGAAGCATCTCCACAAAGAGCTTTATAATCAACAACTTGATTCGGTAAAATACCCAATTTTTCCTTAACTTCTTCAGGACCAAACTCTTTAGGAGTGCTACCTTTACCTGCTGCTAAATGTAAAACACTAATACCTTTTTCCACATCTATTAATTGAAATAAATCTTGGTCGCCCGAAAGAATTTTGACCCGAAAACCAGC
>NZ_BLZO01000038.1 GCF_014132355.1 Okeania sp. KiyG1
TCAAGCATTTGAGACTGCATTTGGTGTGACTGGTAAGGTAACTGTGAGTTGTGTAAGTCCTAATCAAGAAAATCTAATAGACGAGTTACTAATCAGCTTAAGGTGACATCAATTTAGAAACCGATCTTGCTGACCTTCTAGCGGCAGCACCTGATAGAAGTCCAGGATGCACCATAGGACAAGTGGACTCAGCAGATGATTAGCCTTTACTGATTTAGAGCTAGACCTCGTGGAGGCCAAGCTCTATCCGAGTTTTTTATTCTCTACAGAATTACTGACCAAAGTTCAGAACTTTGCGTAGCAATAATGTTGTCCTTACTGATCATGGAGAAAATAGATGAAATTTAGCAATACTACGGCCAGAGTGGCTGTCTGGAATATCGCTGGATTCAATTCCATCGATGCAGAACGAACAAAACGGCAGGTAGAAGGGCTGGCATTGCTTGACGCAGAACTGGTTACGCTTGTGGAAGTTAAGCCATTCTCACATATGCAAGTCCTGATTGATAGTCTTGCAGAAAAGGGATGTGTTTATGAGTCAGCTATGCTTCAGCAAGCCAGTGACCTAAATATCGGGGTTCTATTTAAAGAGGGTATTGAGGTCTCAAACCTACGATTTATTGAGAACTCAGATCTAGGCGATCCGAGTCGGCGAAAAGCATTTGTTGCTGATGTTCGCATCGATAGATTTGATTTTATGCTGATCGCAGTTCATTTAAAGTCTGGTCGAGGGCGTACTGAACAACAAATTCGAGATGAGCAGTGCAAAGTGATTGGCAAATTCATTACTGATCAACGCGGTGAAAGTAGGGAAGACATCCTATTACTCGGTGACTTCAATATGATTCCAGGTGAAGATGTGAGCAATTTTCATTATTTAGGTGGAGATGACATTATGAACTTTCTATCTTCTTGGGATTTACAAACGCGATTCTCTCATATTTTGCCAGCAGGTAGAGCAAATTTACTAGATGGGTATGCCATCTCCAAGAAATTTTCAACAGAGTACATCCGTGGCAGTCTTCAGCTTTTCCCAATGCATTGGGCGATGGATATGGGTAGAGAAAAATTTCGCAAAGAAGTTTCAGATCACCTACCTTTCGTTGCCTCTTTTCGCATTAGAAGAAGTCGAGATTAGTTGTCTTTTTAAATGGCATTCAATTCCTTATCCTCAGAAAAGAGAGCCACAAATTTCTTACTCAATTTTTGTTTAATGCCTTGATTCTCCAAGCCAATTTCAAAAGCCGAATAAATTACACTCAATCTAAGATAAAAACTCATGAAAACCGGAAAAATTATTAGCGCTATCGTAGTTGCATTTCTTTCCATTTGCCTGATGGTGGCTCCTGTATTTGCATTAGAGCTATCACCTGGAAATCGCGTCATCTTAAGGGCGAACAATCGCCAAGGTGTTCCTCTCCATGAAACACCAGCACCTAGTTTGATTGAACGAGCAGCCACTGGAACAGTTGCCGAAGTATCAGGAAAATTGACCGATACCAACTGGGTCGAGGTGAAATTACCTGATGGGGATAAAAGATGGGTGGTGGAACGATACATTGGAGAAGTGATTACAGCTATTCCAGATGACGAAACCTCTGGCGATGATGCTGATAGTAGAAATCCCAATGGGACTCTCTTTCCAAACTTAAGTGGCGAGGCCCTCAGCGATCAATTAGCTAAAGAATTTGATGTCGAAAATAGTCTGGGGTATAACAAAGCTCGCGACTATATGTTTAGAGAGTTAGATAATGACAACGGAGTTGTTCGTGGTGTTTACTCGGGATTTGAATGGCCTATCAGCCCTAATTCTGCGACACCTCGCCAGGATGCATATCAAAATGGAAGAGGCTTAAATACAGAACATTCATGGCCTCAGAGCAAAGGAGCCACAGGTGTTGCTAAAAGCGATTTACACCATCTGTTTCCAGCGCAAGTACAGGTTAATGGTCGCAGAGGAAGTTCGCCGTTTGCCGAAATCGATGATTCAAAAACAAGATGGTGGTTTATTGATTCGGAACGGCTAAGTTCTATCTCTGGAACAAATATTGATGATTATAGTGAGGCTACAGCAGCAGCCTTTGAGCCGAGAGAACAGGTGAAAGGAGATATCGCCCGTGCTCAATTTTACTTTTACACCATTTATCGCGATCAAGCAGACGCTAGTTTCTTTAAGCAGCAGCAAGATACCTTATGTGCTTGGAATGAGCTAGATCCTGTTGACGAATCAGAAAAAAGACGCAGCCAGGCAATAGCAGTAAAGCAAGGTAATGAGAATCCCTTTGTGATTGATCCCAGCTTGGCTAACCGACTCTACTGTAATAACTAAATAGTTAGCAGCATGTCTTAATCTTTTGGAAAACTACAGAGTAGAGAATTCATGCGTATCCTCATTGTCAACCCACCACACCCAGCTATTGGTAGCCGTATTCCACAGGAGCATCTCCCCCCTCTGGGGCTTTTGTGTGTTGGTGGGCCATTGTTGGATGCTGGCTACGATGTGACTCTGCTTGATGCAGAACTTGGACCGCTCTCATACGATGAAATTGTTCGACAAGTTGTCACCCATCGCCCACAGGTACTTCTTATTGGCCACTCAGGCTCCACCTCAGCACATCCAATTGTTGTGGAACTAACTTGCCGATTCCGTAAAGAGTTGCCGGGGCTCAAAATTATCTATGGTGGAGTTTTCCCTACATACCATTTTCAAGACATTCTCACACAGGAAGCTCAGATTGATGTGATTGTTCGCGGCGAAGGTGAGGACACTGTTCTTAAACTGATAGCAGCTATTGAAGCTAATGATGATCTTTCTATGGTAGAAGGTATTGCCTTCCGCTGTGGCGGCCGGATTATTGAAACCCCTCCAGCCCGTATGATCCACGATCTCGATGCTTATCGAGTTGGCTGGGAACTTGTTGACCTGAAGAAATATAGCTATTACGGCGGTAAACAGGCTGTTGTTATCCAGTTATCCCGAGGATGTCCACACCTTTGTAATTATTGTGGACAACGTGGATTCTGGGCTCATTGGCGACATCGAAATCCAAGGACGCTTGCCAAGGAAATTGCCTGGCTACATCGTACTCATGGCGTTGAGCTATTCAACCTAGCCGATGAAAATCCAACAGTAAGCAAGGCAATTTGGCGTGAATTTTGTGAGGCAATCATTGCCGAAAATATACAAGTGACCATCATTGGTTCAACTCGTGCAGACGATATTGTAAGGGATGCAGACATCTTACATTTGTACCGAAAGGCTGGAGTCGAGAGGTTTCTGCTAGGGATGGAGTTTTGACCTAGTTGAGAATTTACGTTATAACGCAGTATAATGAGATAGTTTTCTCTGGCAATTGAAAATACAGTCGTCAACTCAAAAAAGAGCATTGACGTAAATCAAATAATAACTATATAATAACTTACACTCTCATAAACTTTAGGCAAACTCTTCTTACTCATACATGAAATCCATTAGAACCAAACTCAAATTAAATAATAAGCAAAAAACGCTTTTAGCCCAACACGCAGGTTATTCAAGGTGGGTTTATAATTGGGGTTTAAGTTTATGGAATGCAGCCTACAAAGATGGTTACAAACCGAATGCCCGCAAACTTAGAGAAGTTTTTACCAATCACACAAAACCACTTTATCCTTGGATGAAAAACTTGTCTTCTAGAGTTTATCAATATGCTTTTATTAACTTGGGTGAAGCATTTAAGAGGTTCTTTAAAGGGTTGGGAAAATACCCAAAGTTTAAAAAGAAAGGTAGGTCTGATTCTTTCACAATTGATAATTCTGGAAAACTAATAGAACTTGATGGTTGGTCTCATAAATTGCCTTTTATTGGTGTTGTGAAAACTTATGAACCAATTGAAGCAACAACTAAAAAAATAACTATTAGTAGACAAGCAGGTGATTGGTATCTCAGTTGTAGCTATGAATTTAATGGCATAACCACGGCTAAAAAAACTGATGTTATCGGTGTAGATCTAGGTGTAAAAACCTTAGCTACGTTAAGTGATGGCAAAGTATTTGACAGTGTGAGATCGTATCAGAAATTTGAAGCTAAACTCTCTAGATGTCAATACCGAAACCGGAATAAAATTATTGGTTCTGCTAATTATAAAAAGGCCCAGTTAAAGATAGCCAAGCTACACAGAAAGGTAGCTAACATCCGTAGAAACGCACTTCATAAATTGACAACTTACCTAGCTAAAAACCACGGCAGTGTTGTTATAGAAGATTTGAATGTCAGCGGTATGTTAGCAAATCATAAGCTGGCGAAATCTATAGCCGACCAAGGATTTTATGAGTTCAGGCGACAGCTAGAATACAAGTGCCAATGGTACGGTTCCGAGTTAGTAGTCGTTGATAGATTCTTTCCATCATCAAAAACTTGCTCGAACTGCGGTCATGTCCAAGATATGCCGTTAAATGTGAGAACTTATGACTGCGACTATTGTGGGGTATCTATAGACCGCGATCTGAATGCAAGTATAAATTTAAGAAATGCGGTCGGCTTGACCGTTAATGCCTGTGGACGGAGTGCTGCCGACAGTTCCGGTGGAAGCAGGAAGTAAACATTAAAATGTCGCTATATGACGTTTTATATCGGTTTTATGAAGCAGAATACGGATGAGATCACACTTAAGAAAATCCGCAAGGGAAGTGCAACAAGCACTGATCGTGAGGCCATTCGTCTCCTGCGAAAGCATGGCATTCTTTCTCTAGCTACGTGGGTGACTGACTTCGAAGAGGTTAGCGATCGTGACTTTATTCGTTCTCTCAAACAATTACTCTGGTACGATCCTGACCAAATTATGTCGCTATATGTTACACCTCATCGCTGGACTGGATATTACCGGATTGCCTCTGAGAGACGTGTTATCCAACTTGACCAAAGTAAGTGGGACTACAAACATCAAGTACTCGAAGCAAAGTATATGTCTCCCTGGCGTATCTTTTTATGGGTAAAATGCATAGAGCTTATTTTGCAAGTTCGCCCCAGGGCACTATGGCGGTCATTTTTCCAATCTGACCAGGCTTCAAGGCATGGTATGAGTTGGTATATTCGTATGGGGCGTCGCGTCATAGCGCATGAATTGTGGAATTTCCTCTTGCACGATTTTCGGGTCAGTAACGGGCCAACATTAAGAGAATTTTGGGGTATGTCGCAAGATTACCAAGAGATCCCACTCCGCATAACATCCGCTAACGGGGCTAGTATGCAGAGCAAGATCGTGATCAAACCCTAGCTTAGGACCTTATCAAGATCTGAGTCTGTATAATATGCCACATCGGGGAGATAGACTGACTATGATCTGCATAACACTCTATTTTGGGGTGTTATCAAGACTTTATTCAGCCTAACGTCATTCATAGAGATGTTATCACGATCGCGATCAGTCTAATATCCCTAATTGAGGTAGTTAGACTGATTTAGATAGTAGAAAACATAATAAACAGTAGTTAAAAGAAAGGAATGAAAAAAATAGTAATAGCGGGAAAAATAATTTTGCTGCTAGCGATCAATTACTTGGCGGCATTTATTCTTGCATTGGGTTTCCTGATTGGAATGTTCAGCAAAGATATTTTTTTAGGGGCGGCAATAGGTTCTATATCTCTTCCTGCCCTTCTTCTACAACCATGGTCTTTTTTTATTGTTCCTGCGCCCTCTGGTGTATTATGGGGGCCTCTTGTGACGACGGGAATCACGATTCTGCTCTACAACTTGGTTGGCAGATCGAAATTCCGGACACCAATCGACTTACTCTGCTCAACTACCCGTAGCCGAATTGGTAAGATCTGCTGGATATCTTTTGTGGTGGTGGCTTTGTCTCTTGGAGTTTCTAGGTTAGTAGATTTTCCACCCATAAGGAGCGGGATTCCAGAATCATATATTGTGGAGAAAGCAGTTGAAAAAATCTCACCGATTGAAGATTCCAAATACTACAATAAAGCATCTTTTATAGACTCAGAATGGCTCTGGAAAGCAAAATTGGATGAAGAACAATTTTTTTCATTGATGTCAGACTTAGGTCTAGAGCCAAAAACCGGATTAACTGAGGAAAGTAATTTTTTTCAACAAGCCCCGTATTGGTGGGCTCCCAAGAGTTATGAAGGATCTATGGTCTATTCGACTCCTGAGTTTCCTGATAAAAATCGCGGCAATGATGGTTTCCATGCATTGGCATCATGGAGTCCAAATGACGAAATCATGTTTATGTGGATAAAAGATAATTTTTAACTTCCAACAAATCGCTGGTCGTGACGGTGACAGGCAGCTCGACATTGAGCCGACAAATCTCACTCAGCAAATACGGCATAGATTTACAACCCTTAAGATCCACAAAAAACATAAAATCCAAGGGAGATGAACCTTGGGCATAAGGGTCATTTGGAGTAAGCGATCGCCCCCTTCAACCCACCATTCCCGGCTAAGTGAAAACACCGTGGAGAAAGGACAAGTTTCAAGTGTTCCGTCAAAACAATAGTCATCGCCTTTAATACCAAAGCATCCAAAGACGACCACCATTCGATTGATTTCTCCTCACCTCGAATCAAGCGTAACTCCCGAAATTGAAAATTCCCCGAAAGAATTTGCGCCTGTAGGAGGGGCTTTTTCTCGTGCCACCATCGTCTGACCTGCCAGACATCGGCATTCGGATGATAATGTTGGCGTTTTTTACACAACCAGAGATAAGCAGTATCGATCGCCTCGTCGGAGGCTATTTTTTCGAGAAGAGTGGACATTGATGTAAAAGTCGTGGGCTTTGTCGCCATATATTGGTCAAGTGTATTCCTGATAATAGGCCGAGTGACAAAAGAAGGCTAAAGACACTACTTTTGCCAACAGGCCAAACGCATACTAATATCATGTCCGTTTGAATACTTATAAATCAGGGAGTAGGGAGTAGGGAGTAGGGAGTAGGGTAGGGAAAATATAGAGATTTGCCCTGCAAGTGACAGGATAGTTTTTTTCATCACGCTCTTATCCGGACATGATATTACGCATAACCACCAAATATATTAGGGGTTATATCAAATCCGGTAGCATCGGTGTAATTAGATGGGGAGATGGGGAGATGGGGGACCCACCCCTAACCCCTCCCTGGAGGGGAATGTGGGGATGGGGGACCCACCCCTAACCCCTCCCTGGAGGGGAATATGGGAGGATGGGGGGATGGGGACCCACCCCTAACCCCTCCCTGGAGGGGAGAAATATTTGGTAATCGTTGAAGATGGAACATTTTTTACGTGCCGAATTAAACGGATTTGATATTAACGGCCGTTAACCCGTACAAATGGTGTATAATTTTATCCTTTGCGTAATTCCTATTTAAGCGCAACTTCATAGAGAAGATGATTTTGTCGCCAGAGCAGAAATCATAATCCCCGTGTTGACCTGTCTCCGTGTCCCCGTGGAGCGCCGAAATCATCCCAGTATTCAGCAACGCCGAAAAAAAGAACCTCACCAGATATTTGGCGAGGTTCTTAGATAAATTTAGCTATCAGTGAGCTACCTGGTAACTAGATATTAGTCAAGGTTAGGCATAGATAGTACTGGCTCTGTTTCACGGTCGAGACCTTTCTCAAAACCACCTTCAGCAGCACGAGCGCGTCCTGCGTGCCATAAGTGACCAATTAAGAAGAAAAAGCCAAGAATGAAGTGAGCTGCAGCTAACCAAGCACGAGGGTTAACATAGTTGAACCCGTTAATATCAGTGATAATGCCACCTACAGAGTTGATGGAACCGTTAGGAGCATGAGTCATGTACTCAGCAGCACGACGTACTTGCCAAGGCTGAATATCGTTCTTTAATTTACTCAAGTCGAGACCGTTAGGACCACGAAGAGGCTCTAACCAAGGACCACGGAAGTCCCAAAAACGCATTGTTTCACCACCGAAGATGATTTCACCAGTAGGAGAACGCATCAGGTACTTACCAAGACCAGTTGGACCTTGAGCAGAACCAATATTAGCACCTAACTTTTGGTCACGGACTAAGAATACAAAAGACTGAGCTTGAGAAGCTTCAGCGTTAGTTGGGCCGTAGAATTCGCTAGGGTAAGCTGTGTTGTTAAACCATACGAAACAAGCAGCAATCAAACCCATTAGAGATAGAGCGCCCAAACTGTAGGAAAGATAAGCCTCTCCAGACCAGATGAAAGCACGACGTGCCCAACCAAAAGGCTTAGTTAGAATGTGCCAAACACCACCGAAGATACAAATCAGACCGATCCAGATATGACCGCCGATGATATCTTCCATGTTGTTAACACCGATGATCCAGCCTTCACCACCAAAAGGTGCTTTGAGCAGATAACCGAAAATCACAGCAGGATCGAGAGTAGGGTTAGTAATTACCCTAACATCACCGCCACCTGGTGCCCAAGTGTCATAGACACCACCGAAGAACATGGCCTTAAATACCAACAACAGCGCACCACAACCTAATAGGATTAAGTGGTAACCGATGATGTTAGTCATCTGGTTCTTATCTTTCCAGTCATATCCAAAGAAAGAAGAATATTCTTCGAGAGTTTCTGGACCACGAACGGCATGATAAATACCGCCTAAACCAAGAACAGCAGATGAAATTAGGTGCAAAACACCTACTACAAAGTATGGAAATATATCTGTTACCTCACCACCAGGACCGATACCCCAGCCTAAAGTAGCAACGTGAGGCATTAGAATCAAGCCTTGTTCGTACATTGGCTTTTCTGGTACAAAGTGAGCAACTTCAAATAAAGTCATTGCTCCTGCCCAGAATACGATTAGACCTGCGTGAGCAACGTGAGCGCCTAGCAGTTTACCGGATAAATTGATCAGACGGGCGTTTCCAGACCACCAAGCAAAACCGGTGGACTCGATATCGCGACCTCCCATCATGGAAGAATTAGAGAGCGTTACCACGTGGTAGAACCTCCTCAGGGAATATAAAGTTTTGATGTGGTTGGTCTTGAGGTGCCATCCATGCTCGGATACCCTCGTTCAACAAAATGTTTTTGGTATAAAATGTTTCAAACTCTGGGTCTTCTGCTGCCCGTAATTCTTGGGATACGAAGTCATAAGCTCGTAGGTTTAATCCTAACCCTACCACACCTATGGCACTCATCCACAATCCTGTTACTGGTACGAACAACATGAAGAAGTGTAACCAACGTTTGTTTGAAAATGCTATTCCGAAGATTTGTGACCAGAAACGGTTCGCTGTCACCATGGAATATGTTTCTTCTGATTGAGTAGGCTCAAATGCACGGAATGTATTGGCCTGTTCGCTATCTTGGAACAAAGTATTTTCTACTGTTGCTCCATGAATTGCGCATAATAATGCTCCTCCTAAGATTCCCGCTACTCCCATCATGTGGAATGGGTTTAATGTCCAGTTATGGAACCCTTGGAAAAATAAGATGAATCGGAAGATTCCTGCTACTCCAAAGCTTGGTGCAAAGAACCAGCTTGATTGACCCAATGGGTACATTAAGAATACACTCACAAATACTGCTATTGGACCTGTGAAGGCAATGGCGTTATAAGGACGTATTCCTACCAAACGGGCAATTTCAATCTGACGTAGGCAGAAACCAATCAGAGCGAATGCACCATGAAGGGCTGTGAATGACCACAAACCACCGATTTGACACCAACGAGCAAAGTCTCCTTGAGCCTCTGGACCCCAGAGGAATAGTATGGAATGTCCCATGCTGTTGGCGGGGCTGCTGACGGCTACGGTGAGGAAGTTACAGCCTTCTAAGTAAGAACTGGCTAACCCGTGGGTATACCAGGAAGTGACAAAGGTGGTTCCAGTTAACCATGCTCCAATGGCGAGGAAAGCACATGGGAACAAGAGTATACCAGACCAGCCTACAAATACGAAGCGATCGCGTTTCAGCCAGTCATCTAGGACATCAAATGGTCCTCTTTGACTCTGCGGGCGTCCGACTGCTACAGTCATAACTACTTTTATATCCTCTTGCTTTTATTGACATACTCCCGACGTTGCGCTTACGCGACACTGCGGGATTCTTCAACTCGCAAAGGAGTTGCTGTTTATACAGAGGTGATGCCTTCCCCCTGTTTTTTCTATGTTCCGTTCTACTAAACTTACCCAAACGACCCATACACGTTCGCATAGGTTTTGGAGCTAGCTTCCTGCTTCTGTGAGAACCACTGACCGCAGTCTGTAACTTATTCTCTCCACAGGCTTAAATTCGCTTGGAACTCAAGCTACTTATACACATAGTTTTTCAGGTTGACAGCAGCATTAAAATCTCTATCAGCCTCAAAACCACATTCACTACACTCATAAGTCCTCAAGTGCAATGGCATTTTCTGTTGATGTCCACAGTTTGAACATATTTGAGAACTTGGATAATACCTATCCCCTTCGGGAGAGTGCGGGACTTCCCGCTGTTTTTATTAAAAAGTTTGCTTCTTTAAGCAAGTTAACATAAGTATATATATATTTAATAAATTTTGCAATTATCTTTTTCAGTAGCTTAAATAAATTTAAGCTTTTCTTTATATTTTAGATAATAATATATTTTGGCTCTAAAAAATTTTATAGCAGGGAACAGGGAACACCTGAACAGGGAACAGTGGGAAAAGCTTTACAGTTCATCATTAACTATAAGTCAAATACCAACTCGTTCCTTGCTATAAAATGGAAAATTATGTAATAGGATGAGGATTTATGACTACTCAAACTTTGATAGGCGATCGCTTACTGCGTAAAGAAATTATAGGGTCTCGTCGTCTCAGTAATTACTTCTGGGCTGTAATTGTCAGTATGGGAGGTATTGGTTTCCTCTTATCAGGGATATCTAGCTACCTCAAAGTTAATCTATTATTTGTTGCTGACCCTAGCCAACTTAATTTCTTACCCCAGGGAATAGCTATGGGATTTTATGGTGTCCTTGGTACACTGTATGGACTTTTTTTGTGGTTAACTATTATTTGGGACATTGGTGGTGGCTACAATGAGTATAACCAAGAAAAAGGCCAGGTGATGATTTTTCGCTGGGGATTTCCCGGTAAGAATCGTAAAGTAGAATTTAGTTGTCCTATTGAAAATGTGCAATCTATTAAAGTAGATATAAAAGAAGGTCTCAATCCCCGTAGAGCTATATATCTTCGTCTCAAAGACAGTCGGCAAATTCCCCTGACCCGTGTAGGTCAGCCATTGGCCTTGTCAACATTAGAAAATGAAGCGGCTCAACTGGCAAAGTTTCTTCAAGTTCCTTTGGAAGGGCTATAGTAGAAGTCAGACCGTTTCACTGAAGTCAAAAGTCAAAAGTCAAAAGTCAAAAGTTAGAAGTTAGAAGTTAGAAGTTATATTTGATCGACTAAAAACTTTGATCGGACTATAGTTTCGGGCAATTATTTGACATTTAAAGTTGGAAACTATTACTCAACTCAAAAGTCAAAAGTCAAAAGTTAGAAGTTAGAAGTTATATTTGATCGACTAAAAACTTTGATCGGACTATAGTTTCGGGCAATTATTTGACATTTTAAAGTTGGAAACTATTACTCAACTCAAAAGTCAAAAGAAGTAATCTCTAACTAGACATAGACGTGAAAATAAACTTGCCCTTTAGTTGCTATAAACTAGAGTGTAATAACTCAAAAAATCATTTTCCGTGTTTTTTTCCTAAAAAAATCTTCCCTATTCCCTATTCCCTATTCCCTATTCCCTTCTTTATGAAATGCCTAGCGTTGCGTCAGTCAAACAAGAATCTCCCATTATAGTTTTTAATTTATAGCAATGTGCGCTGGCTTATGTACAAATTGCAGGAATTGTCCAATAGCTAAAAGTCTTATAGAACCCCTGAGTGGATCTTTGGACGCGGTATGTGCTTTTGGCTTCCGTCCTCAGTCTGAGCGAGCCAGTGGAAATTCAGGAACGAGAATAGGGGAGGCCAGCGGATGGGACCCCGCGTCGCCCAATAGCACACCTGGTAGCTTCCCTTGCAGGTAGAAAAATACTCCCATCTCCCCATCTCCCCATCTCCCCATCCCCCATCCCCCCATCTCCTCCTCTATTTTTAAATAGATACCACTCAGGGGTTCTATATTATTCCAACGGAGATGCTGCGCAAACAGCTTTTTATTTCCCCTATTGCCTGTTGCCTCACAGGAGTGCGCATTCCCTCTCTTGGTCAGCATTCCGCAAGCGAGCTGGCGTCGTCGCGGGGTCTGACCGCTTGCGTCTGTCGCACCCTGCGGGGTCGCACCGCTGTTGCCTGTTGCCTGCGCGCAGCACTATAACGATGAGAGTATGAAAAAATCAACATTGAATTGTGAGTGAAAATGCAAAGAAAAATTAGCCAGTTGTTATTGTCATTAATCATAGTAGTAACTTTGTTGGTTACAGGATGTACTGCCACCTCTGTTCCTAGTACGGAAGTTTCGACCCTATCAAGTCAAACAACATTAGATGCTAAGTACAACAGTTTACCTCAGCTTAACGGTAAAGCAACAGTAGTAATGACTGTGAATTCTTCTCCTATTACCATAGAAGTCGATGGTACAAATGCTCCGGTCACAGCAGGTAACTTTATTGATTTAGTTGAAAAAGGGGTTTATGATGGGTTAGTATTTCACCGAGTAGTGCGCGAACCTCAACCTTTTGTGGTTCAGGGTGGCGACCCTCAAAGTAAAAACCTCAATATACCCTTAAGTAATTTAGGTACAGGAGGTTTTATAGACCCCACAACCTCTAGAGAACGTTACATTCCTCTGGAAATTAAACCTCAAGATGCTTCTGAACCAGTTTACAGTAACACTTTAGAAGAAGCTGGTATTGCGCAACCACCTGTTTTGCCTCATACAAGAGGTGCTGTAGCTATGGCTCGTTCTCAATTTCCTGACTCTGCTTCATCCCAATTCTATTTTACTTTAACTGACCTGCCATTCTTGAATGGTAACTATGCAGTATTTGGGTATGTGACACAAGGGATGAAAGAAGTTGTTGATAATATTGAAGCTGGCGATCGCATTGAGTCAGCTAAAGTTGTTGAAGGTCTGGAAAACTTAACTATACCCAATAGCAGCGAATCTTAAAGAAGTCAGAAGTCAGAAGTCAGAAGTCAGAAGCGGTGCGACCCCGCGTCGGCGACAGACGCAAGCGGTCAGACCCCGCGACGACGCCAGCTCGCTTGCGGAATGCTGACCAAGAGAGGGAACGCGCACCAAGAGAGTCAGAAGTTATTTTTGTAACGGGGACTTGAGCTCCAAAAATATTTCGCCAATCAAGGCGGGGTTTTAGACCCTTATTATTTTGATAACTTAATTGTGGAAGTTGTAGTTACGGGTATCGGTCTCACTTCTGCCTTGGGGAACCTCGGTCAAAGTTGGGAAAAACTGTTGGAAGGTAAGTCTGCTATTGAGTTACATCAACCTTTTGCAGAGTTACCTCCCCTACCTTTGGGTTTAATAAATTTTCAACCTGTTAATTTAACTCAGTTAACTAAGGAAGTCGTAGAAACTGCTATCAAATCTTCAGGTTTAACACTGCCCTTACCTGAATGTGGTGTAGTCATCGGTTCTAGTCGTGGCTATCAAGGATTGCTAGAAAAGTTGGCAAAAAAGCAGCTTATTGGAGATGGTCAGCAAAACGATCTGGAAAAAAATGACACTTCATTTATTAATTTGTTGCCCCATCAACCTGCTATTTTTGCTGCGAGTCAGATAGGTGCAAAGGGTACTGTTTTAGCTCCGATGGCTGCTTGTGCGACGGGGATATGGGCGATCGCTCGTGCTGTGGAGTTAATAGAAACGGGTCAATGTCAACAGGCGATCGCGGGTGCTGTGGAATCTCCTATTACACCTCTGAGTATAGCAGGATTTAGAAAAATGGGAGCTTTGGCTCAAACGGGTGCTTGTCCTTTTGACCGCTGTCGGGAGGGGTTGGTTTTGGGGGAAGGAGCTGCTGTTTTGGTATTAGAGTCTGCTGAATTTGCACGACAAAGAGCAGCTAAAATTTATGGTCAAATTCGGAGTTTTGGTTTGACAAATGATGCAAGTTATGGTAATGCACCGGATTTGAGTGGCAAAAGTGCAATGTTGGCGATCGCTCAATGTTTGGAAAGAAGCGGTTTATCTGCTGGAGATATTGACTATGTTCATGCTCATGGAACGGCAACTCAATTAAACGATCGCCATGAAGCTAATTTAATTGAGCAAATTTTTCCCCAGGGAGTGGCAGTTAGTTCGACAAAGGGAGCGACGGGTCATACATTGGGAGCATCTGGAGCATTGGGGGCAGCATTTTGTTTGATGGCGATCGAGCATCAGATTTTACCTCCCTGTGTGGGATTAGATGAGGCAGAATTTGATTTAGACTTGGTTAGGTATGGTCGTGAGTCTGAGGTGGAAAATGTTTTGTGTTTGAGTTTTGGGTTTGGTGGGCAAAATGCAGCGTTGGTTTTGAGTGGGGTTTAGCGATCGCTTTAGGAATTTGTTGTTAAAATAGGGAGTTATGAAGCATGGCAGTGGGAGCATCTTGCTCCCTACAAAAAAATAGCTGACGGCTGTTAGCTCCGCATTCCGCAGGAAATACTTACCATATAATTATTCTTAAGGAGTCTGTAATGTCTGTACAATTATTGCGACGACTATTTACTGTAGACGAGTATTATAAGCTGCTAGAAGCAGGAATATTAACTGAAGATGAACGAGTAGAACTAATACGAGGAGAAATTCTGAAAATGTCTCCTATTAGTCCTTCTCATGCAGGTTGTGTGAAACGTCTTGCCGAACTTTTCATTTTGGGTTTAGCAAAGACTGTTACTGTAGGAATTCAAGATCCTGTAAGATTGAACGATAATTCTGAACCAGAACCAGATATCGCTTTGCTGCAACGACGACCAGATTTTTATCGGACTCAACATCCTCAACCGGAAGATGTATTTCTCCTCATAGAAGTGGCAGATACAACAGTTAAATATGACAGAGAAGTAAAAATTCCCTTATATGCTGAGAATAATATTGTTGAAGTTTGGTTGGTGAATCTTCCTCAAAAATGTTTGGAAGTTTACCGACAACCTACAGGGAATGGTTATGAGAATGTGCAGACTTTTCAGAGCGGTGATACTGTGACTATTCAAGCTTTGCCTAATGTAACTTTTACTGTTGATGAAATATTGGGAGATTGATATAAATTTTGATAGTTGCTTGGATAATTCGTATAGGAGAAGATTTTCCTAGATTAACAAATTGTTATCCTGTTAGTAAGTTAGGTATGATTATGACTCAATTACAAGAATTATATCATGTCCGGTAGCATCGGTATTGTATAGCAAGAGTAGGGAACACCGGAGCTGGGAACAGGGAACAGTCAGGAATACCTAAGAGCAAGAAAAAAACTTAAATTTCTTGTAGATATTCACCTTTGGGTTTACACAAACGCGCCCCAGCGGACATGATATTAGATATAGTTGCATTAACTGAAGATAGACAAACAACTCATTTTGAAACAAGAGAACCCATTACTCTATATAAAGGACAAGTAGGAACAATTGTTATGGTATACGATAACAATGTTTTTGAAGTAGATTTTTCTGATAATGATGGAACAACTTATGCAATGGAAACTATTTCAGGCGATCAACTAATGGTTACATTATTAATTGTAGAAGTTTTTGCTTAAGACTTGGAAAAACAATATCTCATATAGAATCTGGTTATACAGTATATGTGTATAATTCTATCCGCACTTTCTCGCCTTCAATCTGTCCACTTCCCCTTCTCCCCACACTTCCCACCCCCAAATATATGATAAGTATTCAACCGGATTTGATATCAGGAGTCGCTCAATAACAAATCCCTCCAAATTAATGAAGGGATTATTGTAATTTTTTATTGATGGTTTTTAGGAAATTTTTTCTAGTTCTTTTCCTGCATATTTAGAGGTCTTCAGTTTGCGCTTGAGGGTTGAGGTTGCGCCTAGTGTAGCGAGAGCTAGTAGACTGAAGATAGAAGAAGGTTCGGGAATTTTATGATTCTCCATAACCATTGCTTCTCCTGAGTAAGTAACTGGATGCTCTGGATCTAATGGATCGCTTATTCCACCACTAGCAAATTGAAGTCCTAATCCAAGCAATGCCTCACGTACTTCAGGATCGAAATCGATGTCAAAGAGCATAGTAAAAACTTCATTATCTCCTAGCGTAGGAGGGGTAAACGCTTCAACATTTGCCCTAAAACCAAACCAGTTATCAGCATTATTAGAAATTGCTGAATAACCAATACTGGAATCTGGAGTAAACTCGTTATTAGCTAGTCCGTTGTCTAAAGAGGTGTCGCGTTCCATAGCAAAAATTGGATTGCCACCCATATCTACTAATTCTATAGATTCATTAGTTTTGGTATTTGTGATTGCAAATGTTACGTCACTAACATCAAAGCTAGGTATTGAAGCAAGTATACTTTGTTGAGGATTTGTTTTGTCAAAGAGTGCTAGACCACATCCACAGTCAGTTGCTGTCGAAGGTGCAAATAGACCATTAAGTTGGACTCCAAATAAGGCAGCACCAGGATTTTCTGAGGAAAATTTAATCCAGGTTGGTGGTGGGTCTGGTGGCATATCCATTGGTGGAGGATCAAAAAATCCACAGGCAAAAGTTGGTTCAGCTATAAAAGCAAGAGCTGTTACAACAGAGATACTTGACCAGAATCGATTTTGACTCATTTTACTTAATCTTATTTCAGTTAATAATGTTTTCGCTTAAGAATAATTAAAAACAATCAAGTTTCCTTAATACTGAAAGCTGACTAGAATAATTAAATTTAATTTCAGCTTTTTCTGACATCCATGATAATAATTTTATTTATTATTTATTAACTGGAAATCCTCTAAGATCATGTCCGGATAATTAGTGATAAAAAAACTTTTTCCTTCTCTTCTCCTTTCTTCCCTCCTGACTCCTGACTCCTAACTCCTGACTCCTCCGTCGTTTATTTATAACTGTTCAACCGGACATTATATAACTCGATCGATTTAAAATTATCTTTTCTTTGATTCCAAGTTAAGAATATTGAATACTAAAAAATAAAGCAATAGAAAATCCGGATATTTACTGAATCTTTATCTAGTAAATATATGTAAATATATGACTTTTTCTAATACGCCAAAACTACTAAAAAAACAATAGAATTTTCTATTTTCACACTAACTTTCAAATTAATATAATTACTTATTAAGAAGACTTTTACAGATTTTTATGTTGAATACTTAGATGATCTATAGTCGTAATTTTAATCACAAAATAATATTTAGTTTTGTTTCGATCTGAAGAGGAAAAAACCGTATAATAACGGAAACACATTAGACTTATAAGTAAAATTTATAGTAAATTTACAGAGACACGAAGGTTTGTCTTCATCGAATCTTCACAAAACTAGGCCACTGTAAACAAAATAGGCTGATGTTAATCTTGGAGATGGTAATTTTGACCCATGGAGATGGCCACCCTGATCATGGTAGAATAGCAATTACTTTTGAGTTGTAGTAATTAGTTATTACTCTTGCTCTAACTCTAAAAATTTTTCCTCACAAAGTGGCAGTTAGTTCGACAAAGGGAGCGACTGGTCATACATTGGGGGTGTCTGGAGCATTGGGGGCAGCATTTTGTTTGATGGCGATCGAGCATCAGATTTTACCTCCCTGTGTAGGATTAAATGATCCAGAATTTGACTTAGACTTGGTGAGGTATGGTCGTGAGTCTCAGGTGGAAAATGTTTTATGTTTGAGTTTTGGGTTTGGTGGGCAAAATGCTGCGTTAGTTTTGAGTAGGGTTTAGCGCAGGAGAAATTGCTCTAATTAAATAGTTTTTAATTATGAAACTTCCCAATGGAATTAAAGCGGAATTAGGCGATCAAATTGAAAGTTATTTTCTTAATTTTATATCAAATTGAATACCTATTATATAGTTTGGGCAGTAGGGGAGATTGAAGTCTAGATAAAATTATGAACATATATTTTATCTATCACCGAATTCTATGTCATCCAAAAATTTCAATAACTATAACGTTGCAGTTTAGGGTCTGACCCCTCCTATATGAAAAATTTCAATAACTATAACGTTGCAGTTTAGGGTCTGACCCTCCTATATGAAAAATTTCAATAACTATAACGTTGCAGTTTAGGGTCTGACCCCTCCTATATGAAAAATTTCAATAACTATAACGTTGCAGTTTAGGGTCTGACCCCTCCTATATGAAAAATTTCAATAACTATAACGTTGCAGTTTAGGGTCTGACCCCTCCTATATGAAAAATTTCAATAACTATAACGTTGCAGTTTAGGGTCTGACCTCTGCTATATGAAAAATTTCAATAACTATAACGTTGCAGTTTAGGGTCTGACCTCTGCTATATGAAAAATTTCAATAACTATAACGTTGCAGTTTAGGGTCTGACCCTCCTATATGAAAAATTTCAATAACTATAACGTTGCAGTTTAGGGTCTGACCCCTCCTATATGAAAAATTTCAATAACTATAACGTTGCAGTTTAGGGTCTGACCCCTCCTATATGAAAAATTTCAATAACTATAACGTTGCAGTTTAGGGTCTGACCCCTCCTATATGAAAAATTTCAATAACTATAACGTTGCAGTTTAGGGTCTGACCTCTGCTATATGAAAAATTTCAATAACTATAACGTTGCAGTTTAGGGTCTGACCTCTGCTATATGAAAAATTTCAATAACTATAACGTTGCAGTTTAGGGTCTGACCCCTCCTATATGAAAAATTTCAATAACTATAACGTTGCAGTTTAGGGTCTGACCTCTGCTATATGAAAAATTTCAATAACTATAACGTTGCAGTTTAGGGTCTGACCTCTGCTATATGAAAAATTTCAATAACTATAACGTTGCAGTTTAGGGTCTGACCTCTGCTATATGAAAAATTTCAATAACTATAACGTTGCAGTTTAGGGTCTGACCTCTGCTATATGAAAAATTTCAATAACTATAACGTTGCAGTTTAGGGTCTGACCTCTGCTATATGAAAAATTTCAATAACTATAACGTTGCAGTTTAGGGTCTGACCTCTGCTATATGAAAAATTTCAATAACTATAACGTTGCAGTTTAGGGTCTGACCTCTGCTATATGAAAAATTTCAATAACTATAACGTTGCAGTTTAGGGTCTGACCCCTCCTATACCAAAAATTTCAATAACTATAACGTTGCAGTTTAGGGTCTGACCCCTCCTATATGAAAAAAATCAGAAAACATTATTCTAGGAGTTTGATCTCCAAACCCTCATATAAAATCAGGTTGAACACTTAATTATTATTAATTCTATATTTGTGTGAGATTGAATATTGAAGTCTTATCGAGAATTATGAACATATATTATTATATAACCGGATTCTACATTAATCATCAAAAAGGGAAAAATAAAGCCACCCTTTTTCAACAAAAGCTAGGAATAACCTTAGAAAATGTAGAAATTTTGAAAAGTGCTATTAAAAGAGCTGCTATCAATGAATCGGTTATTATTCGTAAAGTAAATGAATATGGTACACACTATAATATGAAGTTCTTTCTCAAGACTAATATAGGAGAATCTCTGATTTTAGTTGCCTGGATAATTCGTACAGGAGAAGATTTTCCGAAATTAACAAATTGTTATCCTGTTAGTAAGTGAGTTATGATTATGACTCAATTACAAGAATTAGATATTGTTGCATTAACTGAAGATAGACAAACAACTCATTTTGAAACAGGAGAATCTATTATTCTATACAGAGGACAAGTAGGAACAATTGTTATGGAATACGATAATAATGTTTTTGAAGTAGATTTTTCTGATAATGATGGAAGAACTTATGCAATGGAAACTATTCCAAGCAATCAAATAATGCGATTACATTATTAATTAGTAGAAGTTGTTGTTTAATGCTTGGGAAGCACACAAGGAGTGGGTAATGTCTGTACAATAAATTCATATAATTAATTATTCTCAAGGAGTTAGTAATGTCTGTACAATTATTGCGACGACTATTTACTGTAGATGAGTGTTATAAAATGCTGGAAGTAGGAATATTAACTGAAAATGAACGATTAGAAATAATCCGAGGAGAAATTATCAAAATGTCGCCTATTAGTCCTCCTCATGCAGCTTGTGTGAAACGTCTTAATGAACTGTTTTTTTTGCGTTTAGCAAAAACCGTTACTGCGGGAATTCAAGATTCTGTAAGATTGAATGATAATTCTGAACCACAACCAGATATCAGTTTGTTGCAACGACGACCAGATTTTTATGATACTCAACATCCTCAACCAGAAAATGTATTTCTCCTTATTGAAGTTTCAGATACAACTATTAAATATGACAGAGAAATAAAAGTTCCTTTATATGCTGAGAATAATATTGTTGAAGTTTGGTTGGTAAATTTGACTGAAAAATGTCTGGAAGTTTACCGACAACCTACTGGGAATGGTTATGAAATTGTGCAGACTTTTCAAAGGGGTGAAACTGTGACTATTCAAGCTTTGCCTGATGTAACTTTTACTGTTGATGAAATATTGGGAAATTAACAGAAATTTTTAATTAGAATATTTAGAATAAATATAGTTTTTCAACCCATACAAATTCATGTAATTATTCTCAAGGAGTTAATAATGGCTGTAGAATTATTGCGACAACTATTTACTGTAGACCAGTATTATAAAATGTTCGATGCAGGAGTATTTACTGGAAATGAACGAGTAGAACTAATCAGAGGAGAAATTATCAAAATGTCCCCGATGGGTATTCGTCACTCAGCTTGTGTGAAACGTCTGAATCAACTTTTCTTTTTGCGTTTAGCACAAACTATTACTGTGGGAATTCAAGATTCTGTAAGATTGAATAATACTTCTGAACCACAACCAGATATCAGTTTGTTGCAACGACGACCAGATTTTTATGAGACTCAACAACCTCAACCAGAAAATGTATTTCTCCTCATAGAAGTTTCAGATACAACTATTAAATATGACAGAGAAATAAAAGTTCCTTTATATGCTGAGGTAAGCATTCAGCAGTCAGCCATCAGCTAGCCTCCTCCGGAGGAACTGCGGACTTCAGCTGTTACTTTTAGTTTAGGATAAAAGCAATATTTAATTGTCTTACGACAAAAGTTGCTTCCCTTCCTTGCCCTTAAAGTCAGTTGTTAATTTAAACACTGTCCTTAACAAGAGAATCTTGTTGCTGATAGCTGACTGCTAATAGCTGAATGCTTACATGCTGAGAATAATATTGTTGAAGTTTGGTTGGTGAATCTGACTGAAAAATGTCTGGAAGTTTATCGACAACCTACAGCGAATGGTTATGAAATTGTGCAGACTTTTCAAAGGGGTGAAACTGTAACTATTCAAGCTTTGCCTGATGTAACTTTTACTGTTGATGAAATATTGGGAGATTAAGAGAATAGGGAATAGGGAAAAAGTATTTTGGTAAATATGAGATGCACCCAACCACGCTCCTAATTGCTAAACTGTAAATTTGGCTCTAAATCTGAATATTCACCTAATTTATATTGTCTTTGTTTAATTAATTTCTCTAGTTTCTTGACACGCTTTTCTCCAGCAGGATGACTAGAAAAAAAGTCCCAGTTTAATTTTTCTTGTTCTTTCAGGTTCTTAAAAAAATCCGTTGCTCCTGTTACATGACCATAGGTTTTATTTAATAGCATTAATCCGAATTCATCTGCTTGATATTCTTGAGACTGGGAATAGCGAGTATTACTAATATTTTCTATAACAACTCCAACACTATTAGCTAAGGTTGCATTATCTCCAAAAATACTAGCGATCGCAACTCGAATAACTAAGGTTTTTCCTAAACTCCGCAGATGATCTCTATTGGCAAAATGTCCTAATTCATGACCTAAAATCATCATCAATTCATTTTCTGATTTAACTTCTTTCACTAACCCTTCAAAAATACCAATAACATCCCCAGGAATGGCAAAAGCGTTAACGTTTTTTTCAGGAATATAGATTACTCGATAATCCCTTTTTTCTGATAATTTATTATCTAGTTTAGACTCTAAACGATCTAAGAGATTATTTAAGATTTCTTGTTGAGGGGAATCTTTGGTTTTTTGTTCATAAACCGGGACAATTAATGCTCCTAACTTTTGTTCCCAACTAATAGGAATTTGAGTAATTGCCCAATCAACTAACATCGATACACAGTTAATCATTATGACAATAATCGCTGTAAAAATTCCTAATATAATTAAAAGTTGACGATTAGTTGGTGGGGGATTGCGATCGCTCATAAATTTGATTAATTATTAAGGAGTCAGGAGTCAGGAGTCAGGAGTCAGAATAAATGGGAATTATAGAGGAGTTATACCAATTTGATAAATGTTTGTTACAAATGGATGGTAGAAGTAAGAAAGAAGGAAGAAGGAAGAAGGAAGAAGAGGTAAATATTTAAAAAAAGGGAAAAAAGATAGAGATAACTTTTTCAAATGAACTGGAGCAGCTATTTTTAAGCATATCTGATCGATATTTACCTTTTTGTAGCATTCTTTTTTCAAATTGGTATTATACCATTTCTCAAAAAGAATGCTATGTATGATTGGGTGGGGACCCACCCCTCGCCCCTCCCCCGACCGTGGAGGGGAAGTGTGGGAAGTGTGGGAAATGTGGGGAGGGGTTAAAAGTAGGAAAAATCTATACTAACCGACTAATAATTGTCAAAAAAATACTTTGAATCTTGGTAAATATTTGACTGTTGAAGTATAACTGAAGTATAGCATTGCTTTTGGGAATTGATATTAGTCGGAAAAATTATCCCTGGATTTTTCTGCCATAATTATCCCAAAATACTAACTTTTTGACCTTGTTCCACCAAAAATACTAAAGTCTGTATATGTCAATACTTTGAGAATAAATCAGCAAATCTTAATTACTACTTTTGGTAGGACGGAAAGGATTTAAAAAGTTTAATAGAGGATAAATGGCGCGACTTTGAATCCATAAACTGCCTTGACCACTAAACCGACAAACCAACCCTTCACCCCCTAAAATTCCTGTTTTTAAACCTTTAAATGATAAACCTCCAATCATCTCGACATTATAATTTAGGGTATCTTCAAAAGCCACAATATAACTGGTATCTACTACATAATTTTCTTCCACAGGAATTTCTAAAATACCCCCATAGGAACTAAACCAAAAATCCCCCCTTCCAGTAGCTCTTAATAAAAACAAAGATTCTCCACTAAAAAAGCCTTTAAATCCTTGAAATTTGGTATCTATTTCTACAGTATCACTACAGGCAACAAACCCTGATGATTGAACCAATAAACCACAACGATTCTCTATATAATAATGTTGAATATCTCCAGGGACACCTGGGGAAACATAGAGTTTTCCTGACTGGTTTTGAGCGGTGAATTCACTAATAAATAAGGATTCACCGCTCAACATTCTACCAACTCCTTTCATTAAGCCACCTTTGACCTTAGATTGCATTTTTATTGAGGTATCCATAGCTGCCATAGCTGAAGCTTCTACTAATACTTTTTGCTCCGGGTACAAATCAATAATTAATGAAGCATAAGCTGGAGAATGTTCAATTTTATAAGCAATTTTTGACATATATACTCATCCTATTTTATTGGTAAATACTAAAGTTTAAAACAGAGAATAGGGAAGGTCATTTCAGTTATCAGTTATCAGTTATCAGTTGTCATTAAACAAAATAATTAAGAGGTTGTCTGAGAAGTCCCATTTGCGACATCGCTCGCCCCCTAAATCCCCCAATTTTGGGGGACTTTTAGAAGCAAATTGACTCTTGTCCCCCCCAATTTTGGGGGGCTAGGGGGGCAAAATTCACTATCAAAAAACTTTTCAGATATCCTCTAATTATACCAGTTTGATAAATGTTCGTTACAAATGGTAGAAGTAAGAAAGAAGGAAGAGGAAAGAAGGAAGAAGGATTAAATTTTAAAAAAAAGGGGAAACCAATAGAAATAAATATCTAAAATGAACTGGAGCAGCTATTTTTAAGCATATCCGAGCGAGGTTTACCTTTTTGTAGCATTCTTTTTTCAAATTGGTATTAGGGCTTGCAATTAAATATCAAAGTATTGACAGATAAATAGTAAAGCCTTTTTTAGATAGAAAAAAATGCCTGATTTTCAGTATATTACGCTCAAAAAGTTGTCATAAGAGGCAGAATAATTGCAGAAAAATAACTCTAACAAAATATCTGACTATCTCCTATATAACTCTCCGTTCCTCCTAACTACTCTCTACTCCCCCACTCCCCTACTCCCCTACTCCCCTACTCCCTAAAAATAAGCAAACCCTAATTATCTAGGAGGCAATTGAGAACCAATAACAGATCCAAAACTCCCTGGGTTATGGGTTTGACAATAAACTTTGCCTTGACCTTGGAAACGACAGACAAAACCTTCACCGCCAAAAAATGCTCCCAACCAACTAGAATTAGCTTTATCAATACGAAAATCTAAACTTCTTTCAAAGGCGACAATATGACCAGTATCCACAATATAATCACCGTTAACATCTATTTCATAAATTCCTCCGAAAGAGGTTAAAATTACCGGACCATAACCTGTAACACTTAACCAAAAAATAGATTCTCCTGAAAATAAAGATTTCATCCCTTGAAACCCTAAATCAAGGTCTACATTGTTAGCAGAAGCAAGATAGGAAGCTGATTGGACGACTAATTCTTGACCCTTCATTTCATAAACCAGGATGTCTCCCATGAATTTAGGGGCGAGAAAAACTTGACCATCGGGGGTAGGGGAACGAAAAACACTTAAAAAGAGAGATTCACCCCCTAACATTCGTTTAAATCCTCCCATAATTCCCCCTCCTTTTCCTTGTCTGAGGGTAGTACTACTATTGACAAACCCACTCATAGCAACCATAGAACCTGCTTGGGCGATGATTTCTTCCCCTGCATTTAAGCTAACTTTGGCGATCGCATTATCGGGTTGATGTATTAGTTGAATATCCATGATTTTTTGAACTTTTTAACTAGCTATCAGGTTCTATAACTTGGGTTTAAATCCCCGGTTGATATCAACCGGAAAGTGCGCGGAGGGGTAACATAACCCCTTCTAAACCTCTATTGCTGATTGCTGATGGCTGATTGCTTATTGCTTATTGTTAACGGACTTTGGGACTTAAGAATCTAACTAAACCCGCAACACTACGAGATTGTAAATAAATAACACCATTCCCTTTGAGTCGGTTAACTAATCCTTCTCCAGAAGTGACCGAACTAATTAAACCACCCGATAACCCAACACTCATTTTAATATTGGAACTGTAAGCTACCAAATGGCTATTATCAACAATAAATTCCCCAGCAATATCTTGCTTACTCAATCCTCCATAGGCCCCAAAGAAAACTTTTCCACGGCCACTTACTTTTAACTTAAATAACCCTTCTCCCATAAACCAACTGGCAAATCCTGCCCATCTTACTCCTAGCTTAATTTTAGGGGTACTTGCAATGTAAGCTCCTGGTTGAAAACATATCTCATTTCCTGTTAATTCTAAAGACTCAATATCCCCAATAATTGATTGGGTTAACGTAACACTTAAAGGTTCGGAGGTTTTGTTCTCAAAAACATTAACAAATAGGGATTCACCCCCTAAAAATTTTCTTAATAAAGCTGAGAAAAAGCCTCCAGAAAATTGTGTTTTCATGGACAAATTACCATCCATGCTGGTCATGGCTCCCGCTTCGGCTATAATGATCTCACCAGGATTTAAGGTGATGAAAATAGCAGCAAAGGCTGGTTTATATCTAATTTTATATTTCACTGCTGACACATAGTAATAGTTGCTTAATATATTAGAGTTGTTGGGAATTAAGCTAAAAAAATGGCTAAAACCCTTATCAGTCAAAGTTTATAGCATTCTTGATTCCTAAAATCGTAAAAGCCTTATATGGTAAGCTTTTGAGCATTGTTCAACTTTTATTTCCCAACAACTCTATTATTACCATAAAATGTAATTTTTGACCTTAATTTTCTATTAAACATCTCCAAAAATTAACAATAAAATCAAATGTCTGTACAATAAATTCATATAATTAATTATTCTCAAGGAGTCTGTAATGTCTGTAAAATTATTGCGACGACTATTTACTGTAGACCAGTATTATAAAATGCTGGAAGCAGGAGTATTTAATGAAAATGAACGAGTAGAATTAATCAGAGGAGAAATTATCACAATGTCCCCTATGGGTATTTATCACGCAGTTTGTGTGGATATTCTTAACCGACTGTTTTTTTTACGTTTACCAACAACTGTTACTGTGAGAGTTCAAAATCCTATAAGATTGAACGATAATTCGGAACCACAACCAGATATAAGTTTGCTGCAAGGACAACCAAGTTTCTATCGGACTCAGCATCCTCAACCAGAAAATATATTTCTCGTCATTGAAGTGTCAGATACAACAATTAAATATGACAGAGAAGTAAAAGTTCCTTTATATGCTGAGAATAATATTGTTGAAGTTTGGTTGGTAAATCTGACTGAAAAATATCTGGAAGTTTACCGACAACCTACTGCGAATGGTTATGAGATTGTGCAGACTTTTCAAAGGGGTGAAACTGTGACAATTCAAGCTTTCCCTAATGTAACTTTTACTGTTGATGAAATATTGGGAGATTAACAGAAATTTTTAATTAGAATATTTAGAGTAAATATAATTTTTCAACCCATACAAATTCATAGGATTATTTTCAAGGAGTTAATAATGGCTGTAGAATTATTGCGACAACTATTTACCGTAGACCAGTATTATAAAATGCAAGATGCAGGAGTATTTACTGGAAATGAACGAGTAGAACTAATCAGAGGAGAAATTATCAAAATGTCCCCTATGGGTATTCGTCACCCCGCTTGTGTGAAATGTCTTGCCGAACTTTTCATTTTGCGTTTAGCACAAACTGTTACTGTGGGAATTCAAGATCCTGTAAGATTGAATAATACTTCTGAACCACAACCAGATATAAGTTTGCTACAACGACGACCAGATTTTTATCGGACTCAACAACCTCAACCAGAAAATGTATTTCTCCTTATAGAGGTGTCAGATACAACAATTAAATATGACCGAGAAGTAAAAGTTCCTTTATATGCTGAGAATAATATTGTTGAAGTTTGGTTGGTAAATCTGACTGAAAAATGTTTGGAAGTTTACCGACAACCTACTGCGAATGGTTATGAAATTGTGCAGACTTTTAAGAGTGGTGAAATGGTAGATATTCAAGCTTTGCCTAATGTAACTTTTACTGTTGATGAAATATTGGGAGATTAACAGAAATTTTCAGTTAGAATATTTAGAGTAAATATAATTTTTCAACCCATACAAATTCATAGGATTATTTTCAAAGAGTTGATAATGTCTGTACAATTATTGCGACGATTATTTACTGTAGATGAGTGTTATAAAATGCTGGAAGCAGGAATATTAACTGAAAATGAACGATTAGAAATAATCCGAGGAGAAATTATCAAAATGTCGCCTATTACTCCTCCTCATGCAGCTCGTGTAAGCTGTCTTAGCGAACTTTTCATTTTGGGTTTAGCAAAAACTGTTACTGTGAGAGTTAAAAATCCTGTAAGATTGAATAATAATTCTGAAACATTACCAGATATAGCTTTGTTGCAACAACGACCAAGTTTGTATCGGACTCAACATCCTCAAGCAGAAAATGTATTTCTCCTTATAGAAGTTTCAGATACAACAATTAAATATGACCGAGAAGTAAAAGTTCCTTTATATGCTGAGAATAATATTGTTGAAGTTTGGTTAGTAAATTTGACTGAAGAATGTCTGGAAGTTTACCGACAACCTACTGCGAATGGTTATGAGATTGTGCAGACTTTTCAAAGGGGTGAAAATGTGACTATTCAAGCTTTGCCTAATGTAACTTTTACTGTTGATGAAATATTGGGATATTAATACAAATTTTCAACATTAATTACTCAATATTATATAAATTTATTCTGTTCTGAGTATTAGTAAAAAAAGCTTTTATCCAAAACTAAAAAATAGCTGTTAACACTTAATATAATTATTCTCAAGGAGTTGGAAATGTCTGTACAATTATTGCGACGACTATTTACTGTAGACCAGTATTATAAAATGCTGGAAGCAGGAGTATTTACTGAAAATGAACGAGTAGAACTAATCCGAGGAGAAATTGTCAAAATGTCCCCTATGGGTATTCGTCACTCAGCTTCTGTGAAATGTCTTGCCGAACTTTTCATTTTGCGTTTAGCACAAACTGTTACTGTGGGAATTCAAGATCCTGTAAGATTGAATAATACTTCTGAACCACAACCAGATATAAGTTTGCTGCAACGACGACCAGATTTTTATGAAACTCGACATCCTCAACCAGAAGATGTATTTCTCCTCATAGAAGTTTCAGATACAACTATTAAATATGACCGAGAAATAAAAGTTCCCTTATATGCTGAGAATAATATTGTTGAAGTTTGGTTGGTGAATCTGACTGAAGAATGTCTGGAAGTTTACCGAAAACCTACAGCGAATGGTTATAAGATTGTACAGACTTTTCAAAGGGGTGAAACTGTGACTATTCAAGCTTTGCCTCATATAACTTTTACTGTTGATGAAATATTGGGAGATTAACAGAAATTTTCAACATTAATTACTTAATACTATATAAATTTCTGTTCTGAGTATTAGTAAAAAAGCTTTTATCCAAAACTAAAAAATAGCTGTTAACACTTAATATAATTATTCTCAAGGAGTTGGTAATGTCTGTAGAATTATTGCGACAACTATTTACTGTAGACCAGTATTATAAAATGTTGGATGCAGGAGTATTTACTGAAAATCAACGAGTAGAACTAATCAGAGGAGAAATTATCAAAATTTCCCCTATGGGTATTCGTCACTCAGCTTCTGTGAAATGTCTTGCCGAACTTTTCATTTTGCGTTTAGCACAAACTGTTACTGTGGGAATTCAAGATCCTGTAAGATTGAATAATACTTCTGAACCACAACCAGATATAAGTTTGCTGCAACGACGACCAGATTTTTATGAGACTCGACATCCTCAACCAGAAAATGTATTTCTCCTCATAGAAGTTTCAGATACAACTATTAAATATGACCGAGAAATAAAAGTTCCCTTATATGCTGAGAATAATATTGTTGAAGTTTGGTTGGTAAATCTGACTGAAGAATGTCTGGAAGTTTACCGACAACCTAAAGGAAATGGTTATGAAATTGTGCAGACTTTTCAAAGGGGTGAAACTGTAACTATTCAAGCTTTGCCTGATGTAACTTTTACTGTTGATGAAATATTGGGAGATTAACAGAAACTTTCACCCTAATTATTAATTATTAATTGCTAACCCCTGCCTAATTTGCTCTTTCCCACAAACGCTTAATTTCTGTCAACACCTCTGCGTTAGGAGTGGACATAGTTTGCACTCCAGGATTCATTTTGACTCCAGGGATATTTTGACTCCAGGGACTATTCGGTACACTCTGCAAATCCAAACTCTGGTCTATAGGACGAAAACCATACTGTACAAATAGTTTCTGCTGTTCTGGTTGTCTGAGAAAATCAATAAATTTTCTGGCTGCGTCAACCATACCACTACTAACATCACGCCTAGCGATCGCTGCTGTGGAAACTGTTTCAATGGTAGGATTGAGATAATAAATTTGATATGGTTGCCCTTGGGTAGTGCGAGACTGTTCCCATCGATGCAAGGCAATACTCTCATATACTGTTGCTATATCCGCATCATTTTCACCTTTGGCAATAAATTCTTGTAACAAAATATCGGTCGAACGTGGAGGCAAATAAACTGAACGCTTGACTAAACTAAATAAAGATTTGACTGAGGAATTATTTAAACTTTGACTGGTGAAAGTTGCTCCTCCAATTTCTGATTTTGCCCATAAACTTAATGTTAATTGACCGCTATTGGAGCGAGTAGGGTTAGTAGTGAGAAAATCAAAACTACCCCACTGTGGTTTACCTCCAATTTTTTCCCAATTTCCAACTTCCATTGCTTGAGAAATTTTTTGCCAACTAAATTGATTATTGGGAAATAAAACTTGACCCCGTTCCGGCCAAGCGATCGCTACTAATATTGTTTTGGCAATTGGTTGTGGTTTGTCATAAAAAGGTTCGCTATTATTTTGTGCCTTCCATCTTGTTTCTAATTCTTCTAAAATTTCTCTATTAGCTGGAATTAAAACTGTGGGAGTAAAATCATTTTGGTCATCAACATATTTATTAATAATATCTTGGGAACCTTGATATTTTAGTTCTAAATTAATCTGGGGATATTTTTGTTCAAATTTAGTTTCTAATTCAGGAAGAATTTCTTGTAGTTCGGTGCCACTAACAACTACAATATTTTTTGAGATTTCTGGGAGTGGAATATATGTTAAACCCAGGGATGCTAAAATAATTCCTAAAGATGTAATTAGTGATTTTTTTCTGTTGGTAGGTTTCATGGTTTTTTTAGTTTGATTATAGAATTTTTCAGGTTAATGAAGGATATTAAAAAAGCGGTCAGCAGTCAGCATTTAGTAGTAAACGTTTAGAGGATATCTGAAAAGTTTTTTGATACTGAATTTTGCCCCCCTAGCCCCCCAACTTTGGGGGGAACAAGAGTATATTTGTTTCTAAAGGTCCCCCAAAATTGGGGGGAACAAGAGTCAATTTACTTCTAAAGGTCCCCCAAAATTGGGGGATGCGCGGGGCTGAAAAGTTTTTTGATACTGAATTTTGCCCCCCTAGCCCCCCAACTTTGGGGGGAACAAGAGTCAATTTACTTCTAAAAGTTCCCCAAAATTGGGGGATGCGCGGGGGCTGAAAAGTTTTTTGATACTGAATTTTGCTCCCTGGCCCCCCAAAATTGGGGGGAACAAGAGTCAATTTACTTCTAAAAGTTCCCCAAAATTGGGGGATGCGCGGGGGCTGAAAAGTTTTTTGATACTGAATTTTGCCCCCCTGGCCACCCAAAATTGGGGGGAACAAGAGTCAATTTACTTCTAAAGGTCCCCCAAAATTGGGGGATGCGCGGGGGCTGAAAAGTTTTTTGATACTGAATTTTGCCCCCCTGGCCCCCCAAAATTGGGGGGAACAAGAGTCAATTTACTTCTAAAAGTCCCCCAAAATTGGGGGATGCGCGGGGGCTGAAAAGTTTTTTGATACTGAATTTTGCCCCCTGGCCCCCAAAATTGGGGGGAACAAGAGTCAATTTACTTCTAAAAGTCCCCCAAAATTGGGGGATGCGCGGGGGCTGAAAAGTTTTTTGATACTGAATTTTGCCCCCCTGGCCCCCCAAAATTGGGGGGAACAAGAGTCAATTTACTTCTAAAAGTCCCCCAAAATTGGGGGATGCGCGGGGGCTTAAATCCAGAGCTGCTAAAAGCTGTTAACGCAGTTCCTCTGCAAGAGGCTAGCTGTTTGCGGAGCATTCCGTCAGGAAATGCTAAAAGCTAATAGCTAGTTAAGAAATCAATATTTTCTTGAAAACTGCGAAGTTCTTGAGATAGTGCCTGCAATTCTTGTTGTTGTTGATAATTACTTAAATCAGCCATTCTTAGTTTATTTTGCATTTGTTGTAAAATGCCAGCGGACTCTTGAATCATAGTAGAAAGACTAATAACTTGTGCTTGTCTAGCATCTTGACCTTGATTTGCTAGTTGAATATTTCGCTGCAAACTTGTTGCTAATTTAGTTAATTGTTCTCTGGCAATACCTCTACTACTAGACATTTTTGCTTCAACTTCATTTAATTGTCTCTGGAGTTCCGAAGCGGATAATAAAGAATCATCTCCTTGTAAACGTTTTACCATTTTGTCAATTTTTATCGGAAGTTCGTAGGAGCGATCGCAAGCATATTGTACAAATCCTAATAGTTCCATTTCTGGTGTTCCAGTCAGAAGTTTTCCAGCTTCTTGGCGAAGATTATTTGCTTTTTCTGCTAATAAATTTGCCTGCTGTTTAACAGACTCTATTTCTTTGACTAAAGCTGGATTTTTTAGTTGTATTGATTCAGATTTTGGGGAATTTAATAATGTTGCTCCAGCCGTGGAAATTAGGGCTGCAGTTGGTAACATAATTATGCTAGGTAAACGGGCAAATCTGACTCCTACAATTAAAGTAATGCCACCAATTAAAATGGTAAGGGGATGATAAAGTGGGTTGACTAATTTCATAATTTAGTAAGCATTTAGCTATCAGTTATCAGCTTTCCTTCGTAAGCATTCAGCTACTAGCTGTCAGCTCTCAGCTTTTTAATGAATGAAGCAAGCATTCGTTTTACTTCTACTACATTTTCAACCAGAGATTCGTACTCTGAAGCTTTGATAAAATTCAGGTCGCGAGCAAGTAAAAGATGATACTCAAGCTCACAGGCTGAACCCATAGCAATTTGAAGAAAACGACATAGTTCAGCATCTCCACTCCTACCACATCCTTCTGCAATATTTGCAGGAATTGAAGCACAAGAGCGACGAGTTTGACTTGTCAACCCATACAATTCTGTGGTGGGAAATGTCGATGTAGCTTGATAGACTGCTAAGGTTAAAGTAGCAGTCAGCACTCAGCTATCAGCAATCAGCTTTTCACGGTGTATAATGGGGGATTCAAACCCCCATTAACACGCACCACTAATTTTTTCAAATACAGTGGGGGACTTAAACCCTCGAATTTCAAGCTGACAGCTAAATGCTGAAAGCTGATAGCTAGTTAAATGATGGGCTTTTACCCATACTTTTAATTCTTTGAAATCTTTCAATTGTTTTTTTCTCCTTTAACTAGCTATTAGCTTTTAGCATTTCCTGACGGAATGCTCCGCAAACAGCTATCAGCTTTTAGAACTAGGGGTTGAATCTTACTACTGAATGCTGACTTGCTGAGTGCTGATTGCTTTTTTAAAACTCTACTTGTAAATCTAACATTAATTTAGAAATAGTTTCTGGGTTGCCCTTGCGATAATAACCAGCATTTAATTCCGCAATTTTTTCCAAAACATCAGAATTAAACTCTCCTTCTTTACCATATCCAACTGTGAATAAAGCAATTCTTTGGTCGGAGTTAAAACCACTTTTTTGTAATTCATTTTTTAACTGATTTAACTTAATTTGAGAACCAGAATCTTCCCCATCAGTTAAAATTAATATGGCATTAATAGCCTGATTTCTAAGATTTTGCTGTAACCAGTTACGAGCATAAAGGGTAGCATCATATAACATTGTGCCACCTTCAGCCTTCAAATTACTAATAAATTGTAGACCGCGATCGCGTCCCTCTGGAGTTCCATCAACTACCACTGGAGGCCGAATTTCACTATCAAAATCAATCAGAGCAATTTGGTTATTAGGTCCTAGACTATTAATATAAGTCTGTAAAGTATTCTGAACAGCAGGTAATTTCGCCCCCTGCATCGAACCTGATGAGTCAACTAATACTACGACTAACGAAGGCTTTTTAGCATACACCTGCCAAGATTTTAACATTGCCTCTACTACCTCTGGTTTTGGTGGACGGTAGGAGTCATATTTAGCATCGGGGTCAACTCCAAAAGCCGCACTAATCTTCGCACCGAGGGGAATACCAGGTACAGCAGGGCGTAATCCTAAATCAGTGGCAATTTTTTGGACTTCTGGCGATCGCAAATATGCAATAATTTCTGTAGCAGCAGCTTTTTCTCCCTCACTTACCCATGGCGCATTAGCTACAATTGCTCTCATATTAGAAGTAAAAGTTGCTTGGGGATAAACTGCCCTGTATTTTGGTTGTCCTGGTTGCCGATGGGTATTAGCAGCAATTACCGAAGACTCATAAACTGAACCAATAGATGCCCAAAACGGCCCATTTTTGACCATTGATTTAGCTAGGGAACTGGTTGACTTACCGTAGCGAGTAATTTTACTTTGAATTTGTTGTACCTGATTTTGATAGCGGGTTACATCTGCCACTGTCATATTTTCTGGTCGCTTGTCAGATACTGATGCAAATTGAGATACAAGAGTTTGTAAACCAGAATTGGAGCGAGTGGGGGCGGTGTGAACGTAGTAAATAGGAGTTGGTGGTGCAGAAGAGTTGATGTCACGATGGGTTTTTGCTGTCACTAGAGGTTTAAATAAATCATCAACATTTTCTATAGCATTGGCAATGTCTTCTTGTGCCATAAAAACCATCGGACTATTTGTTAACATTGGTGCATCTGTAATTTCTGGAATATAGTTTTGCCCAGGAAATAATTGTTCCATTCGATACTTCAATTGAGCATGATATATCTCACCATCCACAGAAATAATTGTGGGAAATTCAGGTGCATCAGCAGATAATATTCCGGTTTGAAATTGTTCTGCAAAAGACATGACTGTGGTAACTACATCCCCACTACCTTTAGCATCACAACTTATATAATAAGAAGTACCATCATTCAGTTTTGGTTGTTTTTGATTAAAACCTTCTGCTGCTTGTTCGCAAAAGTCTCCTAAAGCACTTCCCATTAATAGTTTAATTTCCAGACCTTGATTGTTTTTTGTGGTATTGGTATTGTCTGGTGTTGCACAAGCAGTTAACAGCATTAAGAGATAAATGCTCAGATATTTAATTTTTTGATTCTTTTTAGTAATCATAATTGGTAAATTTACCTTATCAATACTAAGTGTTAAAAATAGGTTTAAATAGCATCAAAAGCTATTGACTTAGGCAATAGTTCCATCAAAAAAAGCTGTCTATACCAAATATTTACAGCAAATTTAATCAGGCGTGAGGTACATCCTTCCTACCAACATCTTAGCGTTAATATTTGTATCTTATGTATCTTAATATATGACCGAATCTACTGTAAGCTATACAAAATGCCTAAGAGCAGCAATAATTACAAAAATAAAAAGACTTTATCAATGGATAATGGATAATTGATAAGTAAGCATTTCCTGCGGAATGCTGCGCAAACAGCGGTCAGCTATTAGCTATCAGCTTTAGATGATAGTTTGTGGAGTATTACCCTATTACCCGCAGCAAAAAAAACAGAAGCAGATATGGCACAATACAATAGCTTACTTGAGGCTAATTCTAGTAGAAAATTAACAGAACATGAACAATTAGAGTTAAGCAAAATGTGGCGGGAATCAGACTTATTTATGTTGAAAAAAGCACAGGCAGCAGCGTTACTTAACTGGCGGGGATATAATATCAAATCCGTCTAATTGCACATAGATCCAATAACGTCATAATCAGTATTTTAAGCTATTAGACATCTCCAATAATAAAAAATCAAATCAATTATTGCAAATAAATTATCAATTCTTTATCCCTACTCCCTACTCCCTACTCCCTACTCCCTCTTTTCTGGAGATGTCTATTGTAAGTTTAAGAAGATTTAGAATTCAGGCAACGAGTCAGTTCAACAAGCTGTTGATAAACTGATTCATGGGTATATTCATCATCGGGGTGAGCTGGCTCTCCCGGACGCTGAAAATAAGGTCGCTCATTATTTATTTTTCCCCAGAGCATATCGACCTGACGTACTAGCTCATGAAGAATTGGGGGATTCTCCAAAATGGACTTCAATAATCCCAATAAAGCTTGCAATGGCGAATCTAGATGTTTACTAATTCGGGCTGTATCTTCATCAACCCACCTATATAAAACTGCTTCTAAAACTCCTGAGACATCCCGCAAATTTTGGCTAATCAAAGTATTGATTTCAGCCTTGACCTGCACCAACTTCGGAACTGGAGATTCCCCTTTCATAAAACCACCACCTTCTTGACCAATAACATCAGCCAAGGTAAATTCCCGGCCTCTCAACAGTTCGCGTCGTATATCTTCCTCTTCTAGTTGATTCTGAGGTTTTTCTTTTGGGTGAGATTGTTCGGAGTTGGAGGAGTCTGAAGTCATTACTTAATTAAGACTAAATTCTAATTCAGGGATTTTTCTTAAATTTTAATGGGCGATCGGTAGTAACGGAACCAACTTGTAAGCTTTCTTATTAATATTTAAAATAAATAAACAAACAATATTTATCTTTTCCCTTATGGTTTTGCCAATGAGAGGAAATGATTAATTAATTGAATTATCGCTTACAAGTCTGCTTTGCTTCCCAAGCGACATCATCAGGATCAGCTTCAACCAAGATACGATGATAGCGGAGTTTCTCACAAAGCCTACCCACTAACCCCTGAAACGAAATTTCCCACACCCGCACCCCGCCCTCTTGACTGCCAGAGACAATCTGTGTGCCATCATGGTTAAATTCTACTGACATGACCATACCTTGATGCTGTAAAGCCTCGCCAATTTGCTTACCTGTGTTGGCATCCCACACCCGCACTGTGTTGTCACGACTGCCAGAGACAATCTTTGTGCCATCATGGTTAAATGCCACTGAATTGACCGAATCCTGATGCAGTAGAGCCTCGCCAATTTGCTCGCCTGTGTTGGCATCCCACACCCGCACTTTGTTGTCACGACTGCCAGAGACAATCTTTGTGCCATCATGGTTAAATGCCACTGAATAGACCCAATCCTGATGCTGTAAAGCCTCGCCAATTTGCTTACCTGTGTTGGCATCCCACACTCGCACCGTGCCGTCGTGACTGCCAGAAACAATCTTTGTGCCATCATGGTTAAATGCCACTGACTCGACCCCACCCTGATGCTGTAAAGCCTCGCCAATTTGCTCACCTTTGTTGGCATCCCACACCCGCACCGTGCCGTCGTAACTGCCAGAGACAATCTTTGTGCCATCATGGTTAAATGCCACTGAATTGAACCTAACCGGATACTGTAAAGCCTCGCCAATTTGCTTACCTTTGTTGGCATCCCACACCCGCACCGTGCCGTCGTAACTGCCAGAAACAATCTTTGTGCCATCATGGTTGAATGCCACTGAATTGAATCTAACCGGATACTGTAAAGCCTCGCCAATTTGCTTACCTTTGTTGGCATCCCACACCGACACCTTGCCGTCTGGACTGGCCGAGACAATCTTTGTGCCATCATGGTTAAATGCCACTGAATTGACCCCAAGCTGTACCTCGCCAATTTGCTTACCTTTGTTGGCATCCCACACCCGCACCGTGCGGTCGTGACTGCCAGAGACAATCTTTGTGCCATCATGGTTGAATGCCACTGAATTGACCGAATCCTGATGCTGTAAAGCCTCGCCAATTTGCTTACCTGTGTTGGCATCCCACACCCGCACCGTGCGGTCGTGACTGCCAGAGACAATCTTTGTGCCATCATGGTTAAATGCTACTGACTTGACCCCACCCTGATGCTGTAAAGCCTCGCCAATTTGCTTACCTGTGTTGGCATCCCACACTCGCACTGTGTTGTCGTGACTGCCAGAGACAATCTTTGTGCTATCATGGTTAAATGCCACTGACTCGACCCCAAACTGATGCTGTACCTCGCCAATTTGCTCACCTGTGTTGGCATCCCACACCCGCACCGTGCGGTCGTGACTGCCAGAGACAATCTTTGTGCCATCATGGTTAAATCCCACTGACTCGACCCAATCCTGATGCTGTAAAGCCTCGCCAATTTGCTCACCTGTGTTGGCATCCCACACTCGCACTGTGTTGTCACGACTGCCAGAGACAATCTTTGTGCCATCATGGTTAAATGCTACTGAATAGACCATACCTTGATGCTGTAAAGCCTCGCCAATTTGCTTACCTGTGTTGGCATCCCACACCCGCACCGTGCCGTCGTAACTGCCAGAGACAATCTTTGTGCCATCATGGTTAAATCCCACTGACCAGACCATACCTTGATGCTGTAAAGCCTCGCCAATTTGCTTACCTGTGTTGGCATCCCACACTCGCACCGTGCCGTCGTGACTGCCAGAAACAATCTTTGTGCCATCATGGTTAAATGCCACTGAATAGACCAGATACTGATGCCCCTGCAATCTATTTCGCTCCCGGAGTGCCCGAAAAGAATCTAAGATTGCCCCATGAGCACCAGGAGAAGCCCCACGATTAGGAAACTGAACTAGGGGAGATTGAGTTAGGCCAGCAGCAGCCAGGGCATGAACTGCCGCTTCAACGGGATCGGTAGGAAGAGTCGCTTTCGCTGTTGCGACTAGTTGTTCCACTCGCTGACGTTCTGCCTTTTGCAGTTGCTGGAAAGCGAACCCAGCAAAAGTAATTGCACCTATAGAAATAATGCTCAAGCCAAAAATAGCCCGCTTCTGAAATTTGAGAGCCTGCTTCTGAAAGAGTTGCTGCTGTCGCTCTTTCTCTTGGCGATTTTCCTCCGCTTGGCTAGATGCCTGAAAAAATTCCACCTGCAAAGGAGTCATATCTTTACTAAGTCGCTGATGATATTCCTGAAGCAACTCCAAATCAGGGGGTCGCCACAAATTCCCTTCTGGACGGTTATTTTCATTCCAATAATTTGCTGCCTCGTCTAAGCGCCTTTGAAAGCGAATATCTTCCCGACTGCCATCTAGCCATTCCTGAAATTTTCCCCAATGCTCAAACAAGGCTTCATGGGTAACTTCAGCGGTTTCGCTGCTGCCTGTTGCGGAGAGGGTAATTAGTCGCACTCCGGGCGCAGAAAATAAATTAACTACTCGTTTTAACTCTTCTGGCTGATTTTGATGAGACTCTAAACTATCTAGCAAAGCCCGACGCCGGGTGTCTTTCGTTCCCTCTCCCAGTTGTACTAATCCCAAAAATACTCGTCGGGCAATTTCCTGTTCCTCTGGTTTGAGGTTGTCATAAATGCGTTGAGCTTCTCCGGCCAAAGCTCCCCCCACACCACCAATGTCTTGGAGAGTCTGGGTTGGTTGTTTCCCCTCTAATAATCCTTCCCAAATCCGAGTTAGGGCAAACTGTAACAGTGGTAAGGCCCCTTCTCGCCCTTCGGTATCTTTAATTAATAAATTAATCGTGGCCTCATCCAAAGGATGTCCCGCCAACTCTGCGGGTTTAGCGATCGCCTGCTGTAATTCGGCTTCGTTCATGGCAGGTACTAAATAACCTTGCTGAGTAAACAGACGATTTAGTTGGGAATGTTTCTGAGTTTCCTCTAAAAAGTCACTGCGGAATGTGACAATCACTGTAACTCGTTTCGATTTATCTTGGGCAGCACAAAGCAAATTACCGACAAAAGCATCTCTTTGAGTTTGATTTTCACAAAGGGTATAAACTTCTTCAAACTGATCTACCAGGACAATTAATGGAGAGGTGGCGATGTGGGGAAATACATTAGCAATACGTCGCAACCCATCATATTCCCCACTTTCATTACTGTGCTTCAGCTCTCCTTCAAACTCCCGACTTTTGACAACCGGAGCCAAATCATTAGTGACAATTCTAGCCAATACTGTTGCTAATGCTTCTAAAGGATTAGTCCCTGGCACTAAAATCGCTACTCTAGCTGTATCGTACCCAGGTATTGGCCTTCGTGCCAGTTCTGGAATTAGCCCCGCCCTGGCCAAGGAGGATTTTCCCGAACCAGAAGGCCCATAAATTGGTAATAAACGAATTGCATCAGCAGATTCATATAAAGAGCGCAGTTTCTCCCACAAATCAGCAATCTGTGTTTCTCGGCCAAAAAAGCGATCGCCATCGGTTTCCTGAAATGCCAATAATCCTTTGTAGGGATTTTCACCAATAGCAGCTCCAGCCTTTTTCTGAGCTGACTCCTCTGCCTGGCCAGAAGTGGCTCCAAATATAGCTTGGCCACCACTAACATAGACCACCATGCCACCCAACACCTGACCGATGGACTGGTTGCGATCGCCATGAATGTCTTGTTGAGTTTGCAGTTCAGGGTTTGGCAAATTGGGAACTTGAGACTCTTGGGAGGATGACATAAGTTTTCAGATTTGTTTTTATTAGTAAAATAAACAGGACTTAGAGACTTTTTGTAACCGTACTATTTGATAAACTAGCTCTTAGATTTAGAAAATTAGATAATTTTTCGTTCAATTATCGGGGTCAAATGTTCAGGAATACCTGCCATCTGAATCGCAGTACATCCCAGTTTATAAGCAAATTCAATGGACTCTCCAGAGGCGATCGCTTCGTAAAACCCAATGGCAAATTCAATAGCAGCTTTATCCCCGACTGCCTTATTCATCCCAATCACATAAGGTATATGTTTAGCGATCGCTTTAGCCTGAACTTCTGAGTAACAAGCATTGAGGACAACACATTCTATTTGTGGACCAAACAATTCAAATAAGTTAAATAATGCCTCGGTACTCACAAGCTGCACCTCACCTGCATCATCTTCTAATACTAACCCGTCTGCACCGCTACCATGTCCAGAAAAATGCACAATCTGGGGTTTGCAATCAAGTAATGCTTGGTAAACATCTCTAGGACGAACAGCCCATTGTTGTTGTATAGTAAAAGCATCTTGGCGATGAGTGCGCTTCAGTCTCGATTGAATTTCCCGCACTTCTTCACTCAATCGTAGCTGAGATGTCCCAACAGGATTAGCTGCTAAAATCAGAATTGTTTTAACATTTTTTTGAGTGTTCGTTGCTGGTATTGTGGGTGGGGGTGTTTCCGCAACTTCACCTTGATTAAACTGCGAACCAAAAGTAATACTTCCCTGAAAATCCTTAAAAACCTGTCCCCCGGAAACTGCAGATACTTCTCCTCTAGAAACCGTACCAATAGTCTGATTGTGATTACCTGCCACATTTTGAGTAACTCTGCTGCCAGAGTTGCCATTTGAAGAGCCTTCTTTGAGAATTTGGGCGATCGCTTCTGCTAAACTTGGGTTTTCTTGGAGTAAAGTCTCTAACTCTTCCTGAAACACGTCTTTACGAGCTTTACTTTCCGGCTTTGCTTCCAACTGTTGGGCTGCTATTTTAGCATCTTCTTTTGCTTCTACTTGAGGTTGCAACTTCTCCCAAATTTTTTGAGCCTTATTCCAAGTATCCTCACCAATTTTATTCGCAGCACTCTCGGCTGATTTCTCACCAAGTTTCAGCAAAAAAGGGAGACAAGGGCTAAGTAAACCCATCAGTCCTACAATGTCCATCTCGTTGACCTCTTTATAGTTTCTTTGTAGTTATAGTTACAGATATTCCAATATCTTTCATTCTATCTGTTGTGTTTTCAGGAAAGTAATTGTTTGTGACAATTATTTATACCAATTTCCTAAAGTCAGACTACACATACAGCGCTTCTCGTTGTTATGAGGTATACCCTGAAACGGGCAAGATGCCAGCACTAAAATATTTTCACCATTTAATCTGTACATCATTTGCCTGAAATATGCTGTAAATTGACATTTTGGCTTTCAAGGTTGATAGATACTTTTAAAAGTGTTGTTTAAGTTTATGAAATTGGTATTACATTTTGTCTGAATCTTAGCCATACCTCAGTTTCCTAACTAAATAAAAATACTTTATAATTTAATATATTGGTTTGTCTTTCAGTCACCTGAATGCTTATAGCAATTCCCAAAAAGCATGAGGTAAAAAATTCTAGTTTTGAGGGAACAGGGAACATGGAATAATAATAAAGATAACTGTACTTCACGAGCTTGAGAAACGCTATAGATACTAATCTAGATTGGCGATAACAGTAGAAATTTCTGTAAAGAGTTTTTAATTATGAAACTTCCCAATGGAATTAAAGCTAACTTAGGTGATAAAATTGAAAATTATTGTCTTAATTTTAATCATCAAAAAGGGAAAAATAAAGCCACTCTTTTTCAACAAAAGCTAGGAATAACATTAGAAAATGTAGGAATTTTGAAAAGTGCCATTAAAAAAGCTGTTCAACAATGAATAATGAATAATGAATAATGAATAATGAATAATTACCTCTCCTTGAAAAGAAGAGGATTGACAAAGAGATGAAAATTTTTCTTTATTATCCCCTTAAAAGGGGAGGCGCATACCCACAATTTTTCGGTAAGCATTTCCTGCGGAATGCTGCGCAAACAGCCGTCAGCTATAAGCCAGCCTCCTATCGGATGAACTGCGTTAACAGCTATTGTTTTTTTAGTTCTAGATAAAAGCTTTACTAATTGAGTAAGTATTAAATTTTACTATAAAAACTGCCTGAAATAGTCTGTATATTAAAATCCCTTTATCAGAGCTGAGAGCTGACAGCTAATAGCTGAATGCTTACAAAAGCTGTTATCAATGAATCAGTTATTATTCGTAAAGTCAATGAATATAGTACACACTATAATATGAAGTTCTTTCTCAAGACTGATATAGGAGAATCTCTGATTTTAGTTGCCTGGATAATTCGTACAGGAGAAGATTTTCCGAGATTAACAAATTGTTATCCTGTTAGTAAGTGAGATATGATTATGACCCAATTACAAGAATTAGATATAGTTGCATTAACTGAAGATAGACAAACAACTCATTTTGAAACAGGAGAACCTATTACTTTATATAAAGGACAAGTAGGAACAATTGTTATGGAATACGATAACAATGTTTTTGAAGTAGATTTTTCTGATAATGATGGAAGAACTTATGCAATGGAAACTCTTCCAGGCGATCGACTAATACAATTACATTATGAATTAGTAGAAGTTGTTGCTTAATGCTTTAAAAAACAATATCCAAAATGTCTATTAATAAGTAGAAAAATCAGTTTGAGTAGAATTAAAGTTAAAATAAAGCCAACTAACATAGCAAATTATATCCCATATAACTGGAAGCTTTTTTTACTGCTTTTATATAAATGCAATCTAAAATTCAAACCTTACCTAAAGAAGTTGTCAATTTAATTGCCGCTGGAGAAGTGATTGATTCTTTAGCAGCAGTAGTACGAGAATTAGTAGAAAATTCTCTGGATGCTGGTGCAACTCGCATCATAATTTCGATTATTTCTGAACAGTGGCGAGTGCAAATTTCTGACAATGGTACGGGTATGAATTTAGCTAATTTAAAACAAGCAGCTAATCCTCATAGTACGAGTAAAATTACTAATTTTCAAGACCTAACAAAAATTACCAGTTTGGGATTTCGTGGAGAAGCACTTCATAGTTTAGCTAATCTCTCAAATTTAGAAATATTAAGTCGCCCTAAATCGCCTCTTTTAGAGAATGAAAATGAAGGTTGGCGAGTTGTTTATAACGAGCAAGGAAAGGCTGTTGAAGTTGAAAGAGTTGCTGTTGCTCCTGGTACTATTGTTAAAGTTTCTAATCTGTTTGGAAAATGGCCTGTACGTCGTCAAGGAATGCCTTCTTTGGCACAACAAATGCGAGGTATACAATTAGTTATTCAGCAAATAGCACTTTGTTATCCTGATGTTACTTGGCAAGTTTGGCAGGGTAGTAAATTATGGATACAAATTAGTCCTGGTGCTACGGCAAAACAAATTTTACCTCAAATTTTATCGACGGTAAGATTGAGCGATTTACAGTATATTCAACAAGAAATTGATGAGCAAGAAGCAGAAGAATTAAATCTCAAAACATCAAATTTTTCCCAATATCAAGATTCTCAATTTTTGGATAGACAATCATTAGAATTAGTTTTGGGTTTGCCAGATAGATGTCATCGGAGACGACCTGATTGGGTAAAAGTTGCTATTAATGGAAGAGTGGTAAAAGTACCAGAATTAGAACAAAAAATTATTAGTTCTTTGGCACGGACTTGCCCTCGCGATCGCTATCCTATCTGTTTTATTCATTTCCAAATTTTTCCTCATCAAATAAATTGGAATCGTCATCCGGCAAAAACAGAAGTTTATCTTCATAACCTCAGTTTTTGGCAACAACAAATCGAGCTAGCAATTGCTAAGGCATTACAATTTAGTATGGAAGTAATGCCGGAATTTCCTTTATCAGAAAGGGTAGAAAAAATCTTAAAAGTATCTGAAAATACAGGGAATTATCAAACTCGTCGGTCGATACAAGTTTCTCCAGATAATACAGCAGAAAAAAGTCAAGAATTTGGATTGATAGAACTTAAGGCGATCGCTCAATTACACAATACTTATATAGTGGCTGAACATCCGACTGGCATTTGGTTAATCGAGCAACATATTGCCCATGAAAGAGTTTTATATGAACAATTATGTGATGCTTGGGAAATAATTTCTTTAGAGCCACCAATTATTTTGCATAATTTATCTTCTGGTCAAATAGAACAACTTCAACGCTTAAATATAGAAGTAGAAATTTTGGAGATTTCCTTTGGGCAGCTCGTACTGCTCCGGCAATTTTAGCAAAAAGAAATGACTGTGCTGAAGCTTTAATTGAACTGAGTAATGGTGGCGATTTAGAATCTGCTAAAGTAGCTACTTCTTGTCGTAGTGCTATTAGAAATGGAACTCCTTTAAGTCTGTCAGAAATGCAAAGTTTATTAAATCAATGGCAACTTACTCGTAACCCTCGTACTTGTCCTCATGGCAGACCAATTTATTTATCTTTAGAAGAATCAGCTTTAGCTCGTTTCTTTAGACGACATTGGGTAATTGGAAAAAGTCATGGAATTTGAAAGTAGTTTCCTGATGCTCTTCTAAAAAATCAAAATCTGTTACTAAATTATTAACGTCTTCGACAATTTGATCAAAATATATAATTCTGAAACCATCTTGATTAGTTTGAGCGCTATAATCTAAACCATACATAGAGTCGTGACTAGCATCTATATAAAATTTTGACATACTCCCCGGCCTAAAAGCACGGGGATTCTCACGAAAAGTGATTCTTTGCTCACCGACACAGCTTACTAAATCAAGTTGCCCATCATTAGCAGAGGCCGTTGTCTCCCAAAGCATTCCCTATTACTAGGAGGTTCCCGTATGCCCTACGGTACCTTGATTCCACTCAACACCTACTATTTCTAATCCACGACTCAAGATGTTTCGTGCTGCATTTGTGTCACGGCATATTTCAGCATTACAACTGGGGCAAACATGAGTACGAGTTGACAAAGTTTTCTTGACTCTATGCCCACAATTAGAACAATCTTGAGAAGTGAATTTGGGATTTACGGAGACAACTGCTTTGTCCCAAATTTTTCCATAATATTCCAGCCATTGAGTGAATTGATACCACGATGCGTCAGATATTGACTTTGCCAAATGATGGTTTTTGACCATGTTTTGTATCTTCAGGTCCTCATAGACGACAACATCGTTAGATGCCACTACGCACCGGGCTTGTTTAATGCTCCAGTCTTTACGCTGCCTACTCACCTTCAAGTGACATAACCCTAGTCTCTTTCTGGCCTTGTGATAATTGTTTGATTGAGGTTTTTTGCCTTTCACAAACTTCTTGCTTAATTGTCGTTGCCGACGCTTTAATTTCTTCTCTGATTTTCTCAAATATTGAGGATAAACAACAGCATTATTGTTTTGGTCTTTGTAGAAATATTTCAATCCTAAATCAATGCCTATAACATTGCCAGTATAATTTCCTGGTTCCTTTCTATTAGCATCTAAACAAAATTGACAATAATAACCGTCTGCACGTCTAACTATTCTCACCCGATTAATTTTTGACCTAAATAAATCTTCTCTTGTTTCTTTATTACAATACAGAGAAAACTTACCAGATTTAAACTTATCAGTAAAAGTTATAAACATACAATCATCTGATAATTTCCAACCAGATTGTTTATATTCTACAGACCGACAATGCTTTTTGAATTTAGGATATCCTCTCTTGGTGCGCGTTCCCTTGCGACTTTCGTCGTCGCGGGGTCGCACCGCTTTCTTTGGCTCCTTGTTTACAGCGACGATAAAAGTTACTAATCGAAGTCCAAGCTACTTCTACTGAGGCTTGTCTAGCTGATGAATTTAATTTGTTTGCAAAAGCAAACTCACTAGCTAATTCTTTACTCAGTTTGTATAAACGCGACTTATCTACTCCTTGGTTGTCTATCCAGTATCTGACAGCTTTATTTCTAATAAACTGTGCTGTTCTGATAGCTTCATCCAAGGATTTATATTGATTTGATGTCCCGTTTAATAACTTGGCCTCTCTTACTAACATTGCAATATTTTTGTTTCTATTCCATTATTTTATCATATATTTTTCCAGATAAAATAATTATTTGAAAAAAATATTGATGCAGAAAATCGCCCTAGAAAGGCGAGGCTTTAGGCCCATTTTTCGGTAAAATTTCTTGAGCAGGAAAATTCTCTAACCTAGGCATTTCTGAAAAGTTAAGTTGGGCTAATAACTTTAAATATTCACCATTTTTATTAGTGGGATAATCAATTGTTCGAGGTAAATAGGGAAGTCCTCCAAATTTACTTTGCCACCATTGGGTTGAACTAGGTTTAATATCAATTTTTAAATAAGGTTTAATGGTATTAGCGATCGCTTCATGGTAAGGTTTTAATTCTTCAGGTAAATTGATATCAAGTGACGATTTCATAATTAGGTCGTCCTATAGATGATGTAGTGATAAAATTATAACCTACATTTCCAAGTCAAAAATAATTTTAATTATAATTAGGTCTAATATGAATTATTCATATCAACAGTTATTTTATTCAGAAATTAATCAATCTGATCAACAAATAGATTTAGCTAAAGCTGCTCTTTATTTGGCTTTAGAATATGAACCAGAATTTGACCCTGATGAATATCTGAATGTTCTGGATACCATGGCAGATGAAGTTCGAGAAAAACTACCAGAAAAACTCTACCCCTTACAAATTATTAAAACTATTAATAACTATCTCTATGATGATTTAGGTTTTTCTGGAAATACAATTGACTATTACGATCCACAGAATAGTTTTCTGAATCAAGTAATAGAAAGACGTACTGGTATTCCAATTACTTTATCCCTAGTTTATCTAGAAATTGCTAATAGAATTAATTTTCCGATGGTTGGTATTGGAATGCCAGGGCATTTTTTAATTAGACCTGATTTTGAAGAAGCTGGCATATATGTAGATGCTTTTAATAGAGGTGAAATTCTTTTTCCTCAAGATTGTCAAGAAAGATTGGCCAGTATTTATGGTCGAGGGGTAGAGCTACAACCTCAGTTTTTGGCAAAGGTAAGTAAAAAACAATTTTTAGCACGAATGTTGACAAATCTTAAAGGAATTTATTTGAACCGAAATGAAGGGTTAAAAGCTATTGCAGCTATCGACCGGATTTTATTATTATTTCCAGAGGCAATTGTAGAAAAGCGAGACCGAGGCGTATTATATTATCAGTTAAATTTTGGGCAGAAGCTCGTCAAGATTTAGAGAGTTATCTAGTAAATCTTCCTCAAGCAGAGGATGCAGAGATAATTAGACAATTACTGGCTAGGATGAGTCAAGATTTATAACTGAATATGGGTAAGAATTCAGCTATTAGCAGTCAGCTATTAGCTTTTTAAAATGAACCAAGTATTTGCTTAACTTTTACTATATTTTTGAACAAAGAATTGAAGCACAAGAACAACGAACTTAAATTGTCCACTAAAGGTAATAAAGCTGACCGCTGACCACTGACCGCTAAATGCTTACGAATATGACAGATTTGGGGAACCCAATATCTCATATTTCAGACCTTATATACAAGAGTGAAAATACATTGAATAAATGTAGTT
>NZ_BLZO01000039.1 GCF_014132355.1 Okeania sp. KiyG1
GTGGGTGTCAAGTTAGTAAATATTAAGGCAGTTATTCCCCCAATAGTAATGAGATATACTATTAGTGAAAAGACGAAGTTGACTAAAGTTTGGGAAGTTTTTTGTTGTCTAAAATTCATACTACTTCTGTCTAATTTACTCCAGGCGGTCCATAACCATAATAAAGAAGAATAAACCAAAATGAGCTTTTCTTCATCTAGGCAATCTGCTTCTTCCTCAAAAATTGACACAGGTCTCTTGGGAGAAAATTTAGTGGCAAAATGGTTAACTCAAGAAGGTTGGCAAATACTCCATCGACGGTGGCAATGTCCTTGGGGAGAGTTAGATATTATTGCCCTAAAAACTTCTCCTTTGGAAGATAACCCAGCTCAAAAATTTCCAATTCTGGTATTTGTGGAGGTCAAAACTCGTAGTCGGGGTAACTGGGATAAAAATGGTTTACTGGCAGTTACAGAAACAAAACAAGCCAAGTTGTGGCAAACCGCAGAAATATTTTTGAGCGATCGCCCAGAATTAGCAGATTGTTCTTGCAGATTCGATGTAGCTTTAGTCAAGTGTAATTATACTCAAAAAGATTATCCTCAATCTAAATTTCTATCATTAGAGGAGCAACTATCTAAGTTAACTATTAAGGTCGGAAATTCTGTAGAATTGGCAGGTTATCAACTTGTGTTGCAAAATTATATTCCTTCTGCCTTTATTTCTACCTCTGAGCTAGACTAAAGTTATTGTAAGCATTCAGCTATTAGCAGTCAGCTATCAGCTATCATGATGAGGTTTTAATGAATATAGACTGTTGAGCGCCAGCTTTTATAGTTAGTAGTCGTGTAAAAATAACTTGAACAGTTTTTTTAATGGAAGCTATATTTCACAATTTATCCCAGATAAAATTTGTACAACTTATTATTACATGGCTCCTTAAGTATAAATTCTGCCTAAATTAGTAAAGCTTTTATCTCATACTAAAAGCAATAGCTGATGGCTAATAGCTGACAGCTGAATGCTTACAACTTATTTACAGTTAATAAGGTATTTGGCGTTGTTGAATAACAGTATAATTTTTACTATTGAGTAGTGTTATAGGTACTAAATTTATGCTTGCTTCATATCCAGATAGAACAGAGATAATACAATCATTATAATCATTTGGCATCTCCAGAAAATAGGGAACAGTTCAACAATTAATAATTACCTCTTATTATCAATAAGAGGATTGGCTAAAAGGATTTTTTTCTCCATGAATGGAGAGGCTTTATACCTTAATTTTTCGGGTGCATCTCATATTTGCAAAAATACTTTTTTCCTATATATTCCCTGTTCCCTGTTCCCTGTTCCCTGTTCCCAGCTCCGGTGTTCCCTAAAAGCGATAAATTTTTGCTTTATTCACGCATTGAGATGCACCCAATTTTTCGGTAATAGGAAGAAATAATTAATTGACAATTTTATAGATAAGAATTGCTTTGATTTTTGATTTTTAGAGAAGTTTATTATAGATTTTGGCTAGTTCCAAAATTCATCCCTCTTTTCAGCAATGCCAGGTATTCAATGATGTGCCTATGCTACCAAAAAAACTAAACAAAAGCCCGGAAAATTCATAGGCTAACCCTCAATTATAGTATTGTCAGACTACAAAATAAATTCAGTGACTCATTTTTCATCCAAGGGTTAAAACCGCCTGGTTCTCTTCATTCTTTTGATATTTTTGTAGTGTGGAATGAGAAGCCAAATTTAATAAAATTACAGCGTTGTTAAATAAAAAGATGAATTATAGCGAAATTGTCTTTTCCTTGATTTAACTGTACACTTTATTATTATCTCAATCATCTTCTTTTCAGACAATGTCCAAATTACTTCTATTCCTTACCGAATTATTAATTATTAATAATTAGTAATTAAATAATTCTGGTTTAAAGCCTCCCTTTTAAGGGGAAAAAAGAAATAATATTTCCTTATATTCAATTCCGTAGCGGTTAAAACCCGAGGTAATTATCAATTATCCATTATCAATTATCAATTAATGAAGAACGCTAGCCTCTGAACTGTAGAATGCTATCCAAATGAGCAAAGTAAGTTAAATTATAAAGAATAAATTAAATGTGTCTTACTCTTGTTGTACCCGTACTAATATAACTAACGTACAGGTACAAATTTAGAGTAAGAGTAAAACTATAACTCAACCCAAAGTTTCAGGACAATACCCTAAACCCTTGACAAATTGGGTACGGAATGCTTCTATTTCCTCTTGATTTGGTTGGCCATGAGATACGACTGCTACCTGATAGCGTCTCATCACACTTAAAGGTGATTGTCCAGTTTCTAAACCCCACAACGCCATTCTAATACGGATATCAGGCTCATAAGGTATTCCTAGTTCATTCATAAAAGCCCGAAAATCCCCATGTTGTTGAGGTGTCAAATAGTGACTCATTTTGATTTTTACCACCCAACCATCAATTTGATGAATCACAGTCATAAATTGAAGCGGTAGTTGATGAGTAATGCGTAGGTATTCAACTACTCTCAGGCAGAGGCTAGTATTAGCTATAAAGTAAAGGTATTCCATCTCAATCTCACTGTTACCGCTGAAAACTACTGCTTTTCCCTCGGTTTAACCTCTCAATTTTTTGACTACTACAGAGGAAAAATTAAAGGTTATGAAAAACGGTTGTAGGAAGCGGGGCGGATGTTGCCGCTTCCCAGTTAATAAATTAGGTGTATGTTCTAGAATGTTTAGAGTTTTGAACTAGATTATCGATCTGTTATTTTTCACTACAGATATATCTGCCCCACACTCTGAAAATTAATTCTGTACTGATATATTCTATATTTTCTCTAAATGTGTAGCATATCACTAGGGGAAAAGTACCCTAATTTCTCTGGGGGATTTTACCCAATTACGAATCATATATCAGTAACATGACTGAGGTAGATTGGTCTATTGATGCTTATGACTATGAACTTCCCCAGGAACTAATTGCTCAAAATCCTGTTGTTCCCAGGGATAGTTCTCATTTAATGGTTGTAGATTCACTTACACACCATAATTGTATTTTTAGAGATTTACCAGATTTACTCCAGCCAGGAGACTTACTGGTTTTGAATAATACTCGCGTTATTCCTGCAAGGCTTTATGGCCACAAAACTACTGGCGCTCAGGTAGAAATATTGTTGCTCAAACCAGTGGAAAATAATTGCTGGCTAGCCTTAGTAAAACCAGGTAAACGTTTTACCAATGGTACAACAATTGAATTTGAACCTAATTCATCTCTTGGGTGTGATTATAAGTTACAGGCAACAGTATTATCAACAGATAGAGAAACTGGTGGGCGCTTTTTACAGTTTAACTTACCTCAAGGAATTTCTTTGATAGAGTTGTTAGACCAATTTGGTCATGTGCCCTTCCCTCCTTATGTTACAGATTCACAGGCTATCACAGAACAATATCAAACTGTATATGGTACAATTTCGGGGGCAGTTGCTGCACCTACTGCTGGTTTACATTTTACTGATGAATTACTAGAGAAACTAGAGCAAAGGAATATTAGACTAGCTTTTATCACATTACACGTTGGTCTTGGTACATTTCGTCCAGTGGAAACTGAAGACATTACCAAGCATGATATGCACTACGAATGGCTTGAGGTTTCGTCATTAGTTGTAGACAAAATTAATCAAACAAAATCTCAAGGTGGACGTATAATTGCAGTGGGAACAACAGTAGTTAGAGCTCTTGAGGGAGCAGCACTAGCTAATCAGAAAAATAGTAGTAGTGATAGTAGTAGTGAGGAATTTTCTATCTCACCATTTTCTGGTTATACCAATATATTTATTTATCCTGGCTACAAGTGGCAAATAGTAGAAGGTCTAATCACTAATTTCCATCTACCACGGTCCAGCTTGCTTATGCTTGTGAGCGCAATGATAGGAAGAGAACGCCTTTTAAGCTTATATCAGGAAGCCATCGCCCAACAATATCGCTTTTATTCTTTTGGTGATGCGATGTTAATTTTGCCAGATGCTAGGATAAATTAGTCTAGTAGTTAAAATATTTTGAGAATTGGACATTTTATCCCCAATTCTCCAATAAATTAATCTTCTTCCTCTTCTTCCTCAGCACTTGGATATACAAAACTGTGGGAACGTTGAGTAAGAACTGATTTCCCTAAAGATAGCGCTTTCTGTGCTTCCAGTCTTGCTTTGCGCTTCCACTGAGCTTTCCGCATCTTTGTCTTAGATTTTGAAGTTCTCTTCTTTGGTACAGCCATGAAAGTTATTGTATAGATAATTATAGACAGACTACTATAGTACCTTAATTTTATTAACTATGGAAGACCTCTATAAAACCCATTTGATACTTATCTATTTATAGAAGTCATTTGGTATCTTTACCCGCAATTAAGTTTTTGAGTTAGCGAAAAATTCAGTCATAAAGCCTCCTTAATCGAAAACCCAATATTTCATCTTATTAAGCTCATAACGCACGCCAAAGGATTTTCCGTTGCATCCTCACCAAAATTGTGATATCGTATAATTTATTGGGTGTTTCTCGCCCCTGCGCATGACTTTTTATTCAACTAAGTTGCTTAGTGAACAGGGCAAACGCATCTAAATTCTGGAAGCTTCTGCCATTAAGCTTTAGAGAAGTTATAAATATAAATACTCATAAGCCTGGCATCCTTGCCCTGTCAGAACTTCAAAATAAGATGCGTTTGCCCTGGCTTAGTGAAGACACAATCATAGGTATTCAGGAATTTTCCCCAGGAGCAATACCAGCAAATATATTCATCTTGTGAAGCTTCCCTTGAAGAAGGAGTAAGTCCTTAGGAGTCAGGAGGGAAAATTGCATGGGGATAGTCAACGACAAGCCGCTCCGCGTCTATGCTCCCCCAAACAATTTTGAGTACCGCAGGTGAGGTGTGGGGTATTAAACCCATAAGGGAAATGATAAATGCTTGTTTTTCCCCATCAAACCTTTCCATCCATCGCTCCTTAGTAGAAAATTCCCAACATTTCATTCTAGTAAGCTCCTGAAAAAAAACCGCGCGCCAAAAGATTTTCCGTTGCATCCTCACCAAAATTGTGATATCGTATGATTTATTGGGTTTCACTCGCCCCTACGCATGACTTTTTATTCAACTAAAGAATTGATAAAACTCAACTCCGCTTTCGCTCTGCGACATGAAACGCGTTTTGCGTTCCGCAAAGCTTCGCGTTTCGGCAGTCGCCTACATAGAAAGCCTAGCATTCCAAAGGAAAAAACAGAGCCTAGCAGCAGTCAGATCGCGAATGTTGTAGAAAGGAAAATCAATATAAAGACTATTGGTAGGCAAAATTACAACTCATGGAAATCGTAAATTACAATACCTGTCTCTGGATGGTTATCTACACTAACATAACCAGTTTTAAGCATTTCCTTCAGAGTTTCTTCTACTTCTACAAAGCTAGCTCCTGTTTCCATCACCCCCTGACTAACAGATAACTTACCTCCTTTAGTAGAAGCTGACCTGAGTAAAGCAACCATTAACTGTTGACGAGTTTGTGGAGGAGAAACTTTCATAGAGACCGCCCCATTTGATTGATATAGTGGCACTCCTTGGGATGAAGTACCTAACCTTGCTTTGACTTTAGTGTTGTGTTCTTCTACCATATTAGGAATTAACAACAAATCAATAAATTGGCCTATTCCAAATAAGCCTCCAGTAAAGAGCCAAAGTAGACCAGTCAAAATTTTGCCATTGTATAAACGATGACATCCGTTAAGACCTAGAATGCAAGCTCCCCAAAATAGGTAACTGTATCTTATAGTATTCATTTAGTCCCAAAAATTACTTTTCTGAAATTAATATACTTCTTTGCCTAGTTACTTAATTTTCGTTATGGGCACTTAGTATTACTACCATCTTAGTCCAATAATATAATGGGGAAAACAGTAATAACTCTAAATATAGCGTTTTTATCTGGGATGTGGAAACCAAGTACTATGAAAAAAGAAACAGGAAATAGGGCATAGTAAAGGAGGAAAAATAGCATTAAATAGCAGCAAACACCAGAATAACTGGTACTCAAAACAGCATTTTTTTATAATAAAAAGCCTCAATCTATGTTTACATCTCAAATAAAAACACTACATACTGTATATTAGAAACAGGATAATAATGAAAAAAGCAGCTCTCTTATGTCTCTGACCATGGGATAGAGAAGTCAGTGCGCCCTTGCGGGTTCCCCGACAGTCACGCAACTGGCGTGGTGTTGTAGTGCCTCCTCCGGAGGAGCTGCGCTAACACCCAGTCAGGGTAACACCTGCAAAATAAGGATGTGTCTTATGTGACTATATCTTTAATGAACTATAGATACTTTGCAATTCTTAACTAAAACTTTGCACTTCAGTCCCCTAGACCTTGGTAAAATACATAGCGTGGAAAATATAGTACTTCTTGCTCATTCTCCAAACCAGCCATAAATTCATAGATTCAGAAAACAACAAAACTTATGGTAGATTCTCTAAAAAAACCAGATTTTCAAGAAATGCGACCAGGGGTTAAAGTTCCCTCTAAAGAAACTATTCTAACCCCTAGATTCTACACAACAGATTTTGATGAGATGGCTAAAATGGACATCTCAGTCAATGAGGATGAATTGATAGCTATTCTAGAAGAATTTCGTACTGACTATAACCGCCATCATTTTGTTCGGGATGAAGAATTTGCCCAATCATGGGATCATATTGATGGGGATACTCGTAGATTATTTGTTGAGTTTCTAGAACGTTCTTGTACGGCTGAATTTTCTGGTTTTTTACTCTACAAAGAATTGGGTCGTCGTCTCAAAAATAAAAGCCCTATTTTGGCTGAGTGTTTCAATTTAATGTCCAGAGATGAAGCTCGTCATGCAGGTTTTTTAAATAAGGCCATGTCGGATTTTAATCTATCATTAGATTTAGGATTTCTGACAAAGAGTCGTAAGTATACTTTCTTTAAACCAAAGTTTATTTTCTACGCTACTTATCTATCGGAAAAAATTGGTTATTGGCGTTACATTACTATCTATCGTCATTTAGAAGCTCATCCAGAAGATAGAATTTATCCTATTTTCCGTTTCTTTGAAAATTGGTGTCAGGATGAAAATCGTCATGGAGATTTCTTTGATGCTATTATGAGGGCACAACCACAAATTTTAAATGACTGGCAAGCAAAATTGTGGTGTAGGTTTTTCTTACTTTCTGTGTTCGCTACTATGTACTTGAATGACATTCAAAGAGCTGATTTTTATGCTGCTATTGGTTTGAATGCTCGTGATTATGATAAGTATGTAATTGAGAAGACTAATGAAACTTCAGGACGTGTTTTTCCAGTAATTTTGGATGTAGAAGATCCTCAATTTTATGAAAGACTAGAACTTTGTGTGAAGAATAATGAAAAGTTAACGGCGATCGCTAATTCTAATAAGTTGGGTGTTGTGAAGCTTTTCCAGAAATTACCTCTTTATCTGTCTAATGGTTGGCAATTCCTAAAACTATATTTTATGAAGCCAATTGAAACTGCTACTATGCAAAGTTCAGTTCGTTAAATAAGTCTTGATAATCACTCTAGTTTGATAGCCTTGGAAATATCACAAGGCTATTTTTTTATTTGTTTTATTTAAGAAAAGAGGGAGTAGGGAGTAGGGAGTAGGGGAGAAATAATTGACGATCTATGTACTATAATTAACTTTATTTTTGATTATTGGAGATGTCTAATATCAAATCAACTTAATTGGCTATAAAACAATGTTTCATCCCACATTCCGCACCACAAAATGTGGAGTTGCACATTATGGAATGATATTGGCAAAAATTAGTTTAGACTTTGACTAAAAAAAACTGAATATTAACCATTCTAGCCATTTATTAATCCAAAATCCTGTTCATAAAAAATCTAAAATCATTCGTTACTGTGCAACGCCCAAAATGTAGCATAGAATCAGGAGTCAGTCCTCAGGAGACAGGAGACAGAATTTTAGAAGAAAATCATAGCTGCCGGGATCGAGTCAACAATTAAGTAAGTATTTATGCTTAATTATTTACTCGGAATTCGATCGACTAAAAAAGTAATTGAGATGATTTGCATAGTATAAATATCTACCAAGCTACGGATTTATATACTACTTTTAATAATATAAATTGAATTACAAAATGTGGACTCAAACCCTGCTAGTTAAAAGTTTTAATTATCAATCTCAATCTATAAATTTAAAAATTAAAATTTTGTCAGAGATTGATGACAAAAAATCGGATAAATCCCCTGAAATAGCCAACAGAATTTCAATAGTTTCAGCTCTTCCATGATAAAATAAACAAATAATAATCCAAGGGGTTTTATTACTTAAAGAGATTTTAAAGCCTAAAATACTTATTATTTCGTTGTTTAGATAGGCGACACCTCATTTTTATTCAAACGTGATGAACTAATTTTTCTAAGTTATCCATATACTGATTTGACTTATTTAGAACTATATGGTATGGACCAATAATCACAGAACTAGACCATAGAGCAATAATTGTCTTCTTAAAGCTTGAGAATTGAGATCAAACCTACATTCCGCACGACACAATGTAGTACATAAAGAGGAGAAAACTTGAGTAAGTATTTAGACTCAAGAAAAAAACCTCAAACTGTAATTATAGAGAAGAGGTGAAGATAAAAAAGAGGAGAAAATGTCAGTTTCATCTTTAACCAGACCGCAAATCTTTCTAAATTCTCTCCAGACTCCAGACTCCAGACTCCAGACTCCAGACTCCTCCCTTGATATAACTCCTTAATTCAAGGACTCTAAAAAAGTCTGAACTTGACCATCTGGTCTCAAAACCAATCGAATTTTAGCAGTCTTGCCACCCTCAATATTAGAGACAAAAACTTCATCTTCCAAAGGCATCTCTGTATTACCATAAAATTCAACTGATGCTAGACCAATTGGAGTTACTTTTTTCACCGAACCATCACCGTTTAATAACAAACTATACTGCAAATTCCTATCTAAATCTGATGGCGGTTCCCAACTTTTTTCAAAATATTCTCTTACCTCTGCAACTTGGGGAATTCGATCAAATAATGTCGATTTCGGTTTCCTGCTAGCATTTTCACTAGGTTCAACCACAGATTCGCGATCGCGTAAAGCAACTGGTTCTACATCTTCCAAGGTCGGTAAATCAATTGCTCTAGGAACATTAACCGGAATACGACTCACATCTAAATAAGGTCTTACCCCACCTCCTCTATTGAGTGCTGGTGGTAGAGGTCGGTTTGGTGCAGGTGGAATTTGTAAATTTGGAGGCGGTTGCACAGGAGGTCTTGGTTGTACTGACACCCCATAATTAGGTATTGCTGGTGGAGGAATTGGTGGCGGTGTAGTTGGTGGTGCAACAGGAACTGGTGGCAGTATTATTGGTGGTGCCGGAATAACTACTGTTGTAGCATTTCCCTGATTTTGAGGAGGGCGAGAAAAATCATTCAGAGGTGGTGGCAAGTTATTAGGAGCAGGTGGTGCGGGGTTTTGTCTAGGAAACAGAGGAGATGGTGTGGGAATAGGAGATGGTCTGGTAATTGTTGGTGTTGGTAGATTTGTTGGTGGTGTTGGTAATGGTGATAGAGTTACTGTTGGTGTTGGTGTTGATGTTGGTGTTGATGTTGGTGTTGGTAAATTTGTTGGTGCTGGAAGGGGTGAATTACTGGTTGGTGGAGAAGCAATAATGTTAGGTTCATTTTGTTGTTTGCGACTAATTGCGTAGCGGTCATATAATTTAATGGCGCTTGCTGTTAAACCAGCACTGATAATAATTAGTATCAAAGTCTGCAACCATTCAGGAAGAGGTTTAACCTCACCGTCAGACTTAAACTGAGGCAATGTCTGTATATCTGTTTGACATTCATCTAGAGCGATCGCCAGGTCAAATAGTTGCAGCATACTCATGGTAATAAAACTTCCTGACTCTTTAGTCGCTAAAGACCCCAAAAATAGATCGTGGTTTAATAAGTCTCGTGGTTGTAGATAAATACTTTGACCGTTTATTGGGGGTGGGGAATTAGGTATGGAAAGTTTGGCATCAGCAACTTCGGTGGTCTCTTCCTGAATTTTTGTTTGTGAGTTTGACTCTGTTGCAGTGCTATTGTTTTCTTCTCCTTGATTTTCATTATCTAGAGGTAATTCTGGAGACTTACTGAGAAATTCTTGTACATAAGTCGTAACAACTTTGTGGAGAGCGTCTAATTCACTGCGGCCACCCCTCAATGTAATATGCTCTGTTTCTGATACCCTGGGGTCGTCAAAACTCAGGCTAAAACGTTGTTTTCTGGGAATACCGATCCATTTTAAGGCCGCTAAACCTCTAGCTGTAAATTTTAGTGTACAAGTTGGGGGAGTATAACTTCGTGAAGGCATTTGAAAACCTTTGAATAAATATCAAATTAATAAATATCAAAATAAAATTATCTTATATGTACAATTTTAACAATTATTTCTTCATACCAATTAATTATCTTACCATTACTATGCAGAACTACCTATTTAGGGTTTGCTGAAAAAGTCTTATGGGTGAGGGTAGGAGACAGGAAACAACCCACCCCTGACCCCTCCCAGGAGGGGAAGACAGGAGACAAGAGAAAAGGGTCGGGAGCGAGGAGGTAGGAGTAAGAATTGTAAGAGTGATTTTTCTGCCATAGTCAGCCCAAAATACGCTCCTTTTTGAGGGTGAAGAGCTGAAAACCAGGCACTTTAAGGCCCCAAGGTGAGGGTAGGAGACAGGAGACAACCCACCCCTGACCCCTCCCAGGAGGGGAAGACAGGAGACAAGAGAAAAGGGTCGGGAGCGAGGAGGTAGGAGTAAGAATTGTAAGAGTGATTTTTCTGCCATAGTCAGCCCAAAATACGCTCCTTTTTGAGGGTGAAGAGCTGAAAACCAGGCACTTTTTAAAGGCCCCAAAAAGGCTAAAACCTTTATCTGTAAATACTTTTAGATTTAATCAGCAATGCCTATTTATGTACTTAAATATCGATATCGTGACATACTCTCACACTAAGCTGACGCTATAGTGTGGGCTTCTCGTTTCGCTGCCCTGCTATTGCATCGGGCTCCACGAGCTTTAAGGACGGAATGCCCTACCGCCCTATTTTTGATATTTATCGCTGCATTTAAGTCGCGGTCTATGACAATACCACAGTGCGGGCAAGAATGAGTTCGTATTTTTAATTCTTTCTTGACTTTTTCACCACAATTTGAGCAGTCTTGGCTAGTATTTTTAGGGTTCACTGCTATGGTTTTCACCTCCAGCATTTCCGGCTTTGACAGTCAAAATAGACAGGAATTGGCCCCATCCAGCATCGTTAATTGATTTACTCAAACGAGTCTTTGCTAGCCCTTTAATATTTAAATTTGCCTCCGGCACGCTGCTCCGCGTCTACATGGGCGATAACTTCAGCTTTTAATAATAATTCATTGGCTGTTTTGAAGTGAAAGTCTTATAGAACTCCGTTCCGCCCTCTGCAACCAAAAAACTTTCTCCTTTTCCTCCTCTTTATTCTTTCTTATTGCTTATTTCTTCTTCTTTCTTCCCTCCTGACTCCTGACTCCTGAATTCTCCTCCCAGGAAGGGTTAGGGGTGGGTTTACTCCTCCGTCGTTTATCTATAAGTATTCAACCGGACATTATATAAATTTTATCTCAAAAAATCAAAAGAGAATTAAGGTATAAAACAGTTTAAACTATCTAAAGTTTACCGTTTACTTAATGATTCTTAATTCTCTACTATGCTTAAAACTTTTTCAATCAATCAATCAATTTTTTAAGTTTTTTGTTAAATCGGTATTTTGAATTTTTCTCAAGTATTTTGCTTCATACTAATATTTCTAGTATGATTTCGGAGTCTAAAATTTCAGACTTGACCAATGACGACTACACCCTTGAGGAGCGCTATAAAATAATAAATCTACTAATAACTTTAGAGCTAATTTTTCTGGGTTATCATCGGGAGTATTTTCAGAGTATATGTGATATTGTTTATATGCTTTTTCAAATTTATCAAGATATTCTCTTAATAAAGTAACTGATTGAGGTTTAGCCTTTTGAGCAGCAACTTGCTCCATTAATGCTACTGCACGACGAATTAATGCTTGGTTTTGTTTTGCTAAGTGACATACAATTGAGATGAAAAATTTTGCTTCCTCTGTTTTCAGAGGTCGGTTTGCCGACATTCCCCGTTTTTCATCAACCACTAAAGTCAGTTCATCAGCTAAATTGGGAGGTATATTCAATTTACTCGCTACTCGCAATATACTGTCTGAATTAATTCCCGTTAAAACATTTAGGGCTAATAATTCCATGTCCAATTTTGTTCTAATCTGGTTTGATTGAACTTTTTTGGCCACGACAGGGTGAGTATAATTTTGTCTCGAAGGCAGCATGAAGACTGAGGTATTGCCACGAGAAGAATATGTTACCATATTTTAGACCTCTGAAAAATTTATTACAAGCACGTCTATTGTAGTCGTACTTTCCTAAATTGTGTCTACTATTCGGAAAATTTTTTTTACTAAATATCTAGATATCTTCAGAAAAGAGGGAGTAGAGAGTAGGGAGTAGGGAGGAAAGAATTAGATATCTCCAGAAAATAAACTTACTCTTTATTTAACATAAGCTAGACTTGTAACAGTCACTTACAAAATCATTTTTCGTATCTTTAGCATGAAAATATCTTCCCTATTCCCTATTTCATGTTCCCTACTCTTGCAAAAAGTATATATCTTTTTCTGAGATGTCTATTGATAATTTCTGTGCGATAATTGATTTTATTTTTTATTATTGGAAATGTCTATTTAGGGTTTGCTGAAAAAGTCTGATGGGTGAGGGTAGGAGACAACCCACCCCTAACCCTCCCAGGAGGCAGGGTCTATTTATTGTCACGCTTAGAAAAATTTATGGGGAGATGGGGGGATGGGGAGATGGGGGAATGGGGAGATGGGGAGGTGGGGAGGTGGGGAGATGGAGAGATTTGTATATTTGCATAATTTTTTGTATTTCTTATGAATATTCTCGCTACGACAAAGAATTAGCCCTGCTCCCAGGAGGGGAGGGGGAGACAGGAGACAGGAGACAGGAGAAATAGGAATGAGCGAGGAGGTAGGGGTAAGAATTGTCCCTTGATGTTTCTGCCCAACTATGGGCCTAAAATACGCTGCTTTTTGAGCATGAAGAGCTGAAACAGGCGCACTTTTTTTGACCTCAAAAAGGCACTTGTCTTTATATGTCAATGCTTTTAGATTTAATCAGCAAGCCCTATTTATTTACCGAAAAATTGGGTTTAAAGCCTCCCCCTTTTCGGGGGACTTTATGTTATGCTTAAATTCGCGGAAAGGTATTCAACCGCTCTAAAAACCTATAGCTACCTAACTTGTAGCGTTTGCACCTTGAAAACTGCGGTCAGACCCCGCGTCGCCGTCAGCTCGCTTGCGGAATGCTGACCAAGATAAGAGCTAGGGGGTTTTGTACAGGAATGCTTGTGCTTAGGAATTGCTCTAAGCAACAAATATCAGAGAACCAAAGTTTTTTAAGGTTTAAACTGTACCGTAGGGCATACGGGAACAGGCTCTTGATAGCGAAGCTCCTCCGGAGGAGGCAATAGAGCGAACGCTTGGGGAGAGAACCATCTCTGGACTAGATGCCGTAAGGTGTTTAGTTTAAGTGGACTCATTGTTGGCGTAGCCTTGCGGAGCGCAAACCAAGAATCCTGGTTTCAGGAGAATCCCCGTGCGTTTACGCCGGGGAGTATGTCAATAATAGGGAGTAGGGTAAAAGAATTGATAATTTGTGTTTTTGTTTTCAAAAAAATATTATTTAATTTCTGAATCAATTAATCAGTACAATTTTGGCATTCAGACCATTATTCCGTAAAACTTTTAATAGTTGATCGGCCTCAAGACGACTACGAAAAGCTCCAGCTTGCATGACTGAATTACCATTAATATTCGTGGAAAAAGCATCTGGTACAAGCGATCGCAACTTGTAAGTCTGAGAGGCATTTTTGACATTTACAACAACTCGATAACGTAGGCCCAAGGCAGCAGCACGACTTTGAGAATTACGACGCAAGGATAGTCTAGGCAAAGGGTTAGGATTAGAATTTTGATTTCTGCCAATACCGGGAGGTACATAACCCCCACGACCAAGGGGAATATTTGTGCTTGGTACAGATAGTAAACCAGGAGATGCAACTGGGGTAGTGGGTTCAAAACTTGGGGTAGTGTTCCTTGGAGGTAAATTTCGCCATCTTTCTAAAGTTCTGCTCCCTGACTCTGGTGGCGATACTGGTATTTCAATTGCTCGTGTATTCTGATAATTAGGATTAGTTTGTAGTAGTCTTTGTAAGTTGCCTTGACGACTTGTTGTCTGGTAGGAATTTCCCCTAGACCTTGGGGTTTCTGGTTTTGGTACGGGGATAATAATTGTAGTAGAATTTCCCGGTCTTTGTCGTGAAATAATACTATCAGAATTGTTCTGCTCCTGTAATTTTTCTGCTGAAGCTGAAATATTTGGTTTCTTTGGCGTTGTCTGAATTTCTGGTTCAGTCGATGTCGATGCAGTTTCCCTAACAGACTTTTCCTGGACAGACTCTGTTTCTCGATTTACTGTAGGAGTAGTTACAATATTCGGCAAAGGAGCAACTCGTGGGGGTGGAGCAATTTTCCCAGCAATGTCAATACTGCCATAATTACGACCCCCTCCTAAAGAATTTCCATAAGCAGGAAGAATTTGACCTTTTACTGCATGATAAATATTATACCGAATGTTATTACGAATAGTATTACGACCAGGTTCTTGAGAGTTACCTAGATCCGGTAATGATTGAGCGATCGCTGCTACTCCATCTTTTCTATTACTCTCAATATAATTACCCCGCAAAATTGGGCGTGCATTTCCTTGAATAATAATCCCACTTTCATTTTCTATCAGACGGTTTCCCACTACTTTTGGAGCAGCATCATCAGATATTTTAATTCCAATACCAGTATTTTGAAACGAATTGTCTCTAATTTCTGGCTGAGAATTATGATAAATTTCAATACCACTTACCCTATTTCCATAGAAATTATTTTCCTGAATAATTGCTGTATTACTACCCGCTACAGAAATGCCATTTACATTATTACCAGTAAAAGTATTTTTACTAATAATAGAACCACTAGATTCTATCCATAAACCATAACCTTGAAGATTAGGATTTATAACTGTTACGCCACTTAAATTGGACTGATTAGCAGATACTATTGTAATATTTTTCTGATTTAAAATCGGACTCTTAAAATTACCTCCACCTTTAATCAAAACATTTTTTCCACGGTTAAAATAGTTACCTTTAATTGTTATTTTTGGCTGCAAAATTAAAGGAAAAACTTCACCTGTTTGTCTACTGTAAGTTCCGGGAGCAAGCAAAATTGTTGTGTGAGGTTGAGCAATTTTCAAAGCATAAGTAATAGTTTTCAAAGGAGCGGTTTTAGTACCATCTCCAGAGTCACTACCAACAGATGAACTAACATAAAGCACATTTATTTGAGAATTAGCTTGAGTTTCTAGGGATTTGGCCACTTGTTGTGCAAATGGTACTGCCAAACTTGCAGAAGTAAATACCCCTAGTAGCGCAGTGGCTAAAATAGGCGATAAAAAATTGATTTTACGCAGTAAATTTGTTTGATTACTTTCCTGCGAAAAAAGGATAAATATTTGTTTCACGGCTTTCCTCCTAGGAAACTGTGACAGACAATTTAATTATTATAGTTTTGTCAAGTACCTCTTATTATAGGTGTTTTGAACAAATCTTTTAATTTTTGTAAAGAGGGGTTGATTGTTAAGGATAATGGATACCGCTTGAACAGTTATAAATAATTAGGCAGGAGTCATTTCAGTTATCAGTTATCAGTTATCAGTTATCAGTACTTCTGCCTGTTTGCGCAGCATGACCTAGGAAAGTATTGGGATTGAAATATTGAACTTTATTTTCTCTTGGTCGATTAGATATGGCGAGGAAACCTCGTCATCTCTCGACCGCTTTTTCATCCCCTTGTAGAGCGGTAGCTCGCGGTGCAGCCAAGGGGAGGCTTCAGACCTGATTTTTTGGTCAGGAGGGAAAAAAGTTCTATCACAGGCTTAAGCGGCCAGGATATAAGTCTTAATGTATCTAGCAAAACTTATTTTTAGAGATAGAAATGGAACTTTGCAATTACCCGAAATTCTTTATTCTTCTCACCCATTTTACTCTTAATAAACTCTACTACTGCCTAGTTGTCGATATTATTTAGGGGGGTTTCAGCATAATTATTTTTAGTATTAAAATCTGCTCCTTTATTAATAAGTAAAGCAGTGATTTCCTGGGTTTTACTTGCATAATGTAGTGGAGTATTCTCATTGTTCTTTTTCGCATTAACCTGAGCGACATGAGCAATTAGTATATTTATTACTTGAGATTCATTATCCTGAGTAGCATTATGTCATACCAATTCAATAAATGTTTGCTACAAATAGCTAGGGTATTTCTTAGAATTTCCTAGGTCATGCTCCGCTACCTCCTCGCTCCCGACCCTTTTCTCCTGTCTCCTATTCTCCTACCCCAGCAAAAAGACTTTCCATACGCAAACCCTATTTAGACCAGTTGCTTATCCGATAATTGGACTTGGACTGATTCACATATAGAAATGTCCTTAATACAAATATTTGGTAAGGTGATTAATTTCCTCTTGAGCTGATAAAATATGAAATGAACAATTAACTCCATAAATTATCAAAGAAATAAATAATTATGAGTATGATGCAAGCAGGTTCCGTTGACTTAAACTCCCCAGGACCAAGTGCTACACAAGGCGGTGACCTTAGCCGTTTTACACAAGTTGACTTTCCTACACCATTTCCAGAAGGAACAACTGTAATTGTCATTCCTATGGTTCAAACCTTTAATGGACCAGATAATCCAGGAGTCCGTCTTGCTGAGGTTACAACTACTGGATTTAAGATCCGAATGAATGAATTAGTTGCAAATGGTGGTAAGGAAACACTCTCAGATGGTAATCACACTACTGAAACAATTGGATGGGTAGCTTATTCTGTTTAATCCTGTAGAGTCTATACTGTAGCCTTGTCTGTAAATTTAACCACCGGGTTGCTATTCAAAATGATCGCACATCTATCTTGTGCGATCGCACTTATCAGAAAAAATTATATTGTTGTTTGATGAGAAATTAAATAAAATCTAGACTTAGGATCGCCCTCAAAGATATCCACTACTGCCCTATCAAAATTAACTAGCAATATAATCTGTAAATCAACAGTTAAAAACGAAGTTACTCATAGCGATCGCTAAAATTTTTCGATCATCGCTATCCGCTAACTATATAAACAATTAATTTTTTAATTCAGCAAAATTTCTAGCCTGAGAGTCAGCATTTTCTCTAAATATGGCCTGACAATCTTTCTTTTTGTCCTGTGGTCATAAATATTGATAGCTACAATATCTCAGAAATTATCTGAACCATAGTTAGTTTATAGATTGCAGGCAATATTATACGATAAAACAATCTATATTAGTAGCAAAATTTGTCATAATCTGCCCCTTAGTATTCTAGAGAGCAGGATTATAGTTATGTTGAAAATTTATAGGGCAATTATTATGAACGATAAGTATAATTGGGGTCAAAATGTACAGCCTGGGGTTCGCCGAATTTTGGATGCTAACCTAGATAGGGCCAGAGAAGGTTTAAGAATTATAGAAGAATGGTGTCGGTTTGGCCTCAATAATATACATTGGGCAAATGAATGTAAACAACTACGTCAAGAGATCGGCAGTTGGCATAGTACAGAATTAAGAATGTCCCGAAATACCCCTGGCGATCTAGGTACAGAATTGACTCATCCACAGGAAGAGCAACGCTCAGATGTTGAACAACTACTACAGGTTAACTTCTGTCGCTTAGAAGAAGCACTACGAGTTTTAGAAGAATACGGAAAAATTTATAATTCTCAGATGGGTTCCGCTTGTAAACAAATACGTTACCGAGTTTACACTATAGAAAGTGGACTTCTCGCCTATAGAAGATATCAGCAATTGCAAAACTCCTACCTTTATCTAGTTACCTCACCCAACGATAAATTAATCAATATAGTAGAAGCAGCTCTTCAGGGAGGGTTAACTCTTGTCCAATACCGCAACAAAACAGCAGACGATATAACAAGATTGACAGAAGCTCAAAAACTCTCTCAACTCTGCCATCGCTACGGCGCTCTATTTATTGTTAATGACCGAGTAGACCTGGCGATCGCTGTGGATGCAGATGGAGTTCATCTCGGACAGGATGATATACCAGTTAAGCTCGCTAGACAACTGCTTGGCCCTCAGAAACTTGTAGGTCGTTCCACTACAAACCCAGAAGAAATGAAGGGAGCTATTCAAGAAGAAGCGGACTATATTGGAGTAGGGCCAATATATGAAACTCCTACTAAGTTAGATAAACCAGCAGCAGGTTTAGAATACATTAGTTATGCTGTGAATAATTGTACTATTCCTTGGTTTGCCATTGGTGGAATTGATATGCAAAATTGTGATGAAGTTTTATCTTCTGGTGCGGAGCGTGTATCTGTAGTTAGGGCAATTATGCAGGCAGAGCAACCAACTTTAGTAACTCAATATTTTCTTTCTCAACTAAATCGCTATCAAGCCCTACGCTCTCACAATATATTACCAGAAAAAATCTAAATATTACTAGAATGTCAAGTCAAATTACGCTCAAAGTTAACGGAGAAACCCATACTTGTTTACCCCATACACTTTTACCTAATTTTCTGGAGCAGTTGGGGCTAAACCCTCGGTTAATAGCTGTGGAATATAATGGTGAGATTTTACATAGACAATTTTGGGACAAAACTGAAATACAAGCAGGGGACAAGTTGGAAATAGTTACTATTGTGGGAGGAGGTGTTGATTGAAGTCAGAAGTCAGAAGTTAGAAGTTAGAAGTTAGTGCCGCTACGCGGAAGTTAAAAGTCAAAATTTAAAAGTCAAAAGTATTGATTGGTAAGGCTTTTAGGATTTTGTGACTGGTCAGTTATTTGCGCCATCCTGCACTAGATTTGATAGACTAAAAACGGGGATTTATATTTATATATGGTTATAGCAACTCAAAACTATAGTGCTATATAATTAAGTATTAAGTAAATTCCTACCTAGACTGTAACCTCGACTACATACAGTACTGCCCGCTGCCCGTGAGGTAAACATCTAGCGGGCAAGATGCCCGCACTACAATAATTTTACCATTCAGGTCTTGTACATCGTTTGCCCGAAATATGCTGTAACTTTTGATATCTAGTAACTCAAGTACGGATATCCCAATAATTAAACACTCAGTTTTGATTGCAAAGTCTAGAAAGAAAGCTATACATTAAAGAAGGGTGGTGATGTATTGTAATGGTTGTGCATTGTCTTGATTTTTGTTACGAAAACAGTGGGAGCATCTTGCTCCCGTGCCAGGTATTGCTTTTTCCTGTATACCATTACTATGCAGAACTACTTAAAGAAAAAGAAGTATAGCAATAATAACAATTATTTATTTATGAATAAAAAACTGCTTTCCCAGATTGTAAAATCTGTCTTTGCCATAGCGCTAGTGTTTACTTTAGTCTTCAGTCAAGCTGATGCAGCTTTTGCCGCTCGAAGTGGAGGTCGTATGGGCGGTGGATCATTTAGAATGCCTAGTCGTACCTATGCATCACCTACCCGTAGTCCTGGAGGTGGTTACTATCCTAGAGGAGGTATTGGTTTCCCATTTTTACTACCTTTCTTTGGTTTCGGTGGGTTTGGTAGTCTGTTTACAATTTTGATTTTTATTGCGATCGCTAATTTCTTAGTTAGTAGTTTCCGAAGAGCAACTCAGGGAGATGAGTTTGAAAGCTATAGTAATAATCCTACAGTTTCTGTTGCTAGTGTACAAGTTGGTTTATTGGCGGAAGGTCGCAGTTTACAAACAGACCTTGATAGAATAGCTGAAAATGCTGATACTGGTTCTGCTGCGGGTAGAGCGCAAGTTCTCCAAGAAGCTACATTATCTTTATTGCGTCACCCTGAATATTGGGCTTATGGATCTGCCCAAAGTGAACAAGCAAAGCTAGACTTGGCAGAAGCAAAGTTTAATCAGTATGCTTTGGCTGAACGCAGTAAGTTTTCTGAGGAGACTCTTTCTAATTACAATAATAAATTAATTGATAAAGACCTTCAAACTTCTCTGTCTGTTAGTGAGACTAATGGTGAACTGGTAACTCAGCAAGTAGAAGCACCAGGGGAATATATTGTGGTTACTGTTGTTGTTGGTACTCAAAGTAAATTACAGTTACCAGTTATTAATAGTACGGAAGATGTCAGACGTGCTTTAAGTCAAATTGGTAGTATTTCTAGCGAGCAGTTATTAGCTGTTGAAGTTTTATGGACACCTCAAGCGAGTGGTGATACTTTGACATCTGAGGATATGGTTGCTGAGTATCCAAATCTTAAATTGGTTTAATCAAAAGAAGGAAGGAGGAAGGAGGAAGAAGGAAGAAGGAAGGAAGAACCGAAGTTGTGATGATTTTGATCGGGGTATAGCAAGTGGGAGCATCTTGCTCCCGTTCTGATTATTTTTGTCACTGGAGTAGGGTGTCGTTAGCGGCAGCGTAACGCACCCCAACTGATTTTTTATATATAGAACCTATTTGGTATCTTTGGACGCGGTATGTGCTTTTGGCTTCCGTCCTCAGTCTGAGCGAGCCAGTGAAAATTCAGGAACGAGAATGGGGAGGCCAGCGGATGAGACCCCGCGTCGCCCAATAGCAAACCTGGTAGCTTCCCTTGCAGGTAGGAAAATACTCTCATCCCCCCATCTCCCCATCTCCCCATCCCCCCATCCCCCATCTCCTTCTCTATTTTTAAATAGATCCACTCAGGGGTTCTATAGGAGTCGCCACTATAGTTAGGACATCGGGTAATTATGATAATTTATGACGCGAGCAAGATGCTCGCACTAATTGTCAAACATGAACCTGGCGGTTTGCTAGCTATTAGCATTTTCCGTACCGGAATGCTCCGCAAACAGCACTCAGCTTTCAGCGTAATAGTATAGGCAGTGGGAGCATCTTGCTCCCGTTCTAAATGTTGCTTGTCTCCATTTATCATTACGCCTACAGTAATACCAATTAGTGTACTGTTTGTTAAACTGTAATATTCCCCATTCTTAATTCCTGTAAGGGTGGGGAATATTTGTTTTTGATTTTTAATATATTGCTGATTGGCTCTAAGAATGAAAGGGGTAAAACTTTTCAAATTCCTGGTATGTAAAAGTTGTTTAATCGACAAAATTTTCTGATTTCTAGTAGATGCGATGGAATTTATAGTAAGCAGGACTTACGCAAAATATCAAATCACACACCATCTGTAGGGGCGAATGGCATTCGCCCTCCCTGTATGTAGAGTCTCTGCGTAAGTCCTGGTAAGATTACTTCGGAATTTATCAATATTTGATTGTTGTTTAATAATAGTAGCATAGCCAGGATATTTTAGGCAAATGTTATTGTCTAAAATATAATGTGAATAGTTATTATATTAATCCATATATTTCACAAATTAACTATCAGCTATCTCAGGGTCGCATCTGGTAAAAAATATCCTCAAACTTAAAACTTGAATCAATAAGTTTGAGGTAATTATAACTCGTACACAGATGCAATAAAGAATTAGTGATGAAGAACTGCAACCAAGCAATTAATTCCAGAGAATACAAATTAATTCTCAACATTAATCAATTTTATGACCGTACTCATACTGTAGAAAGATTTGGTAATTTAGTTGGGTCATTGACACAACAGTTTAAAGGAAAAGTTATTAGCCAACAAACTGAAGAAAAATATAGACACATTTATTACTTAGATACACCAAATTTTGATTTACGTCATCATGGTTTTATCCTGAGAATTAGGCGAGAAAAAAAATATCATCAACCAAAATATCAGATAACTCTCAAACATCGTGAGTCAGACCGCTATTTGTCAGCTTCACAGGATTTGTCGGCAACAAAACCAGGTAAGACTAAGTTTGAAGAAGATATAATTCCGCCATTTCAAAGCAAATTTTCTCAGTCAATATCTGTAACTAAAGATCGGCAGCCTAACTTTGAAAATATTAAACAAGTTGCGAAATTATTTCCTGGTTTAAAAGCTCTTGATATTCCCGAACAAACTTCAATTGGGTTAGTCAATAATTTTCGGGCTTTTGAAGTGGTAAAGAAACTAGCAAATTTACAATTTGGAGACAAACATATTGTGAAAACAGATTTAAGTTTATGGTATTTAAATACAACAGATAATTTACCGTTAATTGCAGAATTTTCACTTAAGTATCGTCTACCTAAAAAATTGTTGGAATCTCCAAAAAAATTAGAACAATTTCCTATGCCAATGATTCAAGGAACAAATTATTTGTTTAAAGCTTTGCAACAACAACGGGAATGGATAAATTTTCATCCTATGACTAAAACTGCTTATGTTTATGGTTAAGGAAATAAATTTCAAAATATGTTTTTGGCAGAAAAAAAATCTCTGTTTGCTGCTTAATTTAGTAGGGTGCTGTTAGCGACAGCGTAACTGAGCAAAACTCCAATGGGGAAAAATGGTGCGTGATACTTCACTTCGTTCCCCTCACACACCCTACTACTGAAAATTCTGACTCCTGAGTCCTGAGTCCTGTCTCCTTCTTCAGAAAAATGGTGCGTGATACTCCACTTCGTTCCGCTCACACACCCTACTGGACTGACACAGCTAAAACTATGCAGAGCGATTATTGGTGCGGGGGCGGGTTTACCTGGTCCTGGGTAAAACCATTAACTTAACGCGGGGGCGGGTTTACCTGGTCCTGGGTAAAACCATTAACTTAACGCGGATCCCGCCCCTACCCGCGGAACCCGCCCCTACTACTGTACATTAGATTATTGGTGCGGCGGCGGGTTTACCTGGTCTTGGGTAAAACCATTAACTTAACGCGGGGGCGGGTTTACCTGGTCCTGGGTAAAACCATTAACTTAACGCGGAACCCGCCCCTACCCGCGGAACCCGCCCCTACTACTGTACATTAGATTATTGGTGCGGGGGCGGGTTTACCTGGTCCTGGGTAAAACCATTAACTTAACGCGGAACCCGCCCCTACCCGATGCACCATTTTAGGCGTGTCACGCCACTACTACTCCTGACTCCTGTCTGCTGACTCCTGACTCCTGTTTCCTTCTTCAGTCACAAATCACTCAGATTTTTCTGAAAAGTTGCGCCACAATATAGGGAGAGTATAAATTACTAGACACTTGATTATTTTTGATAAATATGGTAATGGAGCAACTTTCCCAAAATTCTCTATCTGAAACAACTGTCAAACCAAAATTAGATTACGATTTAGTTATCGTCGGTGGGGGTATCGCTGGCACTGCTCTTGCTTGTGCTTTGAAAAATTCTGGCTTAAAAGTGGCATTGATTGAAAGTCAACCTAAGTCTGTAGTTGCAGCTAGAAAACTTGCTTATAATCTCTCCTTAACATCTGGCAGAATATTAGATGGCATCGGAGTTTGGCAACAAATTTTGCCTAACATCACTACATATCAGCAAATTAGTCTTTCTGATGGTAATTATCCCCGTACTGTCCAATTTTATCCTGATGATTTGGCTATTACTGGTAAAAGGCCAAGTTCAAAGGAGGGATTGGGTTATGTGGGAGAACATCAGGTGATGTTGACGGCAATGCAGGAATTTTTGGCAGACTGCGAACAACTTACTTGGTTATGTCCAGCGGAAGTTTTGCGGGTAGATTATAAATCGGATTTTGTGGAGGTTGAGCTAAAGCAGAAGGATACAGATAGTTTGTCTGGTGAAAATGAAAGTTTGACTGTCCGTTCTCGGTTGGTGGTAGGAGCAGATGGGGCGAGGTCTCCTATTCGTGAAGCTGCTAATATTGGGACTCATGGTTGGAAGTATTGGCAGTCTTGTGTGGCAATGACTATTAAAACTGAAAAGTCTCACAATAATATTGCTTTTGAGAGATTTTGGCCGAGTGGCCCCATGGGGGTTTTGCCCTTGCCGGGAAATCGCTGTCAGGTGGTTTGGACTGCTCCTCATGCTGAGGCGAAGGCGTTGCAAGAGTTGGATAAACAGGAATTTTTGGCTAAGTTGGAGTATCGCACTGCTGGAAAGTTGGGTAAGTTGGAGTTGTTGAGCGATCGCTACGTTTTTCCGGTACAGTTGATGCAGAGCGATCGCTATGTTCAACACCGTCTAGCTTTAATTGGGGATGCTGCTCATTGTTGTCATCCTGTGGGCGGTCAAGGTTTGAATATGGGTATTCGGGATGTAGGAGCGATCGCTGAGGTGATTAAGTTTGCTCATCAGCAAGGTGAGGATATTGGAGATATTCGGGTATTAAGGCGTTATGAAAGTTGGCGCAGAAAGGAGAATTTCGTAATTTTAGGGGTTACTGATTTTCTTGATAGAATGTTTTCTGCTAGTGTGTTGCCTATAGTAGCGGTTCGTCGTTTGGGTTTGTGGGGTATGGGAATAGTTCCGATTTTTAAGTCTTTGTCTTTGCGGGTGATGACTGGTTTATTTGGGCGTCATCCAGAATTAGCTCAGATGTTATCTGTTAAGTAGAGGAGTCATTTCAGTTATCAGTTAGCCTCCTATGGTCAGAACTGCGTTAACAGTTATCAGTTATCAGTACATCTACCTGAAGTATTGGGATTGAAATAATGCGCGATTGTTTGGTTCTGGTAAAGCCCCCTAAATCCCCCAAAATTGGGGGACTTTTAGAGTTTTATTCCCCCCAAAATTGGGGGACTTTTAGAGTTTTATACCATTTTCATAAAATATTGCTACAGTGGTTGATTTCTAGGTGTTAGGTGTTAGTTATGAGAGAAAACAAGTGCCAATTTTCCAATCCTTTGACCCCCGGATTTTACTGTAACAATCTTTCTTGAATTTGGTATTATTCCCCCCAATTTTGGGCAGGGCTAATTCATTGTAGTCAGAGAATATTTATATGGATATGAAATACAAAAAATTGTGCAAATAGCAAATAGATATAAGAATCTCCCCATCTCCCCATCTCCCCATCCCCCCATCCCCCCATCTCCCCATCTCCCCATCAATTTTTCTCTAGTGACAATAAATAGACCCTGCCAAAATTGGGGGGCTAGGGGGGGCAAAATCATACCCAGAATCAGCAACGTCGCTTTTTCAACCCTCTAACTCACACACAACCCTTTCTAATTCTGTTTTCAAGAAATTAGAAGCATCTTGTTGATAAATCTCCAGCAAACTACGATAAAACCATAACGAACCCTCTTTTCCTCCCTTAAATTTCTGCCAAACTGTATCGCCTTCTTGATAAAATTCAGCTAGAGTAGAACGAGCATTATGTAATTTATCTGCCATTGATACCCGCAGTACAGAAGTCGAAGCAGAACGCATTTTTTCCAAATACTGTAACTTGCGATCGCGCCAGGGTGGTTTAGGTATTGTCAAAGACTCGGTGCAACTATCAACAATACTAATAACTTTCTCTCCAAACTGCTGTCTAATTAATTCACGAGTTTTTTCTCCCCCCTGGTCTTCCACCGCATCATGTAAAAGAGCAGCGATCGCCTCATCCTCATCCCCACCATCTTCTAAAACCAACGCTGCCACACTTAGTAAGTGACTAATATAGGGAATATTATTGCCTTTTCTGACTTGATTAGCATGAAGTTGAGTTGCTAATACTAAAGCTTGTTCAAAACGATTTGAAAGTTTCATTTTTTTGATTATATGTTTTTATTTAGTAGTATACAGCGGTTTTCATTTCAGTAGACCATAGTAGGGGCGAATGGCATTTGCTAACGCAAAGCTCCGCTAACGCCCTTACAGAATTTTGGTTATGACGATGTGGTTTATCAATCTGAAAAGCGCTGTAAAGTAGTGGTAGAAAGGGGTTGAGAATATGAAGTCAAAAGTCAAAAGTCAAAAGTCAGATTTTACAGGCTCAAAACTTTGACACTACAGTAATTTTCTGACTCCTGAATTCTGAATTCTACAGGATTACGCACAGACTCTAGTTATGGGGAGGGCGAATGCCATTTGCTAACGCAGAGCTGCCGCTAACGCCCCTACAGATAGTGGTTTAAAGGTCAATTTGCGTAAGTCTTGTTCTAACTATTATAAAGTTTCCAAGTATCTTGAATATTTTCAGTCATAGTTTGACGCAAATCCCAAGGTAATAATACTTCAACTTTTGCCCCCCAAGCTCTCAAACGCATAATTATGTTGTAATCATCTTTACGATAGTTAATTCGACAATAAATATCATCGGGAGAACGAGATTTTAAAACTCTTAATAGTTGTTGTTTCTGCTCTAATTTATCCTTGGAATTATTAATCAAACTTTGAGCTTGTTTATAAGAAATATTTTGAAATAATTTTTCTCGTTCTGTGCCTTGAATATAAAGATTATGAAAGTAGCGATCGAAGCGAATTAGTAGCACATCTTGGGGCTTATAAAAATCAAACCCCCAAGCTTCACTTCTCTTTTTTTCTATTTCCTTTGGTGTTTTTGATTGACAAATTTTGAGAGAAAAATTAGGCAGATTAACTCTATTCCATTCTAATACCTCTAAACTTTTTATTCTGTCGAGACGATAATCATACCAATCTATTTTCGTGCCACTATCATCCTTTGGAGTTTGACCATAAGCAAATAGATAAGGGGCGCGCTGAGAATAGTAAATACAAACAGGATAGACTATATAATCTTCCCCATCATCTTGACGGTCTTGAAAATTTCTAGCACTAACATAAGTGATTTTTATAGGCGGAATAGGCTGAGAATGCCAAATTTCTTTGAGTTTTTCCCGGAACTCATTTATTCTTGATGATAACTTGTGATGTACGATATATTCAAGGTCTAAAAAAAACCGTTGTTCGTGATTAATTTCCCTACCAAAATCATCAAAAAAATCGGCTAAATCATTTTGAATAACATTTCCTACCTCTTGACGTTCGACAACTTCTTGTGAAGGTGTAGATGTGAGAAAATTAGGAAATGAGGAGACTTTAATATATTGAGTTTTAAATTTATTGAGATGATGATTAGTTTTGACTTGTCTCGCCCGCAACCAACCCATTGAAACTAAAGCTTGAAAATCATATTGAAAGTTTTTTCGTGTTTTAGCTAATAAACGATTTTTTTGTTGTTTGGTCTGGTTTTTCTGTGTATTAATTATGCCAAAATTTAATAAGTTATTTAGTTGCTGTACGGTAATTGGGTAAAGCTGAATAAAAGACTTTTTCCATTCCCGTGCATTAGAACCTATAGTTGGTTCAAATAGCCAATCAGGAGTTGTTTTAGCACAAGGACATTTAGGGTCGTGGTAGATAGGAATTTTATCATTTTTGTGATACTCAAATTCTGTAAAAAACCTCTCGCACCAGTCATTGTAAGTAAATTTATCGGTCAATTTTACCTTGATTGGATCTGTTTCAGGACCATATATAGAACGTAAAATTACCCAAAGACGTACTGCTTTAGGTAAGTTTTGTTTTAAAGAACCTCGTGCTAATATCTGTAAAAATTCAACATCAGGTGAAAATTTAAAAACATCAGATGTTGTAAAGTTTTCTTGATTCATTATTCTAATTTTAAGAAGAAAGGCAGAAGTTTATTAAGAGGTTGTCTGAGAAGTCCCATTTGCTAGATATAAGCCCCCTAAATCCCCCAATTTTGGGGGACTTTGAGAAGCAAATTGACTCTTGTTCCCCCCAAAGTTGGCAGGGCTAATTCATTGTCGCCAGAGAAAAATATTGAGGAGTACAATGATTGTTGTCAAGTATTGAGTTAAGCTAACTATTCTCAATATTAGGGCTTAGATAGAAATGAACTTATTACAAATATTGGCCCAATTACCAGATTTTCGAGCTGCTAGAGGGAGACGTTATCCATTATGGTTAGTATTACTGTTAGTAATTATGGGTACAATGAGCGGTTGTTTCTCCTATTGTGCCCTAGAAGATTTTGCTCGTCGTCATCATCTGGCATTACAGCAACAACTAGAGCTATCGCCTTTGAGTTTTCCAACTGAAGTCTACATTTCGGCGAATTATGACCAGAATTGATTTTGCTCAATTAGCTCAAGTATTCAATCAATGGGCTCAACACCAAATAACAATTCAAGAGGCCGAATGGTTAGCAGTGGACGGTAAGAGTATTAGGTCTACTGTCAGTGACTGTTATGGTTCTTACCAAGACTTTGTCAATGTTGTTTCTGTGTTCAGTAATTGTCAAGGAGTACCTGTAGCCATAGAACAATTTCACGTGGGAAGAAAGTAGTGAAATTGCTGTTGTCCAAGCCATATTGGCTAGTTTAAACCTTGAAGGAGTAGTTTTTAGTTGCGATGCTTTACATTGTCAAAAAAAAACCGTCAAGTTAATCATTGACAGAGGTAACCATTACACAATAGCAGTCAAGGGTAATCAAAAAAAAACTGTACCAGCAAGTACAACTAACAACTGAACAAACACAACCAAGTAGTGTTGATATATCAGAAGATAGATCTAGAAATCGTGTGGTTTGTAGAACAGTGTCTGTGTTTAATAATCTGTTGGGAATTAGCTCTGAGTGGGAAGGAATTAAGTCTGTGATTAGAGTTGAGCGTCAGGGTACACGAGCAAGTGTTGACTATTATCAAACAGCTTACTACATTAGCAGTCTGAAATTAAGTGCAGCAGAATTTGCAGTAGGAATTCAGGGACATTGGGGAATTGAGAATCGACTACATTGGGTTAAAGATGTAGTGTTTCGAGAGGACACAAGTCTAATTCGGCACTCTCAAGCTGCTGCTAATTTTTCTGTGATTCGTCAGTTGGCGATCGCTATCTGTCGCCTTCATGGTTATTCTTCCCTCACTACTGCGATTCGTACCATTGCTCACGATTTGGAGCAGATTTTTCTGATGATTATAAATCTAGAACTGTAGTCATTGAGAATTGAAATTGGCCCATACACAGAACCTCACTCCCCCCTAGTTTTCGATTTCAATAGTTCTGGTATTGGCGATCGCGACTGATATTAGCGATCGCGACTGAGTCTGTGACATAAATTTTTCCTGTATAAGTATGATAATTTAGGGGAAAAGACTATGAAATACTTGACAATATGGCCAAACTTGTACTCCTCAATATTTTTCTCTGGCGACAATGAATTAGCCCTGCCCAAAGTTGGGGGGTTAGGGGGGCAAAATATTGATAATTACCTCTGGTTAAAACCGTTCTTGATTGAATATAAGGAAATCATATTTCTTCTCTTGGTAGAAAAGAAATGTTTAAAAAAGAAGGTTTTTTATAATTAACAGGACTTACGCAAATTCTTAGATAAAACGCTATCTGTAGAGGGCGAATGCCATTCGCCCCTACCAGATATGGCGCTTGGTGCGTAAGTCCTGATTAATAAACATCTCGAATAATAAAAAATCAAATCAATTATCCCACAGAAATTATCAATTATTTCCCCCTACTCTATACGGACGTTGCATGCAACGTCCCCACCGCCAACTCCCTCTTTTCTAGAGATGTTTATTCTGACTTCTGAATTCTGAATTCTGCATTCTGAATTCTGAATTCTATTATAGTACAAGATTGTAGAAAGCCCCCTTTCATATTGTGGTGTAAAGTAAAAAAGTCAATAAAAAAAGGGAAAAATAGATGGCTTCCTACAATATTCGCTTAGAAAAAGATACTCTCAAAGTAGACTTTGCTAAAACTCCGAATGGTGAAGCTATTCAAGTTGATGGAGACCAAATTGTCAAAGATGTAGCAAAACAGCTAGACCAAATGATTTCTGCAGGAGAACTTAAAGGTGGGAAACTGCTGAAAATTTACGGACGTATTTCTGTATTAGCAAGTTATACTTTTGCCCATCAACTAGGACATTTATATGGAGCGATCGCTGTTTCAGATACTCGTTTAAGTGCTTATGTTGTTGTTATCAGCACAACTCCCGACTATCCTTTAGGAACTCGTATTGACTTGGAAACTGGTGAAATTATACAAGTATCTCCTGCGCCTTCGGTAGAACTATCATTTTTAACATATTGGGAAGATGATATTTTAATTGCCAAAATTAAAAATGCTGGGGAAGTTGAGGGCGATCGAATTCTCAAAGACGCGAAAATACAGTTAGAAAATTTAATTAATTCCGGGCAATTACCAGGTGGTAAAAAACTGTTAAAAATCAACGGACGTTCAACAGTATTAGCTAGTTTTTTCATAGCGAATAAATTAGCTCATAAATATAGTGGTATAGCCGTTTTTGACCCCAGAATTGGGTATGTAGTAACTATCAGTCATGCTCAATCTTATCAAGTAGGACAAGTATTAAATATAGAAAATCATGTCAACCATCAACCTACTAAAGTAGTTTTATGCGGACCTGCAAATACTGGTAAAACTGTTTTGCGAGATGGTTTAAAAAAAGTTATTTTGAGTTTAGAATCAGCTCCACAAGATTTTTATTCAATTTCAGCTTGTCCTGATGGTGATGGAGCTTTTTATTCTGAAACTGCCAAGAAATATCCAGAGTTAGCCAAGCAATTAAAAGTTGAATATAAAGCTAAATTTACGCCAGAATTTGCCGAAGGAAAGGCACGAGATATCCAAAGAATTAAAAATTCCTTATTGTTGTTTGATGTGGGAGGAAAAACTTCTCCAGAAAATCAAGTAATTATGTCTGAAGCTACTCATGCAGTGATTTTAGCCAAAGCTGAATCTGAAGTTATTGAATGGCAAAATTTTTGTCAAAATGAACTGAAAAAAACTTTACCCATAATCGCAATTATCTACAGCAATTATGAGGCAAAAGAGGATAAAGTTGAGAGAAAAGATTCGATTTTAACAGGTATTGTACATCATCTAGAAAGAGGAGAAAATGTTTCTACTCGCCCAATGATACAAGCATTAGCCTCAGAAATTGTCAAGTTAGTAAACCGGCACTAAATTTTCGGAAAATAATTTATATCATGTCCTGATAATCAGTTATAACGCGTAGCGCTAGGGAATAGGGAACCCACCCTAACCCTCCCAGGAGGGAGTAATTGATAATTTATGTACGATAATTGATTTTATTTTTTATTTTTGGAGATGTCTATCAAAAATTTTGAAAGAGGACTCCCGTTATAATCTTTGATTTAACGGTGAGATGAATTTCAAAGTGGTAAGTTAATTGAAGAGTTGCAAATTAAGGAAGCATCAGTTACAGTTATTAGCAGCCGTGGGGCACACGGTTAAATAAAAGCGCACCGCCTGCGCTGAGGTTCCCTCAGCGTAAAGACGGAGCAAGAGAGCTTGTGGAGATGGTCTGACGGGGGTATAACTCAACTTGTTTGATTTGCTACCTAGTTAAGAATCTGGGAAACAAGAATCTCCCGTTATAATCTTTGATTTAACGGTGAGAGTGTCAATTGTAATAATTTTTTACACTGTCAAAAATTAATATTTTCCACCATATTAATATGATGCTAGTGGAAGTAAACAATCCAAACAAGGAGTGTTAAATTATGTCTGATATGGAACAGGACGCTAAGTTGTGGTTGCATGGTGAAACCTATGGCTTCAAAAGTCTCCCACCAACTAAAGACCATGACACAATTATTAAATCAGTTCTTATTTGTGCAAAAGGAGATGGGGTACTAGCACCAGAAGAAAGAAATTGGATTGTTGGTCGTGCTGCTGCACTGGGTAGTCAGGGATATGAATTAGCTAAAACTTACCTAGCAGATGAGGATGTAATTGATGTTTTAAGTCAGGCACCTGCTGTGAATAAAGGTGGTCGTCGTACAGTTATTTATCTGGCCATTAAGACTTGTAGCGCTGATGGAGAATTACACCCAGATGAAATGGCTAAAATTTACCAAATAGCAGAAAAACTAGGGTTGTCAAAAGATGTTGTTGATTCTCTCAAGGAACTTTGTGCTGAGGAAGCTAAGGTGCGACAAAAACGGATAGGTATGTTATTCCCTGATGGCGCTCCTTACTAAACCAGGACTTACGCAAATTAACCTTTGAAGCACCATCTGTAGGGGCGTTAACGTAGTTGTGCGTAGCAAATGGCATTTGCGTTCCGCAGAGCTGCCGCTAACGCCCTTGCTATATGTAGAGTCCCTGCGTAAGTCGTGTAAACTTGATTTTTAGTTACTGAACCTAGAGCTTCCCGTATTAACTAAGCTCAGAACGCAAAGCATTTTCATTAATGGATAATTGATAATGGATAATTGATAATTACCTCTGGTTAAAACTGCTACGGAATTGAATATAAGGAAATATTATTTCTTCTCTTGGTCGATTGGATATGGTTAGGAAACCCATCCATCCCACCCTTCGGGAAGCTACGCTAACGACCGCTTTTTTCCCCTTAAAAGGGGAGGCTTTAAACCAAAATTATTTAATTATTAATTATTAATTATTCGGTAAGTTTCTGTTGGGTTGCGCTAACGCTTAACCCAACCTACTGGAGCGATAGTCTATTGCTCGAACCAGAAATTTTTCTATTTTAAAAGCGTCAGGACTTACGCAGAACCACCACATCTAGTAGGGGCGTTAACGATAGTTATGCGAAGCAAACGGCCGTTTGCTGACGCATAGCTCCGCTAACGCCCCTACAAATGGTGTATAATTTCCTTTTTTGCGTAAGTCCTGAGCGTGTGAAATTACTCTGCCTAACTATCAAAATATTGATGACTTAAAAAAGGCACTTCAACTACTTCCCCTTCCACATCTCCTACTTGAACTTTTAAACCTACTCCACCTGCTTTAGTTTTAATATAAACCAAACCAAAATAACCCTCATTAGTTTCCGTAAAACTTGTTAGTTTCCCCACTTTTTCATCTCCAACTTTCACAACATTTCCTAATTCCGCCATCCCATTTAAACGTACTCCCAAAAGTCTTTGTTTCACACCTTTATATGTGTTTAAACGAGCAATAGTTTCTTGACCAATGTAACAACCTTTCTCAAAAGAAATGGTATTCCATAAACCAGCTTCGAGAGGGTTATAGTCATCTGTAAGTTCATAGTCTGGTGCGGGACGACCTTCCTGTATTCTCAGTTGTTGCCATAGGCGATCGCCCATAGGTACTGCTCCTGTTTCTGTTAACATTTGCCAAACCTTAGCAGCATTATTTACAGGAACTATCAAAGTGCATCCCTCTGTTGCCAACCCACTACCAACAGTAAAGCGAACTTCTACATCTTTTAGACTTATTAACTGGTGACTAGCGTGGGGTGCATCTGGAGGAGTTATCCCTGATAATTTGGCGATGGAGTTTTTGCTTTCTGGTCCAATGAGACTAAATATTGCGTATTCGCTACTAATATCTTTCACTTCTACCCTGTCCATCGGGAACAGATAACGGTCAAACCACTCTATTAACTGTTGACAACGGGTGGGAGAGACTAACAACAAAACTGCATCTTCTATCACATAAGCTGTTGCTAAGTCAATAGTACGAGCAGTGGGGGTGACAAAAACTGTCTCACAACCTTCACCTGGTTTGAGAATATTGAAATTATTCGTGCTTTGGTTATGTAGAAACCGGAGACGGTCATCGTCGGAAATTTGTATTAGTCCCCAATGAGAGCGATCGCATACAGCTACTCCCTGTTTTGTTGCTTCTATTGCTTGAGTATTATTACCAAAACTAACTGGAATTGAGTCTTGAAAAGTTGCACCATTAGATGTTTGAATATTCTGTAATTCTTGGTTCATAATTATATTTTATTCTGTTGATTTTTATTTAATTAGCTATCAGCGCTTCAGCTTTTTGATCTTGGGTTTATACCCAGGCAAAAGAGTGCGCCAGATGGTTTAGTCTGGGTTAAAATCCCCCGTAAAAAAAAAGTTCTAATGCTGACCGCTGACCGCTGACTGCTGACTGCTATCTAATACAAATAGTTCTTTTGTTCTGAGAAAATATATCTATACTGTTGGTAAGTTAGCCATCATATTTTCTACTACTTTCAGAGCTTTTTCGTCAATATGCTCCCAATTTACATTTCCTTCATCGTTTAGTAAGCTAGTATCGACTTCAACTTCTACTGTTTGGTCAGCACTATGAGTAACATGATAGTTACTAAAACAAACTTGATAGCAAAGTTCCCAGATATCAATACTAACTTTTTGGTCTTGATATTCTAAATCTAATCTATAGCCTGGAATTGGTGTTTGTACTTCTTGATAATCTCCTTGCCAAACAGAACTATCTAGTTTTTTACGAATATGATCTAATAATCTGATGAAGGCAGGTTGCATGAGTAGTTCAGCTTGTTTCCAGGCAGTAATGTTATTAATTTTAGGCTTCATTTAATTTGATTCAGAAACATTAAACTTCTTGCAGAATTCAGGGAATAGGGAATAGGGAATAGGGAGATAAAATTGTTTATTTCATATCTTGAATTGGTTTAATTAAAACTTTTGCAAGAGGTATATTCATTAATATAATATTTATTGGGAATAATTATTCACATTTTGTCAATCTTTTAACTTTTAACTTTTAAACTTTTGCTTCAATACTATCAGGACTTACGCACGGACATTAAATCCACTGAGGGCGAATGCCATTCGCCCCTACATATGGTGCTTTAAAAGTCAACTTACCTAAGTCCTGACTATCTCGCTTTTGACTTTTAAACTTTTAACTTTTAAACTTTTGCGTGAATACTATCTCACTTTTGACTTTTGACTTTTGACTTTTGACTTTTGACTTTCAAACTTTTAATTTTTGACTTTTGACTTTTGACTTTCAAACTTTTGACTTCATTTATGTTATTGTTAATAATTAATTAACATTTAATGGCTAAAGTTAAAACGTAATGGTTAAACAGCGCGTACTCTCTGGAGTTCAACCAACTGGAAACCTTCATATTGGAAATTATTTAGGTGCTATTCGCAACTGGGTGGAGGGTCAAAAAGAATATGATAATTTTTTCTGTGTAGTAGACTTACACGCTATTACAGTACCACACAATCCAGCGACACTAACTACAGATACTTACACTATTGCAGCGTTATATTTAGCTTGTGGTATAGACCTGGATTGTTCTACCATATTCGTACAATCTCATATTCCAGCTCATAGTGAATTGACATGGTTACTGAACTGTATTACTCCACTGAATTGGTTGACAGATATGATCCAATTTAAGGAAAAATCAGTTAAGCAAGGAGAAAATGTAGGTACAGGTTTATTAGATTATCCAGTTTTGATGGCTGCAGATATTTTACTTTATGATGCAGATAAGGTTCCTGTGGGAGAAGACCAAAAACAACACTTGGAGCTGACCCGCGATATTGCAGTTAGATTTAATCATCAGTTTGGTCAGGAGGAAAAGATACTAAAATTACCAGATCCTTTGATTAGAAAAGAGGGTGCGCGGGTAATGAGTTTGACAGATGGTACTAGCAAAATGTCTAAATCTGACCCTTCAGAATTGAGTAGAATTAGTTTATTAGACCCACCAGATGTAATTACAAAAAAAATTAAACGTTGTAAAACAGACCCAGTTAAGGGTTTAGAATTTGATAATCCTGAGCGACCTGAATGCAATAATTTATTAACCCTTTATCGATTATTTTCAGACAAAACAAAAGAAGAAGTAGCAGTAGAATGTCAGGATATGGGATGGGGACAATTTAAGCCTTTATTAACTGAGGCAACTATTGAAGCTTTGAAACCAATTCAAACAAAATATAAAGAAATAATGGACGATAAAGGTTATTTAGAATCTGTTTTAGCTGAAGGTAGACAAAAAGCAGGAGCAGTTGCTAATCAAACATTAGCAAAAGTGAAAGCAGCTTTAGGTTATTCTGTGCCAATTTAGAAGTCAAAAGTCAAAAGTCAAAAGTTAAAAGTTAAAAGTTAAAAGTTAAAAGTCAAGAGTAAGATTTTATCATCTCAAAACTTTGATGCGACAGTAATTTACCGAAAAATTGTGGTATAAAGCCTACCCTTTTAAGGGGATAAAAAGGAAAAATTTCATGATTAGTCAATCCTATCCGTGTTAAAGGAGAGGTAATTCTAAATTCTAAATTCTAAATTCTAAATTCTTGAAGGAAGTTATTTAACATTTAAAGGAGTGAAACTATTTGTGACATATTTAAAGTGAATTGGTATTAGAAGTTAACTACTCAGGTAAAGCTCAAATTAATAATTTATTTTTTCCTAAATCACAATTATCCTAAACTGAAGTTAAATGGATTAACTTATTGTAAAAGTTATTTTAAAGTTGGATAATTATGTGTAAGTACAACGCGAAATTATAATTTGTTAACGAGCAACAAAAATGATATTTGTTCTACCATGATATATTCTGAAATTTCCGTTGTTAATCAAAGTAAATAGTAGTTAGTTAAAAAAGATTTTTATTTAATCTATCGAATAGTCTGAAAAAAATCAACAACTTAACCACAACTAAGTAATAAATAAATGAATAGATTTCGTAATGCAGTAAAATCGGGAGAATTTTTAGTAACTGCTGAAGTAGCACCACCAAAAGGAGCTGATCCCACTCACATGATTGAAATGGCCTCAACACTAAAAGGTCGAGTTCATGCTGTTAATGTAACAGATGGCAGTCGTGCTGTCTTGAGAATGTCTTCATTGGCAGCCTCAATTATCTTGAAAAATAATGGCATAGAGCCAATATGTCAAGTAGCTTGTCGCGATCGCAACCGTATTGGGTTACAAGCTGATCTAATGGGAGCTTCGGCATTAGGACTTAATAACATTTTAGCTCTTACTGGCGACCCTGTAAAGGCAGGGGATCATAAAAAGGCCAGGAGTGTGTTTGATATGGAGTCAGTGCGTTTATTACAAATGATTGCTAAATTAAACCAAGGGATAGATTGGAATGAGAAAGCTTTACCGGATGGAGCTACAGATTTATTTGTAGGTGCTGCTGTCGATCCTCAGTCCCCTAGTTGGTCTGGATTAAAAAAACGATTTGAGCGGAAATTATTAGCAGGGTCTCAATTTTTTCAAAGTCAATTAATTTCTGATTTTGATAAGTTAGAAAAGTTTATGAATCAAATTGCAGTTGAGAGTAATAAGCCAATTTTAGCTGGAATATTTTTACTTAAATCTGCAAAAAATGCTGCTTTTCTTAATAAGTATGTGCCTGGAATTGATATACCAGAACATATTATTAATCGTTTGGCAAAAGCTGAAAAACCTTTAGAGGAAGGAATTAAAATTGCTGCCGAACAAGTACAAATTGCTAGTAAGATTTGTCATGGAGTTCATTTGATGGCAATTAAACGAGAAGATTTAATTCCCAAAATATTAGATATGGCTGAAATTTCTCCTATTTAAGGAAGAAGGAAGAAGGAAGAAGGAAGAAGGAAGAAGGAAGAAGGAGGAAGGAAGAAGGAGGAAGAAGGAAGTAAGTAGGAAGGAGGAAGGAATAAGAAAGGACTGAAAAAAATGGCGTTTTCATAGAAGAAGGAAGAAGGAAGGACTAAAAAATATGGTTTTGTCTGAGTTTTAAGCTTTTGATACAGCAGATTACATCAAGGGTGAGGTACACTAATAGTGGGCAAGATGCCCCCACTGGGAAGATTTAATCATTAATATCTGTACTTCATATACAACCGAATCTGCTGTATGTCCTAACCTTTCTCTAATCATAAACCTGATAACTGATAACTGATAACTGAATTCAACCCTTATGAAAAAACTGCTTTAATATTTCAGTAGGTTTTCTATCCCAAGTATCAATATGCTCATAAATTAATCCATCTTGATTCAATTTATAAGTAGAATAACCATTAAAAAAAATTCTGGCTTGCCAAGGAACTCTTAATATTCCACGCACAGTCCAATTTGCCAAAATTATATTTTCTTCTGTTTGCTGAACATTGTGCAAATCAAAATAGAGTTCTGTGAAAAATAACCGACCATGAAAGCGCAAAGTCCAAAAAATAATTCGATAATTAAACTTCCACTTGAATGTATTAACTGGGTCTTTAAAAAAATATTTTTAGTATAAATATCGTAGGAAATATCCTTTTCAAATAGAGTAGGTAAATCCAAATTTAGGGTATTAATAACTTGTTCAACTTTCACTATAATTTTCCTCAGAAAAAATTGACATATCTAGACTAGAGTTTACTTAATCTACTTAAAAAATAATCAGCGTAAGTTGAAATAGCAGTTTTATCTTTTCTTTTGCGGGTTTAATACCCCACCGTCAATGGGAATGCTTAAAATTGCTTGGGGTTAGGGATTATATCAAATCCGTTGGCTTCAGAGTAATATAATTCTGTCGATCGTCATACAATGGGTAAGGACGAATGGCCATTTACTAACGCAAAGCTGCTGCTAACGCCCCTACAATATAGGGCGAATGCCATTCGCCCCTACTCTTATCTTTAAAGACTGAATAACACCGATGCTACCGGATTTGATATTATAAGACACGGAGTGGCCAATCGTTTACTATCCATAAGTAATTTTCCCTTCTGCCTTCTGCCTTCTGCCTTCTGCCTTCTTCCTTCTTCCTTCTTCCTTCTTCTAATAAGAACTAATATTCAAAATTCGTTTAATCTGTTTCACATATTGATAAATTTCAGGTAAACGTTTATAAATAGCAGACGCTTTTAAATAAATCTTATAAGGAACAGCAGGACTACTAGAAACAATTTCTCCAGCAGCAACATCATTATGAACACCCGCTTGAGCAGTAGCGATCGCTCCATCTCCAATTTTTGCCTGATTAGCAATACCCACTTGACCTGCCAAAATCACATTATCACCAAGTTTCACCCCACCAGCTAAACCAACTTGAGCGGCCAAAGCACAGTTTTTCCCAATTTGACAACCATGACCGACCTGCACTAAATTATCCAACTTTGTATTTTTGCCAATTCTAGTTTCTCCCACTGCGGGGCGATCGATAGTAGTATTACCACCAACTTCAACCCCATCTTCCAAAACCACTCTGCCAGACTGTTCCATTTTATACCAACCCTCTTGAGTAGGCACAAAACCAAAACCTTCTCCACCAATAACCGCTCCACTATGAATCACACAACCATTACCAATCTGACTACGTTCATGAATCGAACAGTTGGCGTGTAAAACAGAATTATCTCCTATTTCTACATCTGGATAAATTACTACATTTGGATAAATACAAACATTGTCCCCAATTTTTACCCCCGCATCAACCACAACATGAGCGCCAAGATAAACATTTTTTCCTATTTCCGCTGTTGAGTGAATAACAGCAGTGCTATGAATTTCTCGAATAGGTTGAAAAGGTTGATAAAAAAGAGCGATCGCCTTGGCAAATAATAATCTCGGTTCTTTTCCAGCTACCCACTCAATACCACGTTCGCTTGCCTGGGTTTGCAGAGTCTCATCCATGGGCAAAATCAAAGCACTAGCATTTGTCGTGCCTAAATAACTGGCAAATTTTGCTCCTTCTATATAACTAAGAGTACCTACTACTGCTTCATCCACTGGGGCCACACCTGTAATATCTGGGGCCACACCATTAGTTTTTTCTAGACTACTAGCGATCGCCTCACAACCAAGTTTATTTACAAGTTCCCTAAATTTCATAACTTCCCACTCGTAGCAAATACCCTTGAACTAATACCATTTTCCTGCAAAAAAATAAACCCAAATCCATCGTTGTTAATCAACCGGAGATTTGGATTAAATATTCTTATCAAGACAAAATACTCGAAAGCTAATTTTGCCTAAGTCTAATTTACTTGACAGAAACAGCATCTACATCAACTGTGGTATCAGTAGTAGTTGAATCTTTATCATTAATATCAGGTGCAACTGCTACATCTTTTTTACCCCGACGTAACTTTATAAATTCAACTGCCATCTGAGAAACTTCTGCCACTAAGAGAGTTACAATAGCAATATCATCGATTTGTCCTGCAATTGGGATAAAATCGGGAGAGATGTCAAAAGGACTCAATACATAAGCCAATGTTCCAGCAATAATCCACCAACGATACTTAGGATTACGGATAGTATTGCGATACCAAGTATATAGAGATTGAATGGAAAAACTCATTTAATTATCCTTAAACTTAAAACTTACTTACATTTTTAATAATGGCAGAATTTAAAGCAGTATCGCAGTGTCAGTATCCACCATAGTTTTTACAGAAATTTCTACACTTAAAATTAAGGAATGAGGAATACCTGGCACGGGAGTAAGATGCTCCCACTACCGTGCCTCTTCAAGAATTTAGAATTTAGAATTTAGAATTTAGAATTTAGAATTTAGAATTACCTCTCCTTGAAAAGAAGAGGATTGACTAATCATGAAAATTTTTATTTATTATCCCCTGAAAAGGGGAGGCGCATACCCACAATATTTCGGTAATACCATTTCACTAAAGTCAGAAGTCAAAAGTCAAAAGTGGTATTTTAGGTACTTAAAACCTCTACTCTACAGTAATTTCAGCTTATTATTTGAATTCATCAGTTATATCAAATCTGTTGGCTAGGGTTCCCGAGAAATCGGAGTAATATAATTCAGTTGCTCGTCATACAATGGGTAAGGGCGAATGGCCATTCGCCCCTACAATATAGGGCGAATGCCATTCTCTTATCTTTAAATACTGAATAACACCGATGCTACCGGATTTGATATTACTAACTATTTGTGACATTTTTTACAGCCGTTTTTATTTGTATAGACCACAGTAGGGGCGAATGGCATTCGCCCTCAAATGGCATTCGCCCTCAAATGGCATTCGCCCTCAAATGGCATTCGCCCTCAAATGGCATTCGCCCTCAAATGGCATTCGCCCTCAAATGGCATTCGCCCTCAAATGGCATTCGCCCTCAAATGGCATTCGCCCTCAAATGGCATTCGCCCTCAAATGGCATTCGCCCTCAAATGGCATTCGCCCTCAAATGGCATTCGCCCTCAAATGGCATTCGCCCTCAAATGGCATTCGCCCTCAAATGGCATTCGCCCTCAAATGGCATTCGCCCTCAAATGGCATTCGCCCTCAAATGGCATTCGCCCTCAAATGGCATTCGCCCTCAAATGGCATTCGCCCTCAAATGGCATTCGCCCTCAAATGGCATTCGCCCTCAAATGGCATTCGCCCTCAAATGGCATTCGCCCTCAAATGGCATTCGCCCTCAAATGGCATTCACCCTCACTGGATTTAGTGTCTCTGCGTAAGTCCCGGTGATAACAAACATTGCTGGGCAATTCACGACCATTACAATGCAATACTACCTAACTATTATCTCAGTAAAAAATTATCCTCACTTAAAGATGCTGTATTGAGCAGTTTTGCGAATCGACCACCTCCGCCAAATCCTGCTTCACTGCCATTGGGGTTGTAGAATAAGTTTCCATTTTCAGTATTGTACACAATAAAAGCATTGGCAGTTCTGGCGTCTCGATTACCGAAAAATTGTGGTTTAAATCCTCCCCTTTTAAGGGGATAATAAGCGGTCGTTTGCGGAGCAGTCCGTTAGGATGGGATGGCGAGGAAACCTGCGCCATATCCAATCGACCAAGAGAAGAAAAATTTTCATGAATTTGTCAATCCTATCCGTTTCAAGGAGAGGTAATTATTCATTATTCATTATTAATTATTAATTATTAATTGTTGAAGAGTCACTGTCTCAAATTCAGTATCAATACTAAACCCAGTTCCACTGTCACTCATCAGTGCGGTGAAAGTTCTTTTATCCAGAAGAATCAAATCTTGTCCGGGAACGAAGTCTGTAATTTTATCTATTCCTAAATCTTCAGGATTAAACTCTTTGTTGGTGTTGAAAATAAAGCGGTCAATACTACCTCCTCCAGTGAGAACATCATTTCCGCTACCACCATTGAGGCGATCGCGACCAATACCACCATTAAGGGTATCATCACCACTACCTCCAAGGAGACGGTCATTACCACGACGACCAATCAAAAGGTCATTACCAGATGTACCAAACAGACGGTCGTTGCCTATACCACCATTAAGAGTATCATTACCCTGACCACCATTCAAGCGGTCTGCACCTCCTCCTCCTAGGAGATTATCCTCGCCACTGCCACCCCTGAGTGTGTCGTTTCCTCCTCCACTACTTAATGTATCGTCACCTGCTTCTCCATTCAGCACATCGTTGTCTGCACCACCATTAATTTCATCGTCAGTAACTTCATCAATGAGGTAGAGACCTGCATCCCAAGTCAAATCAGTTTGCTCGTCAACTAAGGTGATAAACCTATCCCACTATTTTAAAAAAATTAAGCTTTTTAAGTAAAATATGCTTAAAAAGCTTAATTTTTCGCTTTTAATTATCAAAATTTTTAGGGTTTTTAGCAAAAATATTATTAGTGGGATAGGTTCATGGAAGTAGTACGACCTGTGGTGGGGTCTACATCGCTATCTAGATTGTCATTTGTTCCTTCATTTTGAGGACTGAAGGTTACGCCTTCAGGTGCGATAAATTCTAGGAAGTATTCCCCTGGAGGAATGTCTGTGAAACTGTAGGAACCAGAGTCAATAGTTGTGGTTGTGTCAACTAAGTTTTCATCGCGGTCATAGAGATTTACTGTAATATCTGCTAGACCTGCTTCGTTTTGGTCTTGAATACCGTCAACATTACTGTCTAACCAAACAAAGTCACCGATGGTTGCCTCTGGGGGAAGAGTAACAACTTCATCTATAATAAAGTTGGCAAATTCTGTATCTGTGCCAGAATTTCCTGCTTCGTCTTGGATAGTTGTGGTATTAATTCCTAAACTTTAGTTACCAAAGGTTTTGGTTAAATTTCTCAGTTTCTGAATTCGGTAGGTGTTATCAGAAATATTTTTGATGGTAATTCCATCGGTTGAGACTGTTTCACCATCGCGGGTGAGGGTAATGTCGCTGTTGTCAAAGGTTGTAATGTCGATGGCTTCTGAAAAACGGACATCGATAAATCTTACGGGGTCTGTAGTTAGGGTTTCTGGAACGTTGGAGAATTCTAGGATGGTAGGTGCGGTAACATCGGCGAATAGTTCGAGAGTTCCTGTTGTCGAATTTCCTGCTCGATCGGCGATCGCTATTTCTACTGTGCGAGACCCTACTCCAGAAAGTTCTATATTTCCAGTGAAGTTTGTTCCTGTTACTGTTGCTTGACCGAGGGAGTCTCCTGTGGTTATGTCTGTGAAAGAAACTTGCAGATTTTCTTCTGGTAAGTCTCCTGCAATGGTAATATTGTTGCTGGTAATACTGAATTCTCCATAGTTGATGTCATCCTGGGTTGAGTCGGATGGATCGTTGCTAGAACCATTAACTTGAATGTTAGTTGCAGCTAGAGGTGCAATTGTATCTAGTTCCCAACTGGTAGACAAATTGTCAGCTATTGAGTTACCCGCGCTGTCTGTAATTCCCGAACCATTGACTGTTAGGGTATATTCCCCATCTTCAGTTTGGAAGGGGATTAAGCCTTTGATGACGTAAGTTGTTTCATCTTGTTCCTCAATTTCTATATTTTCTGTGATTAGATTTTCACCGCCATCAACTGTGAGGGTAATATCTTGGAAATTGAAAGATTCGGGAGCGATCGCCTGGTCAAAGGTGACAGTTATACTGGGATTAGGAATATTACGAACGCTAGTAATTTCATCAATTCCGGTCAAGGTGGGTACGTTGTTGTCTAGTTCCCAGGTGAACCCTTTTCCACCGACTCCGTTATTGCCGTCTATGTCTTGAACGTTATTAGCGGCAACAATGAGTTCGTATTCGCCTTCGGTATTACTTAAGTTTGCTATGTTGGCAACTTCGTAGGTGAGGTCATCCAGTTGGGTTACAGTAACTGTGTCATTTATCAGGTTCCCGCCGTCATTGCGAGTTAGGGTGATATCTTGATAGCAGAGCGTGTTAATACTGCTTCTTGGTCGATTTCAATGCGGACTTGGGCGCAGACTCCATCGCTGTCGTTGTCTAGAGCAACTTGAAGCTCTTCCGCAATCGCCAAAGTTGCTTCTCTGAGGTCGTCAAATCTTTCTGCTTGAGTTTGTTCGATAGCTGTATCCAGTGTTTACAATTACTTCGCTAAAATTTTGCACAACTTTTCTCTCTAGGGCTGATATACAAATGTAGGCTAGTTCAAATTTAATTTTGCACGATTTTTTTCTCCAGGACTGATATATAAATGTAGACTTGTTCAACCAAATATCCAAACTCATTATCAACTGATTTATCCATAGGGGATCAACATCGTATTTGAGTTAGTGATTTTACAACCGTAGGACTACTTAAGCCAGATTCTTGTTCTCTAGTTTGTCTAGTTATATGTAAATAACAAGATGTCTGCTCCTATGATGGTATCGATAGTGACCCATCCGGTCATTGTCAAGGGCGATCGCTCTTTTCTGCATATACTCTGCTGCTACTGACGATTATGGTGAATCAATGCAGGGCAGAGAATTGGTTTGTAATCCTTTGAAATTGAGAAAAAATCACCATGGAAGACGATAAAACCAAATCATTTTCATTATCCTCTGCGCTCTTAGCGCTTACCGCTACAGTGGGAGTTAGCGCGATCGCTCCCCCCGTGCAAGCGGGTACAATCCGTCACGATCGCTATGACTCCCAATATCGGAGTCTGGCCAACTTATTTCCCAGTGTCGGATATCTCAGTGCCCGCAACTCAAGGGGTAGCTGGGCATGTTCGGGAACCCTCATTGGCTCTCGATATGTGATGACAGCCGCCCATTGTGTAGAAAATGGCTCTTACATGAATCAAGGGACATTTTCGGTGGGCAATAGTCGTTATTCTGTAACCGGATTAACCGCTCATCGGAATTGGTTTTCAACCCGTCGTAACCTGGGATTAGGCAATGACATTGCCCTTCTTGCCCTATCTCGCTCCGTTACAGGAGTAAAGCCTGCCTCACTCTATACCAGCTTTAATGAAGATATCAGCCTTGGTACTTACGTTGGCTATGGCCGCACTGGTAACGGTCTCACCGGAGCAATTTATCCCGGTGGAACCAAGCGAGCTGGACAAAACATCATTGGCACAGGTAATCGACTAGGATACAGTACCAATGTTTTAGTCTCTGACTTTGACGACCCTCGTGACAGCAAATGGTGGGCCTTCTTAAGCCAACCCATGAATTTAGAGTATCAGCTTGCCCCCGGTGATAGCGGTGGAGGTCTATTTATTAACGGTCGAGTCGCAGGAGTTCATTCCTTTGTGAGTTCCAATGATGGTCCTGGCAATACCAGCTATAGGGACCGCTCTGCTTCCACCCGTGTTTCCACCAAGAAAAACTGGATTTGGGGAGGATTAAATGCACTCAGAAAGTGGTTTGGAGGTTCTACAATCACTCAGTCTAATCCCAGTGTACCTGCCCCCGCTTCGGCTCCCTCTAGTGACTCCTTAAGTCCTGGCCTAATGGAGCTTAACCCAGAATATGACTACTTTGACCCGAGCTATAAAATCAGTGTTCTTGAGGATACGGGTTTTTATGCCGAACGCACCAAAGCCCCAGAACCGAGCAGTCTTTTCGGGTTGGGCTTAGTCGGTGCATTCCTGGTCAAGCTCCGGTTAAGTTCAGCACGTAAAAAGTAACCGTCTTGCTTCATTCAGAAGCCAGCCATAGGTCTACAGAGAATCGATGAGGGTGGAATATGATCATAATCTTCTACCTCTCATTCTTGCTGGCTTCATAGTCTAAGCTAGAGCGATCGCTAATGATACCCAATTGTGGGCGATAGCGCCATCAGGTCAGGGTTTGACTGTAATCTGGAAACTTTCACAAAGTTGACTTCCTTTGCTGGTCTTTCCATGTTTATGAGTTTTCTGATTGCCACATAGAGGACATTCCATGATAATAGAAAGTGTTTAAGGACAATAATTATATTACCATTCCCACACTTTCGCACAGGCACTACCGTTAATTCTTAATCTAAGCCAAAAAATTTGCCACCCTTTGTAAATAATTTTCCCGGTCTTCTAACATAGGAAAATGAGCTGTATTTGGCATAACACTTAATTCTATTTTTTCATTTAATTCTGCTGCTTGCCTACCCATTTCTGCGGGAATAATTTGGTCATATTCGCCAGCTACTAATAAAGTAGGTACTGTAAATTTTTTAAATTGTTCTGGTAACCATTCTGTGGCTTCTTTACTTACAGAAGTTAAAACTGTGCCATAAGCAGCATCAAAATCTGCTAATAAAAATCTTCTAAAAATGTACGACTAATACTATCTGGCAGAGATTTATATAAAAATCTTGCCATAAATATGCGGCTCATAAATGGAATTTGTACTAGCCATTTGGGGCGAAACATAACTACATAACGACTAAATTTATGAAAGGTTGTAAATGTTTTTTCATCATATTCAAAAATACCGCTACAAGTTAAGATTGCTTTTTCTATTCTCTCTGGATACATATTCAAAAATAAGGCAGCAATAGAACCTCCCATAGAATGAGCATTAATATAAACTTTCTCTAAATTTAAAGCATCAAGTAATATTGCTAAATCTTCTGCATAGCCTACTAATTCATATTTTTCTGTCGGATTTTTTGAGGATTTTAAAAGAGTTTTTTCCTCAGTAGTAGAAGGTTGAGGTAAACATGAACGTCCAAATCCTCGTAAGTCATAAATTAAACAATCAAACTGACTAGAAAGCTCCTTGGCTGTACTTTCCCAATATCTACCAGAACCTCCCCATCCGTGGAGAAATACCATTACTGGTTTTGATTTTTCTGTGGAATTTGATGTCTTTATCCACTCATAATAATGTTCAACGCCATTGATATTTATATAAGATGTTTTTTCTGTTGTTTTCACCCTAGATTACTCCTATAAAAATACTTTATTCTTGTAAGCTCCCCGCGCATCCCCCACGCATTGGGGGACTATGAGCAAGCAAATTGTCTTGTTCCCCCAAAGTTGGGGGCTAGGGGGCAAAATTCAGTATCAAACAAGCCCCGCGCATCCCCCACGCATTGGGGGACTTTTAGAAGCAAATTGTCTTGTTCCCCCAAAGTTGGGGGGCTAGGGGGCAAAATTCAGTATCAAACAAGCCCCCGCGCATCCCCCACGCATTGGGGGACTAGAGCAAGCAAATTGTCTTGTTCCCCCAAAGTTGGGGGCTAGGGGGCAAAATTCAGTATCAAACAAGCCCCGCGCATCCCCCACGCATTGGGGGACTAGAGCAAGCAAATTGTCTTGTTCCCCCAAAGTTGGGGGCTAGGGGGCAAAATTCAGTATCAAACAAGCCCCGCGCATCCCCCACGCATTGGGGGACTAGAGCAAGCAAATTGTCTTGTTCCCCCAAAGTTGGGGGCTAGGGGGCAAAATTCAGTATCAAACAAGCCCCGCGCATCCCCCACGCATTGGGGGACTTTGAGAAGCAAATTGACTCTTGTTCCCTCCAAAGTTGGCTTGCTCGGGGGCAAATTCAGTGCCCCCGCGCATCCCCCACGCATTGGGGGACTTTGAGAAGCAAATTGATTCTTGTTCCCCCAAAGTTGGGGGTTAGGGGCAAAATTCAGTATCAAAAACTTTTCAGATATCCTCTTATGTAGGGATATTGCATACAAGTCCCTACTCCCTTTTCTATTTTTTATACTGAGAAAATTCTTGATACTTTTCCAAAATTTGACTAATAAATTCCTTAACTGTCGCTGGTGAGGCTGTTTCTAATTGGGCACTGTTTTGATGTAGCCACCAACCTTTAGTAGTTTGGGGCGATCGCCAGATTTCCAAATGTTCTACATATGGATGGGCATAAAAACTCTCATCCACAGTCCCCAAAAGTCCCCAACTCCAATGGGTAAAATAGTCGTGACTCACTTTATATATGGGAAAGTTTCCCTACAGGCATTCCCCACCCATCAATAGCAACAAAGGCTTTGACTTGTCCACCCCGCAGTTGCCAACCCCAAGCTGCTCCCACTGCTCCTACTACTCCGGCACTAAAGGCAATAAATAATAGTGGCACATTTTTAGTTAATTGTTTTTTTATGCATAAAAAGTTCAAAATGTCAATAGCAGAATAGGGAGAATAATCTTGAGTGGGACAAATTAACAGCTCTCCAGATTGAGAGAGACTTTGCCAATGGACAAATAATCCCTCCAAAAATTGCTCAGTTAGCTTTGAGTCGTGCATTCCAGGGCAAATTACTATCGTCATGTTGAAGAAGGAAGAAGCAAGAAGGAAGAAGGAAGAAAGTTAGAAGTCAAAAGTCAAAAGTAAGAAGGAAGAAAGTTAGAAGTCAAAAGTCAAAAGTCAAAAGTAAGAAGGAAGAAAGTTAGAAGTCAGGACTGACGCAGAACCGCCATATCTAGTAGGGGCGAATGGCATTCGCCCTCTACAGATAGCGTTTTATCTAATAATTTGTGTAAGTCCTGAAGTTATAAGTTATAAGTCAAAAGTCAGAAGTCATAAGGAAGAAGGAAGAAGGCTTTAGTTATCTAGGATAGAACTGAAGGATGGAAAAATCTGGCCTTGTTTGAGTCTTCAGCTTTTGATCAAAATAATTGGGTCTAATCAGTTATCAGTTATCAGTTATCAGTTATCAGTAAATCTGGCCTTGTCTGAGTCTTCAGCTTTTTATCCAAATAATTGGGTCTAAAACGCCGCCTTTTAAGGCGAAATATACCGTTTCCCCTTGTTATGAGGTACATCCATCGCGGGCAAGATGCCCGCACTACATATTTTCATCATTTACCCTGTACCTTATTTGCCCGAAATATGCTGTATTTTTGGAACCTTGCTCCAATCCCCTACTTCCCCTCCTGGGAGGGGTTAGGGGTGGGTTAACTTCTGACTTCTGAACTTCTGACTTCATTAAATGTCCCAAGCAAACCTTCAATATTTTATATAATCTCAATTATTTTAGTACCCATCCCCCCGGAGGGGAGTGTTAAACTAACACCAGAGTGAAATTACTCACTACTACTGTTGCACAGAAACCAATAGTTGTAGGGGCGGGTTCGAGAAAAATGTTTGCTTTTTTTCAATCTTATGTCAATCAAACCTATTCTCAAAAAAATAATTTTTATACTTGTTTTTTGACAGGGTATAAATCAAGAAATTGTTTCTGTTGCACATTCTTGTTTCAAGTTAATTAATATTTCTAAAATCAAGGGAAAAACGTGGTTACTACTCCAGAAAAAATTCAACAATCAACAGTTACTCCATCGGATAAAAAAGACAGAGTAGCAGTCTTATTAATGGGATATGGTGAAGTAGAAAGTTATGAAGATTTTGCGAATTATAACGAACAAGCTTTAAATTTACTTACTGCTAAATTTGCTCCTGTTCCTACCTGGATATATCCTCCTATTGCCAAATTATTAGCTATTTTTGACTTGCATGAATGGAGTCATCAACATGGCAATTTTATCTCTCCTCATAATGCTATTTTTGAAAGTCAAAGAGCAGGAATTGAAAAAAATCTCCAAACAAAATGGGGCGATCGCGTCAAAGTTTTCAAAGCTTTTAACTTCTGCGCTCCCCACTTACCAGAACAAGTATTAACACAAATTAAAGCTGAAGGGTTTGATAAATTATTGATTTATCCTTTGCTCGTAGTTGATTCTATTTTTACCAGTGGAATTGCTGTCGAACAAGTGAATGAAGCTTTAGTAAAATTAGCAGACAATACCGAACATTGGATTAAAGGTCAACGTTATATTCCTTCCTTTTATAACGAACCAGATTATATTAATCTAATGGCAACAATGGTAGAAGAAGAAATTGCTAATGATTTAGCAGTTGCTCATTTACCATCTCAAATTGGCATTGTTTTAACTAATCATGGTTGTCCTCACGAAGCGAAAGGTTTTACTTCTGGAATTGATGAAAGTCAGGCACTTTATGAGTTAGTGCGGGAACGTTTAATTAATCGTTTTCCTTTAATTTCTGTAGGTTGGTTAAATCACGATACCCCACTAATTGACTGGACTCAACCAGATGCGAAAACTGCTGCTAAAAACCTCATAGAATTAGGTGCAACAGCTATTATATTTATGCCTATCGGTTTTGCCACAGAAAATCACGAAACATTATTAGATGTTGAGCATATTATTGAAGCGATACGTCGCAAATATCCACAAGTAACTTATCGTCAAATGCCTTGTGTAAACGATCGCCCAGAATTTTTGAAGATGGCTGCGGAGTGGGCTAACCTTTATATTGAGGAGTTGTTGAGTGAGAATGCTTTAGCTGTTAATCCTTCTTTAGCAGTGGCACAGGCGAAGAAAACTCATAGTCATAGTCATGGTGGGGAACATGGACATTCCCACGGTCATCATCACCATCACGACCATGACCACCATCATCATCATCATCATTAGAAAGAATTTCCTACGGAATGCTCCGCAAACAGGAGTCAGGAGTTAGAGTTCAGGAGTGAGAATTAACAGGAAAATTCTGTATGAGCTAAGATAAATAAATTGGTCAGTTACGCAAATTCACCTTAAAAACGCCATCTGTAGGGGCGAATGGCATTTGCGTTCCGCAAAGCTCCGCTAACGCCCTCAGTCTATTTAGTGTCCGTGCGTAAGTCCTGTTTGTATGAGCTAATATGAATAAATTAGTTTAATATCAATTACAAATCATCAGATTAGTTAGTTTTCAATTAATGGCAGGTTTGAACTTCTGACTTCTTCTTCAAATAATTAATTTTCTAATATTCAACTTTTTAAAGCCTCTCTTTTTTAGGGGGGTTTGTTTTTTCTGCAAAACTTTAATTTCCAGGACTTAAGCACAGACTCTACATACAGGGAGGGCGTTTTGCTCCGCAACATATAAAGCGGAGCTTTGCGGAACGCAAATGCCATTCGCCCCTACAAATGGTGCGTGATTTGATATTTTGCGTAAGTCCTGTTTCAAAACTTTCATTTCAAAAACAGGGCGATCGCTACTTTGTTGAAAATTTAAACTTAAACATAGATAAAATTAGAGATATTCCACCTATTTTGGCACTCATCAATAAGTGAGTAGCGATCGCCAATAACATTATTAACCAACCTGTGAGATGAATGTAGTACCAAATGTGATTCATTTCTCCACTTGGCAACCAATTTTCATCTTGAAGTTTTCCTGAACCTATGGATAAAATTGCTGCGAGTAAAATTGTGGTATTAACAATGCGATGCAGTCTATGCCACCAAATTTTTGTACCTACTTTATTTATTAATTTTGGCAAATCATCTGATTTAATTAAACGGTTTCTGCCAATTCTAATACTAACTATTAGAAACCCCAAAAATACAAAAAACAAGACAAAAGCAAAAGTTCCATGAATATCAATTAAACTGCGGTTTTTTACAGTCAGACCAAGTTGACCAAATCTACCGTCCCAGCTATCATAAACTAAAAAACCTGTAATGAGACAAGCAATTATCAGTAAAGCATTAATACCGTGAAATAAGCGGAGTAAAAATGGTTGATATTGTTGAGTTTTCATAATTGAGTAAAGTTTTATATTTTGTATTCTTTGGGAAAGAAACTTGATTGTTTAAGTTGAACAGGACTTACGCACCAAGCGCCACATCTAGTAGGGGCGAATGGCATTCGCCCCCTAAAAATAGCGTATTGTCTAAGAATTTGCGTAACTCCTGTTGAAATTACCTTATATGATAAACTGTATCTGGAAATTTTTACTCCTTGAGAAAATCATCTAAATTCTGGCAGTTTAATCGTAAGGATATACTTACCTACAGGTTTATTATTGTCAGATCACACTCTCCTCCAAATAAGAGCGAATTACTAGGAGATTAGGCTTCTATCCCTAAAGCTCAAAAGTTAACTTGGTGAAGCACCCAAGAACACGCATAAAAAATTACTCTGATAAATATGTTCTTAACCTGAATTCATCGCTTATGAAATCCATAAATACTTTGATCCGTGAAGGAATAAAATCTCCTGCGTGATAGAGCAAGTAAATGGGAAATGTTTCAAACTCATATTCAGAAAGAATTTCAATCAACTCGCCTGTATTCAACATATCAAAAAACAAATAAGACGGACCTTTATAAATACCGATATCAAGCATTGCAGCTTTTGCAATAAACAACGACTGATCGACCTGGTAATTTCCTCTGATCTCAATACTTTTCGGAGTTCCATCTTTATCCAGATACTGCCATGTGTTGCGATTCCCCAGCCCTATGAATTGTCCAAGCCGTGTGAAACTGATACAGTTATGATTTATTAGGTCTTCAGGTTTTTTAGGCATTCCGTTCTTTTTAAGATATGTTGGCGTGGCGGCTGTAATAGGCCGGATCAGCCCGATCTTCCTTGCTCGTAAAGTACTATCTTTTAAATTGCCCAACCATATGGCGACATCAATTTGGTTCTCGACCATATTGATAAATTGATCGGAGACAACATGGTCAATTTGAATATGTGGATAGTAGTTCAGAAACTTTGCGATTATCTCTATAACAACCGATCCACCAATTCCATTGGATGTTAAAAGCCTAATTTTACCTTTTGGGTCTGATTGATAACCCTGTAAATCCTCTTGAGCAATATTAAACCTTTCGATTATCGCTTTTGCATGGATCAGCAGATTCTGGCCTTCTTCAGTAAGCGTAATTTTGCGTGTTGTGCGGTGAAAGAGTGAGACCTGAAACTCTTCTTCCAAGCGTCGGATCATTTTGCTCACTTGTGACTGGGTTTGCCCTAAAAGCCTAGCTGCGCTGGAGAAGCTCCCTGCTTCGGTAACATAAATGAAAGTATTTAAAAGCGTCAAACGATCCATATATTCTATTAACTTTTTATATATTCTATTATGGAATATATAATAGTAAAAATAAAGGTCTAGTAATCTTGAATAGAATGACATAAAGTAAGAATATCAGCAACAGAGATGAATCGAATGTTTCACAAGTCTGCCACAAAACAGTGATTAATATCATGTCCGGATAATTAGTGATGAAAAAACTTATCATGAATGCTTCAACAGTAAATCTTTCTATTTTCCCCTCCTCGGAGGGGTTAGGGGTGGGTCTCCTACTCCCCCGCTCCCCTACTATCTTAATAATAAGTATTCAAACGGACATGATATAACTAGGCTAAACAAGCACCATGCCAAATATTAAATTATCAAATGAGGTAAAAATGTTTAAACCTATCGATTTTCTTAAAAACCGTTCATTGATGTTTGCTTTCAAAATACTCGGTAAGTTCATCAAAACCTACGAACCAGAGCTTTTTACAGGCGAACAAGCAGCGCTCACATTAGCCGAAAAAATATCGCAGGCAAAGTATAAGAAACTGCTGATTATGACAACATCTGGCATTAAACGAAGAGGACAACTTGATTCAGTTATAGAGCAGCTAAAAAATGATGGCGTTTCGGTTTTCGTGTTTGATGATATTAACCCAGATCCTACTTTTGCAGATGTTAGCAAAGCTCTGGAGCATGGCTTATCCAATCAATTTGATGCAGTACTTGCGGTTGGTGGTGGCTCTGTCATCGATGCGGCGAAAGTCGTTGCCATGGCTGCCACAAATGGCAATACCCCTGAGAAATTGGTTGGCATAATGAAGGGAAAGCAAAAACCGCTGCCTTTTTATGCTATCCCAACAACATCGGGAACAGGTTCAGAAGTCACCATCGCTTCCGTTGTCTCAGAAAAGGAAAGCCACAGGAAACGATTTGTAGTCGATCCTAATTTAGTGCCAAAAGCAGCTGCCCTCGATCCGGTACTCTTGGCTACTATGCCACCTGCAATAACAGCAATGACGGGAATGGATGCTCTAACACATGCGGTTGAAGCTTATCTTAGCAGAAACGCAAGCAGGAAAACGGATCGATATGCCATTGAAGCCATAAAACACATCTTTGAAAGTCTACCTGTCGCTTTTGAAGACGGAAAAAATTTTCAGGCAAGAGAGGCGATGGCATTAGCATCTCATCAAGCAGGTATTGCATTTACTAACGCTTCCTTGGGATATGTCCATGCGATATCCCATCAATTGGGTGGAATTTATGGTGTATCCCACGGTTTGGGTAATGCTATTCTTCTTCCCAAAGTGCTGAAAGCATCTTTACCTAACATCACAAACCAACTTGCAGAGTTAGCGAAAGAATTAAACATTGGTATGTCAGATATGACAGATGAAGAACGCGCTGCTGCCTTTATTGACTCTATTGAAGAGTTGAATGCTCGTTTGAATATTCCAAGTGTAGTTCATGAGCTACAGAAAGAGGACATTTCGCGTATTGCTGGTACAGCCTACGAGGAAGCCATTTCCAGCTACGCCGTACCAAAGTTTATGTCCACTCAGGATATTGAGGCAATATTGCTTGACATCCTCTCCGGCCTGAAGGCGCGGAGATTCCTACCGAACCTTAGCTCCTCGGTGGGTTGAAGTCTCATTGGCTGCTGCACCCACCCCTCTTGCTCCCCTCCCGGGAGGGGATGGGGGTGGGTTACACTTTTTTAAGCGATCGCTCTCTTGAGCATACACTATATATAGTTTCTTTGCGTAAGTCCTGATATTAATAAGTAGTCAGAAAAATTATAAGCATCTACACAAAATCATAGCAATTCTCATACTTATATTGAAACCATTCATTCTGACTCCTGACTCCTGACTTCTAAAACCCTAATTAGATGATATAATCTATGGTGGTATTTAAAAGTAGTAGAAAAAATGACTAATTTTGTACTAACAGAAGGTCCTGACTTTTTTCCCCAACCAGACCAAAATAATTCTGGAGACGATTTAATTAACGCTCTCGCAGGAGCAGATACTATTGATGGTGGTTTTGGTAATGATACCATTGATGGTGGTGCAGGAAATGACCAACTTTTAAGTGTTTTTGGTAATAATGTAATCATTGGTGGTGCTGGTACAGACTTCCTCGTTGCTGGAAATGGTGATGATGTGCTTGATGGTGGTAGCGACTTCGATGATTTGTTTGGGGGTGATGGTAATGATGCTTTATTCGGGGGTCGTGATAGTGACGGACTGAATGGAGGTCCTGGAAATGACTTGGTTGATGGCGGTAAGGGTGATGATTTTATCCAGGGTGGTAGTGGCGATGATGTACTCGAAGGTGGTCATGGTAATGATAACCTTGATGGGGGTAGTGGTATTGACGCAATGAATGGTGGAGAAGGTAACGATACCTACATTGTTGATACTCCTCAAGATTTCATCACTGAATTAGAGGGAGAAAATGCAGGGGAAGAAGATTTGGTAATCTCTTATGTAGACTACCAATTAGGTCCTAATATAGAATTTCTCAATCTTTCTGAAGACTTTAACAGTGGTAGATTTGCTATCAACGGTTCTGGCAATGACCTGGATAACCGCATCATTGGGAACCGCTTCCCGAATAATCTCTTTGGTGCAGCAGGTGATGACACTCTCGAAGGTGGGGACGGTAATGATACTTTAACTGGGGGAGTAGGTAGCGATCGCTTTTCTTTTGGATCGGATTTCTTTGCACCTTTCGACCCTGGTTTCTTTGGTATTGACCTGATTACTGATTTTGAGAAAGCGCAGGGAGATAAAATTGCTTTGAATCAGTCATCATTTCCTAGTATAGGGGGTACTCTGGATGAGAGTGAGTTCGCCATTATTACCAATGATGATGAAGCAGTAAATAATCCTGCCCTGATTATTTATAATCCTTTAAATGGTCGTCTATTCTATAATCCTAATGGTATTGAGGAGGGTTTTGGTGCAGGGGAATCGATTTTTGCACCTCCAGAAAGAGGAGGTATATTTGCCATCTTACAGAATACTCCGAATTTAGATGTCAATGATTTTGTTGTGACAGAACCAGATTTTGGTTTTCCCCGTCCAATTCCGCTTCCGGTAGTAGATGATTTTGCTGTTCCCGAACCAGCTATTCCTGAACCCATTCCATCTCCTGTAGCGATCGAACCAGTTCCTGAAGTAATGGAAGATGTTGTTACCTCTATGTTGAGTGATTCCGGTATAGTTTGAGGTTCTGAAGGTTGATTTATGTTTGCTATCCAGATTTCTTGAGCGGGGGAATAGGAGAGTAGGGATGTGGTATGCAACGTCCCTACAGGGTTATCATTCTTTTAACGTGGTTCATTATAAACCGTGTAAAGTTTGATAGTCTTCATTCAAACGATGATATTTCCTACTTTTGACTTCTGTGAAATGGTATACAGCGCTTTTCGCTCTTGATGAACCACATCGCCATAACCAAAACCCTGTAGGGACGTTGCATAAGGGCGTCCCTACTGTGGTCTACTGAAATGAAAACCGCTGTAAGCGATCGCAGACTGTTGCTAATTTGAAGGCATATTATATCATGTCCGGTTGAATACTTATTATTAAAATAGTAGGGGAGCGGGGGACCCACCCTCGCCCCTCCCCTCCCTGGAGGGGAAAAGGGGAGTAGGGAACCCACCCTCGCCCCTCCCCTCCCTGGAGGGGAAAATAGAAAGATTTACTGTTTAAGCACTCGTGATAAGTTTTTTCATCACTAATTATCCGGACATGATATTAGCTATGGAACACAAATATTATCAAAAAATTCGACTTGCCAGAGGCGAGACTCAAGAGGTCAAGAGAGCAAAGCGCTATTCAAGAGTCCTGGGGGGGATACGCAATACACGAAAACCAGTAAAGAGGTTTAAGGTATCAAATGTGCTGCGGAACGCAGAGCGACAGTCTTTAGGAGAGTAGTTCCAGCAGCCACCACGAATGACTTTTTTAGTAGCCTTTGTAGTTTTTTGATTACCTAATAGCCACGCACCACTATCATTAGGTGCGTTTTCATAATTCTTGTGCAAATCATCTTCGCACCATTCAAAAACGTTGCCGTGCATATCGTACAATCCAAAAGAATTAGCAACTTTGAAGTAACCGACTGGAGTGGTTTGTTTTCTATGTTCTCCTTTTGGACCTCTGCCATAGGAACCACTGTAGATATTTTTACCAGTCTCTTGATCTACTCCATGGTAGTTAGCTAGGTCTGTAGTAATAGTTTCCCCAAAATGAAAGGGTGTAGTCGTTTCTGCACGACAAGCATATTCCCATTCTGCTTCACTAGGTAGCCGATATTCTCTCCCTGTCTTCTGAGTTAACCGGGCGCAGAACTCTTGAGCATCTAGCCAGGAAACTTGCTCAACTGGGCGACTCCAACGCTCATAGTTTTCATAGTCATCTTTAAAATATGAAGGGTCAGAATTAAGGTCACGTTCAATCCTTTCAGTGGTTTCGACAACGGCTTTCCACTGACCCTGAGTAATTGGATAACGCCCCATATAAAATTCAGGTACTGTAACTTCATGTTGGGGACTTTCCCTATTCTGTCGCTCTAATTCATCTTCTGGGGAACCCATGAGGAACTTACCCCCTGGAATCTTCACCATAACTAGCTCAACATTATTACCCAGGTCTTCAATATAGTATTCAGCTTGTTGCTTCTTCTTACGAATAGTTATTCTTACCATTTCAGTTATCAGTCATCAGTTATCAGTTATCAGCTTTTTTCAGTTCTTTTGATGATGGAAAATAAGATTTTAGCAATCTCATCTGCACCTTTTCAGTTATCAGTTATCAGCTTTTTCAGTCCTTTGTGACCTAAAATAAGCTTGAGGTATATAGTAGCCGTCATTACTGTTAGGAAATTTTTAAACTCTCAAATTTAGTCATAGCAAGAATGTACAGGTAATTCATAAATTACTCCTACTTCTGACTTTTAACTTCAAATATACCTTCATTTGCTTCTGCTATATTCGCTCCAATAGATGTCCCACTTCTCAACAATTGTTTAGATAATACATATTCTTTTTTTTCCTCAGTTAAATATTTATAAGCTTTGACAATTCTAATAGCAAATTAGTAAGCTTTTTGATAAACTAATGCTCTTATTTATATCCATAAGTTTAGGCGCTAATAACTAAAAAAACTGATAACTGAAAAAGCTGATAACTGATAACTGTTAAAGAGTCCTGGGGGAGATACGCAATACACGAAAACCAATAAAGTTGTACAAGTCATCCGGATTATAGATGTCGTGGTACGCAGAGCGACAGTTCCCTGGAAAGTCAGTCCATGAGCCACCACGAATGACTGTTGTAGTAACTTCTGCAATGTTTTGATTACCTGGTGCGCGGTTAATATAGTGCCACTGCCGCTCATCTTTACACCATTCCAAAACGTTGCCGTGCATATCGTACAATCCAAAGAAATTAGAAGTTTTAAAGTAACCGACTGGAGTGGTTTGTTCTCTATATTTTCCCTTTGGACCTCTACCATAGGAACCACTGTAGATAATCTCATCAATATCTCTATCTACTCCACAGTAGTTAGCTAGGTCTGTAGTAATAGTTTCCCCAAAATGAAAGGGTGTAGTCGTTCCTGCACGACAAGCATATTCCCATTCTGCTTCACTGGGTAACCGATAGTCTCTCCCTGTCTTCTGGCTTAACCGGGCGCAAAACTCTTGAGCATCTAGCCAGGAAACTTGCTCAACTGGGCGATTCCAACGCCCATAGTTTTCATAGTCGTCTTTAAAAAATGAAGGGTCAGAATTAAGGTCACGTTCAATTTTTTTAGTGGTTTCGACAACTGCTTTCCACTGACCCTGAGTAATTGGATAACGCCCCATGTAAAATTCCGGCACTGTAACTTCATGTTGGGGGCTTTCCAAGCTCACTCGCTCTAATTCATTTTCGGGAGAACCCATGAGGAATTTGCCTCCTGGAATCTTCACCATAGCTAGCTCAACATTATTGCCCAGGTCTTCTATATAGTATTCAGCCTGTTGCTTTTTCTCACAAATAGTTATTCTTACCATTAATCTGCTAGGATAGCTTACAATTATTTCTATATTACTTCCTAATCTTACTACTCCAGTCCCCCCCTCTTTTTTAGGCCACTTCAGTCCACTCCAGTCCCCCCTTTTTAAGGCTACTCCAGTCCACTCCAATTCCCCCTTTTTAAGGCTAACTCCAGTCCACTCCAGTTCCCCCCTTTTTAAGGCTACTCCAGTCCACTCCAGTTCCCCCCTTTTTAAGGCTGCTCCAGTCCACTCCAGTCCCCCCCTTTTTAAGGGGGGCTAGGGGGGATCAAAAAGCCAGGAGATATCAACATAGAAGTAAAACCAACCACAAACTCCCACCATGCCAAAACTCAACGACTCCAACTTTCACCTCCCCTACAACCGCCAACTCGTCCCCATCGCCAAACAACTCCGCAAAAACCCCACTCCAGCAGAAAAAAAACTCTGGCAAGATTTCCTCAGAACTTTTCCCCTGCGCGTGTTGAGACAGCGACCTATTGATAACTTTATTGTTGATTTCTATTGTGCTGCTCTGAGGTTGGTAATTGAAATTGATGGGGATAGCCACTTTACGGAGGAAGGAAAAGCTTATGATGCTGAGAGGACTTCTGTTTTGGAAGGTTATGGGTTACGGGTGATTAGGTTTACTAATGTTGAGGTTTTGCAAGAGTTTGAGGGAGTTTGTTGGCGGTTGGAGAGTTTGATTGGTGAGTTGAGAGATTGATCCCCCCTAACCCCCCTTGAAAAGGGGGGGACCGGAGTTGGAGAAGGAGCGATCGCTCCCCAAGTATAAGATTTCCCATTAACAGCAGGGATTTTTTTGTGTTGACTTTTGTCCTCCCCTTCTTTCTCTTGTCCCTCCCTTCTTCTCTTGTCCCCCCCTTCTTAAGGGGGGTTAGGGGGGATCAACACAGGAGCTATCAACCCGCAACTAACCTTCCGACTACTACCTCCAAGAGCGATCGCTCCCCAAGTATAAGATTTCCCATTAACAGCAGGGATTTTTTTGTGTTGACTCTTGTCCCTCCCTTCTTCTGTTGTCCCCCCCTTCTTAAGGGAGGTTAGGGGGGATAAACACAGGAGTTATCAACCCGCAACTAACCTTCCGACTACTACCTCGAAGAGCGAACGCTCCCCAAGTATAAGATTTCCCATTAACAGCAGGGATTTTTTGGTGTTGACTCTTGTACCTTCTTCTTCTGTTGTCCCCCCCTTCTTAAGGGAGGTTAGGGGGGATAAACACAGGAGTTATCAACCCGCAACTAACCTTCCGACTACTACCTCGAAGAGCGATCGCTCTCTAACTCAAGATTTCCGCTCAACAGCAGGGATTTTTTGGTGTTGATTTTACCTTGGGTTTCGATCCCCCCTAACCCCCCTTGAAAAGGGGGGGACTGGAATTTGGTAACGTGCGATCGCTCTCTAACTCAAGATTTCCGCTCAACAGCAGGGATTTTTTGGTGTTGATTTTACCTTGGGTTTTGATCCCCCCTAACCCCCCTTGAAAAGGGGGGGACTGGACTTTGGTAACGTGCGAACGCTCTTTTCTCTCGCCAAAGACTGGACTCAAGAGGGTAAAAGAGTGTCTATTCAAGATACACGCAATACACGAAAACCAATAAAGTTATTCGAGGCAGCAGGAATATAGTTGTCGCGGTACGCGGTTCGACAGTATATGGGAATGTTATTCCAGGAGCCGCCACGAACAATTTTCCTAGTAGTTTCTGTAGTATTTTGATTCCCTGATAGCCATGCACGACCATCATTGGGTGCGCCCTTATAATTATTATGCCAATCATCTTGGCACCACTCATAAACATTGCCGTGCATATCATATAAGCCAAAAGCATTCGCTACTTCAAAACTACCTACAGGAGTTGTTTTTTTTCTATACTTATCTTTTGCCCCTTGGATATAAGTATAATTGCCGTTATAATTTGCTAAATTTGTAGTAATAGCTTTCCCAAAATGAAAAGGTGTAGTCGTTCCTGCACGACAGGCATATTCCCATTCAGCTTCACTGGGGAGCCGATAGTTTCTGCCTGTATATCTAGAGAGTCTGGCACAAAATTCTACTGCATCGTACCAAGATACTGTTTCTACAGGTTGATTATCTCCTTTAAATCTTGAAGGGTTGGACTCAAGGTCACGTTGAATTTTCGGAACATTATTAACAATGGCTTTCCACTGACCTTGAGTAATGGGATAGCGACCCATAAGAAAAGCTGAAACAATCACTATATGTTTAGGACTTTCATCACTAAAGCGTTCCACTTCATCTTCTGGGGAACCCATCAGAAACTTTCCTGTGGGGATTTCAACCAGTTCAAGTTTGATTCCATTGTCTAAGTCTTCAATAATGCCTGTAACTCGTCGGCGTTGTTTTTCAATTACCCATCCATTTCTCAAAAATCCTAAACGTCTTCTTTCCAGCTTTCCTACATCAAACTCAAACGTTACAGTTTCCTCCACCTCAATGAAGGCAACGTCAAAGGTATCAATTAAAATTTGAGGTTCTGGTGTAATTTCTCCAGTTTCCCCCATTGTTGAATCTGGAACACTCGAAATATTCCGAGAAACCTCGCGAGCAAATTCGGCATATTCTCCCCCTAGATTTTCCAATACTTCAACAGCAACTTGAGCAAAAGGTAAAATTTTCTCCCGGTCTTCCTTTTCATATTGAGGCAATAACGTCAACAACGCCCGAAAACTACGAATAGGTCGGTCAATTTTTTCAGCTATGTCACGAGAAATAGCATCCAGAACCGCTGTAGTTTCATTGCGTCCCATTGCCTGATTCAACTCTTGTCGGACACCAGGGATAAATTCATAGATTTGTTCTTGACCGTTAGAGTCAGTTGCAGCAAGCAAACCTCCCATATAAACTTCTGCTACATGAACAGGGGTAGCTTCTGGTAATAGATTTTTGCGAATCAAGTTAACCACAGATAAATTTACCGGAGCTGCTGCCATCATTCCTGCCAGTCGTTGAGCAGTAATAGAAGTTGTTGCCAGAAATTGCCTCACCCTAGTTGCTGCTGAAACTTCCTTTCTAGACTCGCTTTGCTGAGGTCGATCGCCATATTGTTCCTCAACAAATTCTAAATCAAATAAAAATATAGGTACTCGTGCGTTACTTGCTCCCGACACCACCCGACACCAACTTTTCAACAGTTCAGGTTCGGGTAGAATAACTGGTAAAACCAAAGCATTTTTCCAGTCAATATCTATCCAAGCAGGTAGATTTTCCAACACCAGACGGGGGTTAGCAACTCCTGGTGTAATAGCAGTACCGAATAATTTACGTCCCGCTCCCAGTTGGGTACTCTCCCAAAGATATTCGGGGAACATTTGTAGCACCGTAGTTGGGCTTTTTTCCGACCAACTTTTTAACCAGCGGTGAATAGTTGCATTTTGCCAAACCCCAGAGGTACAGTCACTCACCAGAATAACTACTCCCCGTTGGTTGGGATGAATCAATTCTGGGTGACTATGTTCACGTTCCCTGGGTTTTCCACTGCTATCTCGCCGGACTAATTTTAACGATTTGCTTTTTGAACTCAGCAAACTCCAGACTCGCACATTTCTAAATGCTCCTTGAGTTTCAAAAATTTCTTGCAGTTCATTAACCGTCTCTCTCCAAATAAAAGCCGAACTAGACTCTTCTACCACCAGTTCTAGATCGAGCCACCGTTCCGGTTCTGGTTTAGTAACGGGCAACCACACATCCCGCTCGGCAATGAGATTCACGGTTGCTTCATCGTCTAGCACTTCCCCTGTAAGCGAGGGAACTTTCCGCATTAAAGGGCGCAGCGCACGGCCTAATTCCAGAACATTCTGGAGAGCTGCTGCTGCTGGAGCTTGAAAAGGTAAACCTTTGACTGGAGGTTGTTCGGGGGTTTGATGAGTTGGTTCTTCAGTGATGACTGAAACAATGGGTTCCCTGTCAGGTATAAATTCTAGTGGTTCACCTTCCTCAAATTCGATCGCCAGAGGTTGTTCGGGTTCTGTTTTTTGCTCCTGCTTTTCTTGAGTCTCTACCTTACCCATTTGTAAAGCTAACCAGATGCTATCGGCAATATTTTCATCGCTGAGTTCCAGACGTTTTAACATTCCGGTTTCATCGAGTCGGTCTATCAAACGTTCAATGGCATAATAAAGACTGGGACCGCTCATCGTTTAATCCTCATCCTCAACTCTTCCTAAATCTTGGAAAAGTTGCTGCACTAATTTATCCTCAGCGAATGTTTTGCCTTCTGTAGCAGGAATGCGACCCTCTGTTACCATGAAAATTGCATTCAGTAACTGGTCAGTTGCCAGAGTTCTCTCATCTCCTAGATTAATAAAACCCTCAATCAGTTGTTGTATTTTTTCCTGTTCCGCAGTAGCTTGATTAAAATGAGCAGTAACAATTCTGGTCAACTCCTCCTTTGTGGGAGATTTCATCCTTAAGCGCAAACACCGTCGTAAAAAAGGTGCGGGAAAATCTCTCTCTCCGTTACTGGTCATTACCACAAAAGGGAAAGCGGTGCAAGTTATCCGCCCATTCTCAACTTCCGCTTCCATCTCAGAGGCAGTCTTTTCGTCAGTTTCATCAGTGTAAGCAGTACGCACCGTTACCTTGTCTACCTCTTTCTTAATTCTCACTAATTCTGGGATTTCAAAAAATCCTTCTTCTAGAATAGTCAGTAAGTTATTGGGTAGATCGATGTCACTTTTATCAATCTCATCTATCAGGAGAACGCGAGGATATTTTGACGGTAGCAAACTTGTACCTAAAGACCCCAGAGTTATATATTTTTCAATCTGTTGAATTTGTTCTCGACGTTCTTCTGGGGAAAGAGTTTGATTATTTAGGTTTTCCTGTTGTTTAGCTTCCTGTAACCGACCGATAGCATCATAACTGTATAGTCCCTCTTTCAAGGTAGTGCGAGTGGTAATTGGCCAGTAAAGCACTTCTCCCAGTTTCAGTTGTCGAGCTACAGCATAAGCGAGGGAAGATTTACCCGTTCCTGGTTTGCCAGTAATTAGTAATGGTCGCCTCAAGTATAATGCAGCATTAATCATTTTTACCTCATCAGGACGCACCTGAAAAGTTTCACCCCGTCGTTTCAGGCGACTTTCACCAGGTTTCCTCTCTTGGCTAAAGGGTCGCCAACTGGGAGGTGGTGGCAAATTTTCGATGCCATCGTGAGGTTCTATATTTTGTTTAAAAATTTCCCAATCACTCATTTTCAGTAGAAAAGATTATGGAACTGTTTAAATCAGTATTTGACAAAGGTATATTAGTGATTATAGCAGTTCTTTAATTGAGGTACAGTTTTAGACCCTCCCCGCCCCAGATCCCCCTAACCCCCTTACTAAGGGGGGAACTGCTTAAAAAGGGTAGAGTCTTCAAAGTCCCCCTTTTCAAGGGGGATTTAGGGGATCGTAAATGTACCTTATAACTTTGGAAATTCCTATATTTTTCCTGAGAATAATTAACTGTAAACTTAATTACTGATAACTGTTCACTGATAACTGATAACTGATTAAGGCATCCTAAGTTGTTGAGCGGGTGGTACAAGATTGGGGTCATCCCAAAGCAATGATAAGTAATTGCCAATATCTTTGTCATCCTCTTTATCCCAAGCTTCATAACGTTTGGTTTTTATAGCTCTAGGTAACTTTGACCAACAGTTACAGGTGTTGCATACATCTTCCAGTGCCTCGCAACACTCTAGACTCTCTGCTTCTGGTCTCATCCACAGTGCTACAGGGATTCCGGCGTAGTAAAAGGCTTCCATAATTGATTCTCGTTTCTCTGCTTGCAGCACTTCTGTTAATCTTACTGCCACAACATTGTCGGGATTAATTTGTTTGAAAACCCTCTTAATATTACTAATACCTGAAGGATGAAAAATCTTGGCTGCTTTTTCACCTTGCCTGTTGGTTAGCGATCGCCACTTTTCCTCAAACTTACCTACATAAGGATTAGACTTTTGTGACAACTTAAGACGTTCCGAAAACCTCACGGTTACTTCACATTCTGTCCCCAGTAAGGTTTGGAACTGTTCTGGTACATTCTCATCACTGAAATATCGATCTACTGGTTTGATATCCCGGTCAATTAATTTGTAAGGCAGAAACATTGAAATTTTATTCAGGTTAGAATCACAACGGGAAGGAACATCAGCCCAAAATGACTGTAGTAGTTCAGTTAAATTTTTAGGCTTTTTCGACTCCGAGGTAGTTTTTTGACTAATTATAGTCCCTCTTTCATTCATCAAGATATCTTCTTCGTCAATTAAAGGATAACAACCTTGAGCATTTTCGGGCGTATAATTTCGTGCATCTTTAATTAGCCATGCTTTCACAAAAAACCTACTACTTCTTTCAATAGCAGCTACTAATAGACAAGGTTCTTGTTGTTTAGAGTTAGATTTTTGCTGATTTTTGATCGCCTTCTCTTTTCTGAAAGCACCCATCAAACCTTGATGATTTTGCGAGTAATTTTCTAACCATTCTTTTAATTTATGACAAAGCTGAGGCAGAATATCTAAATCCTGGAGATGCAGTAGTAAAAAACAAATAAATCTCTCGAGTAAAGAATAATTTTCCTTCATTCGGTTATCCAAATTCTGAATAATCTCCCTCAAAGATTCAGGAAACTCATATAGAGATTTCCCAGAACTCAGAGGAATAGAATTTTCTGGCAAAGATTCGTAGTAAGCACAACGTATCTCATCGCGATAATCTAGAAAATAATCCTGGAGAACAGCGATCGCCTGTTGTATCCTCCCATCAACCTCACAAACATTGGCCAAATCTCCCACTTCGAGTAGTAGGTCTGTTGGTGTCAAAAAGGCCACTTTGGCTTCAGTGCGTTCCTGGTCTGCTTTTACTGCCATACCGACAACACCCTGAAGTTTTTCGTCCCAGATAGCAGTTCCACTAAACCCTTCTTCCAAACGAAGTCCTGTCTCTGTAATTCCCTCAACTTGGATGCGACCTTGGCCTACTCGTTCTCTCAATTCTCCGGTAGCCCATTCGCCATCACCCCCTTTTTTGGGAAAACCTAATGCTCTAAACTTATGTTTCCAAAGACTTTGATTTCCGATTTTAATTAAGTTAATTGGTTTAACACCTTGAGGAAGTAAACTAGGATTTATGAGTTTTAATACTGCAATATCTTGTATATTTTCCTCATCATTTAGAGGTTGCCAAAAAGCCACTTTTGTCTCAAGTTTTTTACCTATCTTGCCTTTCTCAAAAACAGGAAAATTAACTTCAATAATTTGGTTAGGCATTTCTTTCTGCCTCATAATTTTTTTTGCATTTTCTAGAGAAGAAGCTAAAGAGTAAGCCACTACATGGGCACAAGTTAAAATATACTCAGCAGAAACCAAAAACCCCGAACCAACGATACTACCTCCAGATTTAAAAACCCTAACAACAGCTAATTCTAAACCCATAGAAATTTATCCACTTGAGAACTTTTAGTCCTCTTTACTCTTAGTGTTATTCCATTTCAGAGTAATTTCATAGTTGACCTCTGCACTACCTGATGCTATAATAGCCCCCAGTTCACCACTCATTTTTACCCCAAATTTAACTTCTACTGCATCGGCGGGTTTGTTTAAGTCCAGGACTTTCTTTATAATTGCGTTTGCTACAGGCTTAATACTAGAAAAAGCCTTTCCTAGAGTTTGTTTGGCTTGTTTAGCTACCTCATCCCCAATTCCAATTAACCCTTCATCTTGATCATCATTGCTACTTGCTAGTAGTTTTTCGTCCACTTCCATATAGACAAAGGACTCTTCATCATCATCTAGTTGAAATTTAACCAATTGTGCCACTATTAGTCTCCTGTAAAATTTTTCTATTAATTATATTAACTCAGTAGACTATAGTAGGGACGCTGCATCCAAAGTTCCTACTTTATTATTATTTTTTTAAGGTTCATTGACTAGAAAACTCTTGTACGCTCAAGAAACAGGAGCAAAATACAATACCATCAACTGTTCTGGTTGCAAACCCAATGATTCATAAGTACGCCCACTAGCGTCGCAAAACTCAACCTCAAATGCTTTCCCACCAGCGAGAATTTCTACTATTGTACCTACCTGTCCACGATATAAATTTACTTCAGGTAAGTCTTCTGTAAGAGCTACTACGTCTAATAATTTGATTGTTTAATTCATATTTTCACTTTCAATGATTATAGCTGTAAATTAATTCAATCCCATTCAATTTCTTTTCCATACTTTACAGAGTAATAAACTTCTGGTCTGTCTTCAATATCTGAACTTATTCTTAAAGGATAACCATCTTTTATCTTCTCAAAAAAGAGAATAAACTCACTATCTTTTTGAAACAATTCTGCTTTGTAACCGTTGACTTTTCCCTGCTTAAGCAAGTGAGCATTATTAGGTCTATCTATTCTTCGATCAATTTTGGGTATTGGATACTTATTTCTCAGTTCTAAATATGACCAATCATAGTAATTTTTAAATGATAAGGGTATGTAATCATCAGCAGCATATCTAAGTTCTGAGGAAGTTGAACGAGGGTCGGAAGCTATTTTTACATACATTCCCATACTAACTAGACTTTCAACAACTGGTTTAAAATCTCGATCTCCAGCAATTAAAACTGCATTGGTCATGTTATTACGAATCGTGTGATTCATCATATCTACTGTTAATAAAACATCCACTTCTTTTTGGCGTTTATTGTTTGGAGTACCTACTAAACTTCCTAACTTAACGTGATATCCCTCCAAAGAACGAATGTTATTAAAATCATCCTTTTGTTGAGATACACGAGCTTTAAAATATTCTTCCTTCTCATCTTTATTCTGAATTTCATCAAGGCAGTCATAATAGAAAACTTTTTAGCTTTAAAATGCCATTTAATTGCAGCAAAGTCAATATTTCTCAAATCTACAACGTCATTGTTGAACCATCTAGAAGTAGCTCTTTTGTACTTGTCTCTCAAATAACCTCCATCAATAAATAAATAGGTTATTTCAGGCGGTTCATTACTAGGATGAGGATTGTATATTCTCATTTTTTGCAATTAATCTAATTTTTTTACTTCAATTTGTAATTTTTATACTACAATAAATAAAAACCACCTGTAAATGTTGACCAAATTTTTTTGTTGATAGATCGACTCTTTTAACAAAATTAAGACAAATAGCCAGTTATGCAGATAAGATTAAACACGACCAAAATCCTAGACAATGGATGATACAAAGAAATATGGGGTTTTTCATATCAATAAGGTACAGTTTTAGATATCCCCCGCCCCCAGATCCCCTAACCCCCCTTAATAAGGGGGGAACCGCTTAAAAAGAGGGGAGCGTTCAAAGTCCTTTTTAAGGGGGATTGAAAAAAGGGAGGAGCATTCAAAGTCCCCCTTTTTAAGGGGGATTTAGGGGGATCGTGAATATACCTTATATCCTATAAGTCTAAAATTTCTGAATATACTAACAGAAAAATCTAAAATCTAATGGTTGAAGCCAAATCCTATAAAGACACCGTAAACTTGCCCCAAACCAAATTTAATATGAGGGCAAACTCAGTCACTCGTGAACCTGAACTACAAAAGTTTTGGGCAGAATCACAAATTTATGAACGCCTCTCCCAAACCAACCCAGGGGAAATATTTACCCTACATGATGGCCCGCCTTATGCTAATGGCAATCTACATATTGGCCATGCCATGAATAAAATTCTTAAAGATATTATTAACCGCTATCAAATTCTCCAAGGGCGAAAAGTGCGTTATGTTCCTGGTTGGGACTGTCATGGTTTACCTATTGAATTAAAAGTTATTCAAAATCTTAAATCAGCAGAAAGGGGAAAACTCACACCCATCGAACTACGTCAAAAAGCTAGAGATTTTGCTTTGGAAACTGTAGATAAACAACGGGAGTCATTCAAACGTTACGGAGTTTGGGGAGACTGGGAACATCCTTACATGACTCTGACTCCAGAATATGAAGCTGCTCAAATTGGGGTATTTGGCAAAATGGTTTTGAAAGGCTACATTTATCGTGGTCTTAAACCTGTGCATTGGAGTCCGAGTTCTAAGACTGCTCTTGCAGAAGCTGAACTGGAATATCCGGAAGGTCACACATCTCAAAGTATCTATGCTGCTTTTAAAATTACGAAACTAGCAAAAGCAGTTCAAAAATCTCTCAAACCTTACCTGGAAAAACTTTGGGTTGCCATCTGGACGACAACTCCTTGGACTATTCCTGGTAATTTAGCAGTCAGTGTTAACCCAGACCTCGACTATGCTGTGGTTAAACCGGGTGCTGACTATGCAATGGGGGAAGACAAATTATTTATCGTTGCAGCAGAAGCGGTGGAACGTTTGTCGGCAACTCTCGGTACAACTTTAACACCTGTAGCGACAGTCAAAGGTCAAGACTTAGAAAATTGTACTTACCAACATCCACTGTTTGAACGGGAAAGTAATATTGTTATTGGTGGCGACTACGTTACTACTGATTCAGGTACGGGTTTAGTTCACACTGCTCCGGGTCACGGTCAAGAAGACTATATTGTAGGGCAACGTTATAGTTTACCAATTTTGTCCCCTGTGGATGGCAATGGTAAATTTACTGCTGAAGCAGGAGAGTTTTCCGGGTTGAATGTATTAAAAGAGGGAAATGTTGCCATCATTGAAGCACTGCAAAATGCTAATTCTCTGCTGAAAGAGGAACCCTACGAACATAAATATCCTTATGACTGGCGAACTAAAAAACCAACTATTTTCCGAGCAACGGAACAATGGTTTGCTTCTGTAGAGGGTTTCCGCAATGAAGCACTCAAGGCGATCGCTGATGTGCAGTGGATACCCGCTCAAGGAGAAAACCGTATTACTCCTATGGTGAGCGATCGCTCTGACTGGTGTATTTCTCGACAAAGAAGTTGGGGAGTTCCTATTCCGGTATTTTATGAGGAAAAGACTGGGGAACCTTTGTTGACTGAGGAGACTATTGCTCATGTGCAAAAAATTGTTGCGGAAAAAGGTTCTGATGCTTGGTGGGAAATGTCGGTGGAGGAGCTTTTACCAGAAAAATATCGCTCAGATGCTGATAAATACCGCAAAGGTACGGATACGATGGATGTCTGGTTTGACTCTGGTTCATCTTGGGCGGCAGTTGCTCAACAAAGGGATGGGTTAAAGTATCCAGTTGATATATATTTGGAAGGTTCTGACCAACATCGTGGTTGGTTTCAGTCAAGTTTGCTGACCAGTATTGCTACGAATGGTGTTGCGCCATATAAAACTGTTTTGACTCATGGTTTTGTGCTTGACGAGAATGGTCGGAAGATGAGTAAGTCTCTGGGAAATGTGGTAGACCCGTCAATAGTTATCGAAGGCGGCAACAATAAAAAACAAGAACCTCCTTATGGTGCAGATATTTTGCGTTTGTGGGTTTCCTCTGTAGACTATTCTTCTGATGTACCCCTGGGTAAAAATATCCTCAAGCAAATAGCGGATATTTATCGCAAAATTAGAAACACCGCGCGATTTTTGTTGGGGAATATCCATGATTTTGACCCGAAAAAAGATGCTGTTGCTTATGAGGAAATGCCAGAGTTAGACCGTTATATGTTGCACCGGATGACAGAAGTATTTGCAGAAGTTAAGGATGGTTTTGAGAAGTTTCAGTATTTCCGCTTTTTCCAAACAATTCAAAATTTCTGTGTGGTTGACTTATCTAATTTTTATTTAGATATTGCCAAAGACAGACTTTATATCAGCGCCACTGACGCTTACAGACGGCGTAGTTGTCAGACTGTTTTAGCTGTAGCTGTAGAAAATTTAGCAAAAGCGATCGCTCCTGTTTTACCTCATATGGCAGAAGATATTTGGCAAAATATTCCTTATCCGACTTCCTACAAATCTGTATTTGAGTCTGGGTGGGTGAAAATGGAGTCAAAATGGCATAACCCAGAGTTGGCTAAGTTATGGGAAGAGTTACGAAAAACTCGTACTGAAGTCAACAAAGTTTTGGAAAAAGCACGGGCAGAAAAAGCCATTGGTGCGCCCCTAGAAGCAAAGGTATTGTTGTATGTAAAAGATGCGGAATTACGGGAGCAAATACAAACTTTTAATCCTATTGCTAAAGCAGAAAAAAGTCAGTCAGAATTTCTCGAAGCCAAAATAGAAACTGAACCAGAAACAACAGAAAATAAAACTCCTAATAACCAGGGAAAATCTCCTGCAAATTTTGCTCAAGCCAAGAATTTTCTATCAGAATTTATTGAGATTTTGAGTAAAGTATTTAGTGGGTATCAAAAAGTTTTAGGAGCAGTATTTTTTACCATTATATTACTGTTGTTAATCCGAGTAACATTAACAGTATTAATAACAATTCACCAACTACCTGTAGTAAGTTCCATCATGGAATTAGTAGGAATTATCTGCACAATTCGCTTTGTTACTTATGATTTATTATTTGCTAAAAATCGGCAAAAGTTGTCTGAAAAAATTAAATTTACGACAGAAGATATATTTGGCAAAGACGTTTTATTACCACCAAAACGGAAAAAATCAACAGAGAATACAGTGAAACAGTCAGCAATTTTAGTTTCGCCAGAAGGAGCTTATGTTCCTCCCAAAAAAGTGGATTTGATTCCAGTGGCACAAGTAGTAGAAACAGAAACTTTACCTCAACAACCGGATAATATGAAAGCAAAAATAGCTGGTAATGGAGTTGATGAGTTACGTTATCTATTTATTACTTCTCAGGTAGAATTATTGGATTCTCCAGAAGCTTTAAGTAATCTTGAATATAAATCTATTTCAGACTCTTTAGGAGTAGGAGTAGTCAAAGCTGATGGTGAGAAATGCGACCGCTGTTGGAATTATTCTACTCATGTCGGTATTTCTTCAGAAGACCCCACAATTTGTGAACGTTGTGTTGCTGCTTTAGCAGGAGAGTTTTAACAACAAGCAATCAGCAGTCAGCTATCAGCTATCAGCTATCAGCTAACTGAATTTTGCCCCCCCTAGCCCCCCAAATTTGGGGGGGAACAAGAGTCAATTTGCTATCTTTAAGTCCCCCAAAATTCGGGGATTTAGGGGGCAAGGATGCACAGATGATGTCAAATGATAAATCCGTTTATCTGTGCCCAAATCTGTGTCTAGCAACTCCCTCACTCCCCATCACCTATCAAAATTAAAGGCGACCAATAAAAGGGACTGACATACTCCCTAGCATAACTTAACTTCGCCTGACGTAATGCCTCCACCTTGGTCATTCCTTGTAGCAAATTCTGATAAAATTTCACAGTAATATCCTTCGTTGTCTCATCCTCTACATTCCATAAACTCGCAATGAAAGCATCCACACCTGCACGCTCAAATAAATAGGCAGCTAACACTATTCCTGCACAGTTGTCAACTTTCATAGTAACACTTATCTCATTTCTCGGAGTTTTCTTGGCAGTTTGGCAAGCACTCAAAACAAGTAAGTCTGTCTTTTCTAATTCTCTAGGTAGAATATCTGCGATCTCAAAAGTTTCTTTGTTGGCAAACAAAATAGTATTTTCCTCTAAACCAATATCAGGGCAACCACCTTTTTGGAAGCAACCGTGGGTAGCGAGATGCACTATGGGAAAACCGTCGGATTCCTTTTGGAAATGAGAGAGAGTTGCCTCTTCTCGAATGTAATATTTGCTTGAGAACATTTCGGCGATTTCTTTTTGGAAATGAGAAAGAGTTGCCTCTTCTCGAATGTAATATTTGCTTGAGAACATTTCGGCGATTTCTTTAGCTGCCGCTTCTGCACCAGGGAGGTCTTTCTTTGTGGGTTGGGGATTCCCAAATGCTAATACTTTCAGGGATTTAGTGTGTTTTGACTTCGGTTTTTTGTTCCCAGAGATATGGGTGAGGTAGTGGATGGGATATTTTTCCAGTAAATATTTGTTAGTTTGATTATCAAATAGAGTTTCAAAAGGAATATCACGCAATTTCCCGGTGGCGATGATGGCAAGTTGTTTAGGGCAGTAATCTGCTATTTTTCCTTCTATCGGGCGAATCAGATAGTCATAGAGTTTTTCTTGGTTAATCTCGTATAAGTCGGCGTAGGGGTTTTCTAGTTGCTGGCGATATTCCCTGAGAATTTGATAAAATTCTTGGGCATCTATGGGAACTTTTTTAACTAGGACAGGTTTGTCTCTGGTGACAAGGAATATGGCGATGCTATCGGGAACATTTGGAATACCAGTTAAAAGAACAGGTAGAATAACAACAGTACCCGGTGCAATATTGGCTTTGAGTGGGTCGATATCTTTTGGCTTGGACTCAAAAAGGTCGGCAACTTCTGGGTATTTATTGCTAATATTTTTCGCGATTTCGTTGGTTTCTGCTTGTAACTGGTTAATTGCTTGGGAAAGTTGGGGACTCCATTGATCTTTTATTTTGTCATAGAGAAATTGGAGAAATTGTAAGAGTTGATTGTTTTGTTGCCATTGGTTAATCAGTTTTTGAGCTTCAGGGTCTTTGACTTTGAGATCGAGACTACGAATACAGTCATTCAAGTCGGAAGTAATAGCATAGTTAAACAATTGCCAGGCTTCATTTACTGCATTTTGTTCGATTAAGAAATCAATAAGTGTGAGTGTTGTACGGTCATTAAAAAAAGCCTCTTTTGTTAACCCTGTAGGCATTTCTCGGATAATTTGTAAAGCGCCTTTGAAGTATTTGAATGCCTCTTCGGGTTGACCTATACTGTGGTAAACTGCACCAATATTCCTGAGAGCAGAAGCTTTTCCAGGGCGATCGCCTACTTCTTCCCAGAGAAATAAAGCCTCCCGGAAGTATTTTAATGCCTTTTTGGGTTGACCTATACTTTGGTAAAATTCACCAATAAGATTAAGAGTAGTGGCTTTTCCAGGGCGATCGCCTACTTCTTCCCAGAGAAATAAAGCCTCCCGGAAGTATTTTAATGCCTCTTCGGGCTGACCTATACTTTGGTAAACTGCACCAATATTCCTGAGAGCAGAAGCTTTTCCAGAGCGATCGCCTACTTCTTCCCAGAGAAATAAAGCGTCCTGGAAATATTTTAATGCCTCTTCGGGTTGACCTATACTTTGGTAAAATTCACCAATAAGATTAAGAGTAGTGGCTTTTCCAGAGCGATCGCCTACTTTTTCCCAGAGTGATAAAGCCTCTCGGAAGTATTTTAATGCCTCTTCGGGCTGACCTATACTTTGGTAAAATTCACCAATAAGATTAAGAGTAGTGGCTTTTCCAGAGCGATCGCCTACTTCTAGTGATAAAGCTTGCTGGAAGAAAAGTAATGCGTATTCAATTCGACCTCTACTAATATATAAATCTTGCTGGAGTTGTTTTGACTCTTCTATTATCTTTTTAAGAATACTGTTATAGTTAACAGCTCGACTTCTACCAATATATAAATCTTTCTGGAGTTGTTTTAACATTTCTATTATCTCTCTAATACTGTTATAGTTAACAGCAAGAAGTTGCTCTAACTTGTGTGTCTGAGAGTAAGAAGTTTGGGCGTAACTCGGTTGTGGTAGTCCTAACAGTATCAGGGGAATAGTAGCCAAGGTTGTTATTCCTATTACTATTGTTAGAAAGGTAATAATAATTCGTTTCATTGTCTTAAAGTTAGGGAGTAGGAAGTGGTTCTAAGCAACTGTATATTACTTATATCAATCATCAAAAAACATAGAAGGTATTTCAATCCCCAAAAATGTTGGAAAAGTTAACTATTAATCTATAGAAATCAAGACTTACACAAAAGATGAAATTATACACCATATGTAGAAGCGAATAGCCATTAGTTAGCGCACAATTAAGTTAACACCCCTACTAAATATGGTGCTTCTGCGTAACTCCTGGAATTACTTTTGAGCCACCCTACTAAGGCTTTTTTATAGCGCTATAACAATTAATAGTTAAAAACTTAATGCAGCAGTAATAATCCACACTTGTTCCTTATGCTCCATCTTGCTCACAACATAATGACCTTGAACGTTCCGCATACTTCTGGGAATATCATTTGGAGTATATATAGGTCGATTATCTATCTGAATCACACTTTCTGGTTTAATCTCAATAGCCTTCTCCTCTACATTTTCCCATACCAACTCATTCGCTCGCACTTTAAAATGTCGGTCTTTCCTTATTGTCTCCACTCCAACCCCACGAAGAACTATTATGTCAATACCATTTGGCCACCAACAACACTCACTCTTATCAAACTTAATCTGCTCAATATTATTAATATCTTCTGCCTTAGAAATCTCCCCTCTTTTTATCATTATTTGCTGAGAATTAACACTTACTACTGAACCAGTTCGCTGATGGCCATCTTTTAGTTTGACTCTGGCCCTAGTAGGTAGTAAGACTGGAATAGGTTTTGGTTTTTTAAGTTTTTTCACAACAGTTTGGCGATCGCCATCTTGTTTAATTATAGTTGCAGGTGTCTTCTCTGGGAGATCGTTAGGGATCGTCTGAGCTACTACAGGTAGACAAACCACTACAGTTAGGCAAGCCACTACCACTAGGAAAACAATTGTAGTTTTCGTTATCTTCATTTTTGGTGGTCGATCAAAATATGATTTACTACTAACTAATTCAATCATTAAATCTATTTTTCAGAAAAAAAATAACAATATATCCGCTTAATTTCTTGTCATAAAAATATCCGGACATGATATTAGGCCAAGGTATATCTAAATTAATAAGGTATATAATAATTTATATTTATGTTGGGAAAAATTGCTAGTTTATTAAGTTTTTTAGGAATAGGTTTATATTTCACAGGTTGGATTTATCGTTGGGCTTATTTCAGTTATTTTAAACTAGAAGTAACCACCCTAGATTTACCTTTAGAATCATTTTTAATAGCACCAATACAGGTATTTTTTGGCAACTTATCCGGTGGAGAATTTTGCACTTTATTCCGTACTATTTTGGTGGCGATCGCTTCTGTTATTATCGTTCCAATTATTTTCAATCTTTTCCATCTGATTAAATTTTTCACGCGAAAATTAGATATAACCCTTAATAAACGGGGTTTGAAATTCTTGAGATGCTTAAAAAACAAACACCCTGAGACATATCGTAAGATTCGCTCATGTATTGATTTTCCAAAATTTAACTATCACAAATACGACAAAGCTTTAATTAATGAAATAGTCGTAATTTCCTGGTTATTAACAACCCTATTTTTCCTCAGTAAAATTAAAGGAAATATTGATGCCAGACGAGACTCCTATAGGGACACATCATTCTTGCCAGTAGTAACTTTAATCACCCCAGAAAACCGACTACCATTAGGCAGAAAAATTGATGATTTGGGAGACGATCCTAATATTAACAATTTTCGGATTATCGGAGATATAGAATTATATGAAGAGTTGCTACTACGAGATTACAATAACAAAACTGACCCTAACTTTCCCGAAGTTACCTGGCGACTGCTGCTCGATAGAAACGGTCAATATTATATATTCCCTTCTCCACTAAAAAAAGATGTGCCATCAAATGTTAGTCCTCCAGTTGTAGTCATTCAGCAGAGCGATCTAGGAGAATATACCGTTATTCTCAGCTCCGAAGCACCATCCTAAGTGTGGGGAGTGGGGGAGTAGGGGAGTAGGGGAACCCACCCCTAACCTCTCCCAGGAGGGAAATGTGGAGGATATAGTTTCAGAAAAAGAAGAAGTAATATCATGTCCGGTAGCATCGGAGCGTGTATAGAATTAAGTCACAATTGTAAGAAACCCTTTCCTAGGTCATGCTACGCAAACAACTCCCGCTACCTTCTATACCAGATACAGCATCTTGCTCCCTTCCCTTCGAGGATACCCACACTAGGAATTGTTCATTTGCTACATATACCATTACTATCCAGAACTACCGAAAATGGTTGTAGGTCATTTCAGTTATCAGTTATCAGTTATCAGTACCTCTGCGATAAGGAGGCTTGAAATAAGGAATATGTTCTTTTTTTATCCCCTTAAAAGGGGGGAGACGCATACCCACAATTTTTCGGTAAACTTGTTTCATCTACAACCTACAACCTACAACCTAAAACCTACCACCTACAACCTAAAACCTACAACCGCCTTTCAATAGCATTGTTAAACCGATCGCTCATTTCCTCCATCTCTAAATTAATCAAAGACACACCCTCATCAACTAAAATTTGCAAAGCACTTTCAGCATTACCCACCAAACCAACTTTTTGCCAAAAATTAGTCAAATTTTCCTGGAGATATGACTCCCAACTTTTCTGATTTTCTGGCGCAATAGAAACCAAAATTCGGCAACCACCCTCTCCAAACAAAAACTCATCCCAGCGAAAATCAGACTTTTCAGCTAATTCTAAATTAATCTCAGCTCCCAACTTCCCACTAATACAACACTCCGCCAGAGCGATCGCTAAACCACCCTCAGCACAGTCATGGGCAGAATTTACCCAACCTTGACGAATACCATGACGACAAACTCCCTGTACCCGACGCTCCAAATCAAAATCTACCTCACTGGGTTTCCCAGCAACCACACCATAAACAGTTGCTAAATATTCAGAAGCAGCTAGAGACCGCATCCCCAAATTTCCAATTAAATAGATAATATCTCCCTCAACTTGCCAACCTTGCCCACAAATATTAGTCAAGTCAGGAATTAAACCCACCATTCCCACAACTGGAGTCGGATATATCCCCTGGGGATGACCCTCACTATCCAGAGTTTCATTATACAAAGACACATTCCCACCAGTAACAGGAGTTCCCAACTCCCGACAACCTTCAGCAATACCACGACAACTTTCCGAAAGTTGCCAATATCCCACAGGTTTTTCCGGACTACCAAAATTGAGATTATCTGTAACTGCCACAGGTTCGGCACCAACACAACTGAGATTCCGAGCAGCTTCCGCTACTACCGCTTTTGCCCCCGTATATGGGTCTAGATAAACTAAACGAGAATTGCAGTCTACCGTCGCAGCAACACCAGAATTTAATGGTGGGTTGTCCGTAGAAATTTGCGGACGCAACCGAATGACAGCAGCATCACTACCGCCAGGAAGCATAACTGTATTATTCTGCACTTGATGGTCATATTGCTGATATACCCAATGTTTAGAAGCGATGGTAGGAGTATCCAATAAAGTCAGAAGAATATCATTCCAAGTTTGCCAATTTCCTTGCACTTCAATACCTGCTGCCGTACATGATGGCAAAGATGCCGAATTCCATGACCAAGCTTTTTTAGCATATTCCGGTGCATCAGTCAACAACTCCCGGTGATAAATAGGAGTATTATCTGCTAAAGCAGTAGCAGGTATTTCTGCCGCTATTTTCCCCTGAAATAAAATTCTTACAATAGGTTCCTCAATAACTGTACCCGCAACCACAGCATGAAGTCCCCAACGTTCAAAAATATCAATTAATTCCTGTTCGCGACCTTTCTCAGCAACAAACAACATCCGTTCTTGAGATTCTGAGAGCAAATATTCATAAGGCACCATCCCAGTTTCTCGCACTGGCACTTTGTCAAGGTCAAATTCAATACCCACTCCACCATTAGCTGCCATTTCTGAAGTAGAACAGGTAATACCAGCAGCACCCATATCTTGAGCTGCCACTACTGCTCCTGTTTTGAATGCTTCTAGACAAGCTTCAACTAGACATTTTTCTAGAAATGGGTCGCCTACTTGTACAGCAGGGCGATCGTCAATTGATTTATCGCTGAGTTCGGCACTGGCAAAACTTGCTCCACCCATACCATCTCTACCCGTGGTGGAACCGACATATAAGACTGGGTTGCCAATACCGGATGCACCAGATTTAACAATTTCGGGAGTTTCCATTAAACCTAATGCCATGACATTGACTAAGGGGTTGCCCGTATAAGCAGGGTCAAAGTAAATTTCTCCACCAACTGTAGGTACTCCGAAACAGTTTCCGTAGTGAGAAATGCCGGAAATTACTCCAGTAAAAATGCGCCTAGTTTTGGCATCTTCTAGGGAACCGAAACGTAGGGAGTTAAGTACAGCGATGGGACGGGCGCCCATTGTGAATATGTCTCGGAGGATACCGCCGACTCCTGTTGCTGCACCTTGGAATGGTTCGACGGCGGATGGGTGGTTGTGGGATTCAATTTTGAAAGCTAGTTGGAGTCCGTTGTCTAGGTCTACGACTCCGGCGTTTTCTCCTGGTCCAACGAGGATGCGTTTACCTGTGGTGGGAAATTGTTTGAGTAGGGGGCGGGAGTTTTTGTAGCAACAGTGTTCCGACCACATGACACCGAACATTCCGAGTTCTGCTTTATTGGGATGGCGACTAAGGCGGTTGAGAATTTCTTGATATTCTTCTGGTTTGATGCCTTCGGATGCTATTTCTTCTGGGGAAAAGGGAGTTTGTGACATAATTTATAATGGGAAAATCGAGTTAATTTTTTTGTAGTTTTATTATCTCATTAATAGTGAAACAGTCTACTACTGAACTTTATTTCAATTTAGGACAGACTTCAAAAGCCAACTGCGAACGATAAAAACATACATCAAACTCCATAAAAAAGTTTAACTGACCTAAAATAATAGGTGGGTCATTAGATTTCGCCCAAGCAAATGCTAAACGAACAGGTGGAAAATCGCTAATTTTTCCTACAACAACTAAGCCTCTTGCTTCCACTGGTGCCAGATTACCTGCTAAAGAAATTGAAAGTCTTTGTTCCTCCCAAACTGCTCCTAATGCTAAACCAACATGGTAAGGCAATACATTATTATAATGTACCTTAGTAAGTTAAAACCATCAATTAAAGCTATGGCAGAAAAAGATATATTTCATCCAATTGTACGTTCAGCATTAGAAGAAGAATAATCCCTTGATTATTCTGCGCAACTCTTACCTAAAATGCTAATTTTTTGAACCATTACGACCATCAAGCTTGGACTTTTTTCAACTAAAAAATGCTAAAACTTTTATATGTCAATGCTGTTAGATTAGATCGGTAAACCCTAATTAAGTCGATTGTCGAAAAATATTTTAAGCTCTCAAGAATATTACCGAATAATTAAGGTTTAAAGCCTCTCCTTTATTGAGTTTTTCTCCCCACCCCAACCACAACAAAATTTATCAATTCTAGATTACTTGCGTTTCCATCGTTGCCTAATCATTCTCGACGACTTCCAAGAAACATTAACTACTGGAGAATTTGTCGGTACTTACATTCCAGAATACAAAAATTACGGTAAGTTCATCAAAGAAATAGCACATTCTCCTCACAACAGTTGTTTACTCCTTCTCAGTTGGGAAAAACCCACAGAAATAGCTAATTTAGAAACAGAAAACTGTCACTGCCACACCTTACAAATTCAAGGTTTAGGAGAGTCAGCAACAGAATTATTAAAAGCGAAAAAATTAACTGATGAAGATAGATGGTTAGAACTGATTAATCTTTACAGTAGCAACCCTTTATGGTTAAATATTATAGCTTCTACTATCCAAGATATATTCAATGGTAGTGTGGCTCAATTTTTATCTTATTCCTATCTATTTTTAGGAGATTTAAAACCAATATTACACGAACATTATCAGCGCTTATCCGAGTCTGAAAAGTTAGTCATGCAGTGGTTAGCTAATCAGGAAATAGGAGGAAATATTTCTAGTAAACCACCAGAATGTTCTGCAAATAACGATTTTTTAGGAACAATACAGTCTTTAAGAAAACGGGGTTTAATCAAAAAAAATGTGAGCAAGGAAGGGTCTGTTTTTACTCTTGAACCTGTTATTAAAGAATATTTCAACAATGAATAATTAATAATTAATAATTAATAATTACCTCTCCTTGAAAATCAGAGGATTGACTAATAATGAAAATTTTTATTTATTATCCCCTTAAAAGGGGAGGCTTTAAACCACAATTTTTCGGTAAAAAATCAATCTAACGGTTGACGGCATATTACTGAATTATTCTCACTAATGCCACAATAATACTCATAATTCTCGAAAATTACTACTAATTAAATATATACTATTTTATGACTTTTAAGGTTGGCAAATACAAATTTGGTTGACCATTAATTATTGATAACTCAATCTTTGCCTACTCTACTAGACTGACACATCTAAAATAATTTATTATATCATTGGGGACGGGTTCATCTGATTTTAGGTTAAGACTCATTAATTTAACGTGAAACCCGCCCCTACTATTGCCACATTTTAGGTTTGTCACGCCACTACTATTTAATTGTTTCTTCCCGATCGAATACCATGAATCAACTATTACCTTTAGATTTTTCTAACCAAGACCTACGACATCGTGATTTTCAAGGTCAAGACCTGACAGGGGCTAATTTTAGCGGTTGCGATCTCAGAGGTTGCAATTTTCAGGATGCTATCCTAGTAGAGGCCAATTTTCGAGGTGCAAGAATTGGACAATGTAGGAGCAAGATTAGGACTTTGATCGCCCGTTGTGCTGGAGCTGCGATCGCTGTTACTATTGCGAGTGCTTTTGCGAGTTTTGTTGCTGGTGGAATGGCGGGGGTTGCTGCTTTAATTGGAACTGGGGTTGTGGCGGTTGCTATTACTAATGCGGAGAATGAAATTATTGCTGCGGTTTTAACGGGTACTTCAGCAGTTATTGCTTCGAGTGGTATTATCTCTTTTTTTTCCGGAAATATAGTTAAGGCATTGTTATTATTTTTGGGTTCCGGAATAATTTTTGGATTAGCTATAATTTTGTTTTTTCAAGTTGTGATCAAGTTGGAGAAATTATCAAAAACATCTTTTGAAGATGCAAATTTAACTAATGCTATTTTTGATGAGGCAATTATATCAAATCCGGTTAAACAGTTATAGATTGATTCAGTAAGGAGGAGTCAACCCACCCCTAACCCCGACCGTGGAGGGGAGGGGAAGTCAGGAGTCAGGAGTCAGGAGTAAACCCACCCCTAACCCCTCCCAGGAGGGGAAGAAAGAAGAAGAAAGAGTAGTAAAGGGAGAAAGTTTTTTGTTTGCGCTCTTATCCGGACAAGATATCATACCTCAAATCACTAACGCCAAAATAAACTAGCTATTTGTAGCAAATATTGATCGTGCTTGTTACACAGGCAAATATCTCTACTCTCTTATTTATAGCACTACCCAAATAGGACATTTATCAATGCTCAAACTCAGTCAGATATTACTTTTGTACGGGCGAACGGCCGCCCCTACTGACTTTTAACTTTTGACTTGCGCGTAGCACTATATAAGTATTCAAGCGGACATGATATAATCAGTCTTTTGCTATAAAGTTCCACATCCAAAATAACCATGAGCAATAGTATATTAGACGATCGCTTTTTTACCAGACCCACCGACGGTCAAATTTTCTCATTCCCGATATTAATAGTGGGTGGTTCCACAGCAGCATACTCGGCAACCCTGGGTGCATTAAAAGCGGGTGCTAATGTTTGCCTGGTGCAACCAAAACAAATATTAGGCGGACAATTTACAACTCAAGCATTACCTGCTTCCGACGACCCTCAACTAGACAAAAAATTTAATCCAGGGGAAATATATGAAGATAAAGTAAACCGAGACAAATATGCCTTTTCCCAGACTCAATGGCAATTCCGCGAACGTAGTCGGGAACTCCAACCAGTTAATGGTAAGAAAATTGATAACCCTGGTGGGGGTTGGGTAAGTAATTTTGCCACGACAACTGTAGTTATGGCACAAGCACTTAACGAAGCAATAGAAGATTTTCTCAGCAATGGCAAATTAACCCTCATACCTTTTGCTGAACCTGTAGAAGTCTTATTTAGTCAGTCTCCCAATGAACGACGACAGGTAACGGGTGTTGTTTTTCAGGATGTGCAAAATAATCAACGCTTCACCGTCAATGCTCAAATTACCATTGAAGCGACAGACTTAGGCGACTTACTAGAATTGGGAAATATTGAGTCCAGAGTCGGACAAGAATCACAAAACGACACGGGTGAACCACTTCTTCCCCAACAACCTTTTCCTGAATGTCAACAGTCAATCACTTTTTGTGCTGCTGTGGAAAAAACTGCTGAGGGAGAAGGTGTTCCCATCGCTAAACCAGAAGGTTATGGCGTCGAACCTTGGTTACAGACAGATAAATTTACCAGCACTTATCAAGGACGAGCATTTTTTGAGCGGTTTGCAATTTTTACTTATCGACGAATAAAACGTCTCAAGGAAGGGTATATTCCAACTACGAGTAATGGTGATGTGACTATCCTGAATTATGAGTCCAATAATTATAAAGTCGGTCTGTTGACTGGGGTGAGTCGGAGCAATCGCCAAAAACATCTTCAGCAAGCAAGGGAATATACCCAAGCTTATATCTATTATCTCCAGTCGCAAGAATTAAAAACCAATAACTGGATATTAATAGGTCAAGTAGGAGAATTAAAACCACGGGGAGATTTGACTTGGACTAATGATGGTATTGCTCTGGAACCCTATATCCGCGAAGCAAGAAGAGGGATAGCATTAACAACTATTGTTTACCGAGATACTGCCCAACAATATTATGGCGAACAAGCACGGGGACGATGTTTTGAGGATAGCGTTGGTATCGGTCATTATGCTTTGTTTGATATTCATCGCACCGATAACCCCAACCATCTTATTTTTAACAGTAAAGATGAGATGAAATGTTTGCCTTTTACTATTGCGTTAAAAGCAATGGTGCCTATCAATACAGATAATCTAATTTTATCGGCGAAAAGTATTGGCACGACTCATTTGAGTAATTCTGTATATCGGATGCACGCTGTTGAGTGGGCGATCGGGGAAGCAGGGGGTCATTTAGCTGCTTTTGCTCTGAATGAGGGGGTAGATGTTCGTACTATTGCCACAAATAAACGACTGATTTATAAATTTCAGGGTTTATTAACTCGTAATCAAATTCCCCTATTTTGGTATAACGATATTGCCCATGACGACCCAGACTTTGAGGCGATACAAATTCTTGCGGTGGCAGGTATTGTACGGACTGAAAATTACAATCATTTATATTTTAATCCAGAGGGAACAGTCAACCGAGCAGTTGTTTCGGTAGCGGTGGTAAATGTGATGGGTTTTGAAATGCTTAATCCTCAGTTTCCCACTTTTCTCGATGTACCGAAAGAGCATTTTGCCTATCGTGCAGTTGAAACTATGGCAGCAAAAGGTATTGTTTCGGGGGTGGGAAATGGATATTTTGCTCCAAATTTACAATGTACGCGGAAGCAGTTAGCATTTATTGTTGGAAAGAGTGGAGATTTTGATGTGTTTCAGTTATTTGGGTCTTCTGGTACGCCTCTGGATGCTCAACCTTTGAAACGACGGGAGTTGTCTAGGATATTGTATTTGGTATTGCGTTCGCAATATGGTATTGATTACAGCAGTTTTCTAGTTGATGAGGTACAAAGTTTTATTGCTCTAGGGAACAGGGAACAGGGAACAGGGAACAGGGAATAGGGAACAGGGAATAGTCCTAAAAGTGTACCTCACTATCCTCAAAAGTGCTGTAAATATTCTTGTAGTGCGGGTATCTTACCCGCGAATACGGGAGCAAGATACTACGGGAGTAAGATGCTATGGGAGCAAGATGCTATGGGAGCAAGATGCTATGGGAGCAAGATGCTATGGGAGCAAGATGCTATGGGAGCAAGATGCTATGGGAGCAAGATGCTATGGGAGCAAGATGCTCCCACTATCACGCCTGATAACAAAAATAATTACAATGCACGACCATCAAAAATTTAATATAGCAATATTTTTTCCACTTTCACGCCTGACAACAAAAATAATTACAATGCACGACCATCAAAAATTTAATATAGCAATATTTTTTCCACTTTGGTAGAATATAATCAGGACTTACGCATGAGGTACGAAAAACTAGGACTTGAGATTGCTTTCCGTTCCGGAATGCTCCGCAAACGAGGGCGTCTCCAAAAAAATCTGCTGATTGCTGACTGCTTATTTAACTGTTTTAGAATTGGATAAAAGACTCTATAGCACTTCTCTAATTTATGAGATACAGTTTTAGATCCCCCCTAACCCCCCTTAGTAAGGGGGGAACCGCTTAAAAAGGGGAGAGGTTTCACGCGTCCCCCTTAAAAAGGGGGATTTAGGGGGATCGTAAATGTACCTCATCTTTATGAGAAATGCTATATCGTTATTTTCAGCAAAGGTAAAAAATTATGGTGACAACTAATTTAATTCAGACAATAGCTGTTAATATTCCCAAAGAAATTAATCTCAAAATTACTCACGAACAATTTGTTGAGTTAGCACTGGTTAACCGAGATTTACAATTAGAAAGAACTGCCAAAGGAGAATTAATTGTTATGGCACCAACAGGAAGCGATACGGGAAGGCAAAATTTAGGTATTGAAGCACAATTATGGTTATGGAACCGTCAAACAAAATTAGGGGAAGCTTTTAATTCTTCTACTGGTTTTCATCTGCCTAATGGTAGTAGTCGTTCCCCCGATGCTGCCTGGGTAAAACAGGAAAGATGGGATAGTTTGACTAGGGAACAAAAGGAAACTTTCGCGCCTTTATGTCCTGATTTTGTAGTAGAATTACGTTCTAAAAATGATACTATTTCCGAGTTACAGAAAAAGATGAAAGAGTATCAAGCAAATGGAGCAAGATTAGGTTGGTTAATTGATAGTAAAAATCGGCAAGTGGAGATTTATCGCCAAAATAGAGACGTGGAAATATTAGAAAATCCTAATAGTTTATCTGGGGAAGATGTATTACCTGGATTTGTTTTAGATTTGACAGAAGTTTGGGATTAGTAACAACATCTATTAAATGAGAAAACAGTGATGAAATTAATATTTTTCCTACCTTGGTCTTGGTGCATCGTAATAGTTGTGCATTTTCATTATTTTTTTGAGGAAGCACAATAGTGGGAGCATCTTGCTCCCGTTTCACATCAAATCCGTTTAATTCGGTATAAAAAAATGTTCAATCTTCAACCATTACCAAATATTTCTCGATATTCCCCTCCACCGGAGGGGTTAGGGGTGGGTTCCCATCTCCCCTACTCCCCTACTCCCCTACTCCCCATCTAATTAATTACACCGATGCTACCGGATTTGATATCAGACATTCCTTTTTCCTAGATACCATTACTATTCAGAACTACCCCAACCTTAAGTCTAGTTGTAGTTAAACAGAAAGCGATCGCTACCCTTAAATAGTTTGTTGTCGCAACCAAGTATCTGCCCAAGTTGCATCATTTTCTGATAATTCTGGCACTGGTTTTTGAGTGTAATCTATTTTTAAATCGTAACGACCAGCATCATAAATAGTAGTTAATAAACCTTGTAAATCTATAATTGGTTCTGTATCTTCTGGGCGTAATGGTAAAGGAAATTCAGGGATTTTATTTTGGATATTAAAAGCATATAAATCTGCTCTTGGTCGCTGTTTTTTGCGACTAACTAAAATTCGATAATGAGATTTATTTTTATCATTTGAAATAGGCATTCTTTGACCGCGACGCAGTAAATCTATTTCAATAAAATTAGTAAAACTATCTAATATTTTTTCTCGTTTTTCTAGATACATTTCTCTACCTTTTCCTCCTCTTTTATTAGCAGGAGATAATATTTCTATAGCAGTTATAACTTCCTTAGTTGCTACTTCTTGAATTTCCAAATATCCTTCACGAATATTAATTGGTATTGGCAGAGTCACTGTTGTAGGTTTTGTGGAAGGTTCTATTACGGCAGCTTGAGATTCTGTAGAATTTGAAGTGTTAATTTGACCTTTTTTTGACAGCACTGAAACATCAGGAATACCTACAAGTAAAGATTCTATATCGTTAGTTTCATACATTCTGACATCTAGAGAAACTGAATATTTATCGCCGAGTTGAGCAGATAATAAGTCAGCTATCCTGACAATGAGTCGATTATGTAATCCCGGCCATAAATCAGGATGTTCTAAATATGGGTCCATACCAGGAAATGGGGATGGCATTAATTTTTCTCCTTTGGTTTTTGATGTATTTTTTAAATAAAAAAAGCAGGCACTATACCTACCTTATATACATAAATCAGAATATATATAATTTACTTACTATGATTGATTTTATTTGAAATATAAATTTATAAATATTAGTAAACTTTTTGCCCTATCAGGTACGATAAGTTATTAATTAGCTGTCTGACTAATCGTCATTATTACCTCGAATTTGCCTTCGCTCTGACTCAGGTAGTATGTACTCTTTTAGTAATTCTGCTTTCATCTCTGATGCTTCTGAGGGAGGAATATATCCATAAACTTCAGACATATTTAACACCTGCCACCTTTTTTTTAAATTCTCCTCTTTTCGAGACTTCTCCTGGTTATCTTTCCAGCTTTTGACAACCTCTTCCGATACTGGTGTAAGTAACTTCTGGCAACCACCACCAAATAGAGCGCCAATAATAATGATCATCTCTAAAGGTACAGCAGGAGAGAAAAAACCTGGTAGTAATAGATAAATTATACCGATTAAACCACCTCCAAAAAGTCCCCCTGCTTGTAGAGATCTGATAAAGTCTAGTATCTCGATTAGGTCTTTCATATAAGGTTATAATTTTTTCCGTTGAGTTAAGCTCTATATTACCATAGTAGTCCATTTTCTTGGTACATTCCCGTACATATCATATTCACTGTGAAAAGTCAAGAAAAATGGTGTGATTTTCAAAAAACATTTCCTACATAAGATACGCCCCCCATCTAGAAACAAATGTCCAGTATGAGGGGCAATACCTAATTGTCTAATAATTTAATTAGGAATTACTATTCAACTTTTTCCTGATTAGATTCTGTTTGCTCCTGTTCTGAAATAGGAGATACATTTTTTTTCTCAGTTATCAGAAGCTTAAGAATTTCAGAGTTCTCATCATCACTATTTTGGTTACTTAACTTCAGTAATAACACAACCAATTCTAATACCACATAAATCCCTATCAACCAGATAATTATCGGTGTGAAACCTGGTTTTTCTTCAAATCTAGCACTGTATAAAACAAAAAACAGATACCATATAACAGTTATAAATAAGAGGCGAACAAAACTACTTTTAATCAGCAAAAGTCGTTCCTCTCTGTTAGATTTGAAAAAATTATTGGGTTCAAAATCTGGCTTCAATGATTTATCTAACACGACTGATACTACTAAAGGTTATTTTTTGTTATAATTATCCTTAAGTGTAATTATAATTCATGTAATGTGGAAATCCCAGGTAATGTTTTGGTTCATCTTCAGAGTGAGCCAAATGTGAGCTACTATTTTATTAGTAGTGTAGTAAAGCTAAGGGAGGACTAATATGGCTGTTACTCTCAAAGCTTCTCAAGAGGGGTTGCGGAAAATTGATGCAGCAAGAAAAAAGAAAGGCTGGACAAAAACAGAGGATGCTTGGTGGGGACTAGCACTAACCTCGCAAGCAACATTAAAACGTTTTTGGCGATCGCTTCCAATTGAGCGAGATGCCTTTATTAGCATTTGTCAGAATGTAGGAATTAACTGGGAAGAAATTGTAGAAGAAACTACCCCCCTATCCCAAAATTCCACAGTTGAATTTTTTGCCTATGATGATGCTTGGGTGGGTAGAGAAAAGCTCATAGTTGAACTTACTACAAAAGTTAAAGAATCTTGTCGTTTACTTATTCTTGTGGGTATCGGTGGTATTGGTAAAACTGCTTTGGCAGAAAAATTAGCAGTGGAGCTACACCAAGAATTTTTGCAGGGAGACTGGAGCAAGTTTCACCAGGAAAATCTTGATAATGATGGAGAAAGTAGAGATTTTCGTAGTGTTGCTATCCGCTGGTTGCAAAAGTGGGGAGAGTCTCTGACTCAAGATGATTATCAAGATGTAGAAAGGTTAATACAAAAATTAGTTAATCGTTTGCGAAAACATCGGTATCTGGTAATTATTGATTCTCTGGAAAATATTTTGGTGGGAAACGAGGATGAGGGATGGAGTAATTTTCAGGATGAGTTGTGGGTAAGATTTTTTGAGCAATTTTTGGCATCTCCAGAATGTCAAAGTCGTATCATTTTGACTTCCCAAGATTTCCCTGGGCAAATTCCTGAACGTTATCATAATTTTTGGGAGTCTAAACCTTTAACTGGTTTGAGCAAGTCGGAGCAGTTGCAATTATTTAAGAAAACAGGGTTAGAAGTTGAGGATAATTCACCTAACCTATCCTATCTACAACGTATTGGTAATGCTTACGAGGGTCATCCTTTGGCGTTGCGGGTCATTGCTGGAGAAATTGGCAGCAAACCTTTTAATGGCAATGTGGTAGCTTATTGGAAAAGGTACGGTAATGAAATTGAAGAGGTGGAAAAGGGAATTGAGGAAGCTAAGACTAAGGGGATAACTGCTGGTGCTGACGATAAATTTCAGTTAGACAGATATACCCGTCAGTTGCGGAAAATAGTCCGAGCGCGACTAGATAAGGCTTTTTCAAGGTTGCAGAAAGAAGCCGTTAATGCTTATCGGTTGATTTGTGCTGGTGCAATATATAGGTGTGAAGTGCCAGAGAGCTTTTGGCTGAGTCATTTGGAAGATTGGGATTGCGATAAATATGAACAAGAGGTGGCGTTACAGACTTTGCGCGATCGCTATTTAGTTGAAATCGTAGGAGTGGATGAAAGTGGTGAGTTTCTGCTGAGACAACATAATTTAATCCGTAGTGTGTCACTTGAACATTTAAGGAAATTGGATGAGGAAGATGGTTAATTTAAGAAAGTGAACAAAAATCCCCTAGATAAAGCTATCTTACCTTCTACTGAATCTGTTTTGGAATTGCTGAAACTCGATCCAGGTGCTATAAAATTGATGAAAGCACGTTCTAAGCGTCTTCAATATCGGGCTGTTATTAATTGGTTGACTCACTACAAATGTCCGCCAGAAGTAAATGATAACTTAGAGCTAGTAAAAGGTTATGTAGAAGCATTTTATCATCTTGCTGCAGTAGAGGATTGGGAAAGAGCTAGCAAAATCCTCACAATTAAAGTACCACCAATTAATGAAGATTTAGACACTCAACTAATGAGGTGGGGTTACTATGAGGAATGTATTCAACTCTACAGCAGATTACTAGGTAAGTTAGATCATTATTGGGATAGTATTTGTTTAAGTGGTTTGGGTATTGCTTACGATACCCTAGGAGAATACGAAAAAGCCATCAACTATCATCAGCAGTATTTACAAATAGCCGGGGAAACAGGTGATCGCTCTGGGGAGGGTGCTGCTTTGGGGAATTTGGGTATTACTTACTATTCCCTAGGAGAATATGACAAAGCCATCAACTATCATCAGCAATGTTTACAAATAGCTAGGGAAATAGGCAACCGCTCTGGGGAGAGTAGTGCTTTGGGGAATTTGGGTAATGCTTACTTATTCCTGGGAGAATATGACAAAGCCATCAACTATCATCAGCAATGTTTACAAATAGCTAGGGAAATAGGCAACCGCTCTGAGGAGGGTAGTGCTTTGGGAAACTGGGGAGTAGCTCTGCTCAAGTTAGAAAAGTATGCTGAATCTCTTGAATATTCACAAGCAGCATTAGAGATATTTAAGCAGATAGGAAACCCTCATCGCCAAGCAATAGCTCTCAAGAATATAGCAGAAAGCCATCAACACCTAGAAAATTTAGATGCAGCACGACAGTATTGCGATGAGGCGATCGCTATTTTCACAGAATTAGGAGTGCCAGAATTGAAAGAATGTCAGGAGTTGCGGGAGAAGTTGGGGCCAGACACTGATTTTGCCACGGATGCAGGGATGGTGAATTAGAGCATATTGAGTAGATGAGCGATCACTATCCAAAAAGTTTCAATTTTAACTCTTTTGAGGATATGCCGCGATCGCGGCCTGCCAAATAATCTTGCCAAGCTAATTCACTTTCATTTATTTCAGAAATAGGAATGACCTCGGAGTCTCCTTCTACTTCTACCTCCTCATTAACCATCTTTTGCAATGCTTCTAGTAATCTCAGTCGATCTGTATAGGAAAGATTATATACTTGATTTAGTACCTGATCGTAAGTAAACATAGACTATCAATTTATTTTTAACTTTAGCCATCTCCTACTATATCATATTAGATCCCCCCCCGGCCCCCTTAAAAAGGGGGGAGCATTCAAAGTCCCCCTTTCCAAGGGGGATTTAGGGGGATCGTAAATTTACCTCATTCAACAGAGAAATGCTATTTTTGCTAAAATTAAATAATTAAAATGTCACAATCAAATTATTATGGTAAACAACAACCAATTACTCAACCTACCATCAAGTGACGAATTACCAGATTCAGACGATCAACCCGTGGATCACGAAATACAAATCCTAATTCCTAACTTGCTATGGCTAATTTTAAATCAGTTATGGGGCGATCGCTCTGATTGGTTTTTTGGCATAAATATGGGAATTTTCCACACCACTGGCTCAAATCCTAGAGTTGCTATAGTCCCTGATGGTTTCCTCAGTCTAGGAGTTCCAACACTGAAAAATGATCAATTGCGCTCTTCCTATATTCTTTGGGAGGAAAACTATATTGTTCCGATATTCGTATTAGAGATTGTTTCTAAAACTTATGGCAACGAATACGATGAAAAAATGACTGATTACGCTCGGTTGGGAGTATTGTATTATGTTATTTATAACCCAGACTATTTCCAGCGAGATAAACATGAGCGTTTTGAGGTGTATCGTTTGTTAAATGGAGCATATCAACGTTTACAAGGAAATCCCGTGTGGATGCCAGAAATAGGTCTGGGGATAGGAACTGAAGTTAATAATTATTACCGTTATCAACGAGAGTTGTTGTATTGGTATGACTCTGAAGGAAAAAGGTTTATGACCCCAGAAGAGGAAACACTTCAGGAAAGACAACGAGCTGAAAAGGAACGGCAACGTGCTGAACAACTTGAACAAATGTTACGTTCCCTTGGTGTCGATCCAGAGCAGTTGTAGTATTATATGTAGGGGCGAATGGCATTCGCCCTCATTGGATTTAGTGACTCTAATTTTTTCCTAACTTCAACCTTTCTTTTTCTGACAAATTTTCTTCCAGTACACTAATATTTTCCACAGGAATATTAACTTTAATTTTATCACCTATAGCATATTGATTCAGATGAAAAGGATTAATATTTTGTCTGCGGATAACTATCTTAGTTTTGTCAGTTAAACGCACCACATAACGAGTGTCTGTACCAATATAAACAATATTTTCTATTATCCCTGAAAAATCAGATTTTTCTGTAGAAGTTGATGGATAAATTTCTATTTTTTCCGGTCTGACAACTAAAGTAATAACTGTATCTATTGGCAGATGATTAACTGCGGATATTAATAATGGTAAATTTCCATCTATTAACACTAAACTTTTATCCTCTTGATGTGCAGTTATTCGCCCTGTTAAAAAGTTACTTTCTCCGATAAATTCAGCTACAAAACGAGTTTTTGGTTGTTCATAAATCTCCACCGGAGTTCCTACTTGTAAAACTTCTCCTTGGTACATAACTGCTATCCGGTCAGACATAGTTAAAGCTTCTTCTTGGTCGTGAGTAACATAGATAAATGTAATACCCAACCTTTGCTGCATTTGTTTTAATTCCAACTGCATTTCTTTGCGTAATTTCAAGTCTAAAGCACCCAAAGGTTCATCAAATAATAATACTGCTGGTTGTTTAATTAATGCTCTTGCTAAGGCGACTCTTTGTTGTTGCCCACCAGATAATTGTCGGGGATAACGTTTTTCCATATCTGTTAATTTTACTTGAGCCAAAGTATCAGTTACTCGACGATTTATTTCTGGGCGTGAAATATTTTCCATTTCTAATCCAAAGGCAATATTTTCTGCCACTGTGAGATGGGGAAATAAAGCATAATTCTGAAAAACTGTATTGACTGGTCGATGAAATGGCGGACTATTTCCTATTAGTTGACCTTGAATATAAATTTCTCCGGATGTGGGCATTTCAAAACCAGCTATCATTCTTAATGTGGTTGTTTTACCACACCCAGAAGGACCTAATATGGAAAAGAATTCTGATTTTTCTATCTGGAGATTGATGTTATTTACAGCGATAAATTTTTTTTGATTTTGACTTTTGAATACTTTGGATATGTTGATGAGTTCGACAGTCTGAGATAGCATATTATATCAAATCTGGTTAAATACTTATTTATATAGTTGAGAGTAGGGGAGTGGGGGAGTAGGGAGTGGGGGAGTGAGGGAGTAGGGGAGTAGGGGAGTGGGGAGTGAGGGAGTAGGGGAGTAGGGGAGTAGGGGAGTAGGGGAGATTGAAGTAATTATAGAATTATAAACATATATTATATAACCGTATTTTATATAAAAATAAGAATAATTAACAATAACTGGCGTGTTAATTATCAAGAAAGTTATTCAGTATGAGTTAATTACTTAATAATTGAAGTATCACTTACAGCAGTTATTGAGTTGATGAGATACAAAGTTTTATTGCTCTAGGGAACAGGGAAAGAATAAATGGTCTTATAACTGTACCTCACTATCCTCAAAAGTGCTGTAAGCATAGTGTTCTTTTTTCAAATTGGTATAAAAAACTTAAATCTCAGACAAGGTCAGATTTTTCATTCTTCCTTATTTATTCTGGTATTTTTCAAGCATTTAAAATGCTACTGTATAATATTTTGGCAGTCCTGCAAGCGTAATAGTATTAATTAAACTAGGGACAAATTATCTACAGATTTATCATTTACTAATTAGGGTTTGCTGATTACATCTCAAAGCATTTACATATGAAGGATTTAGTCTTTTTAGGGTCGAAAAAAGTGCCTGGTTTTCGGTGTCTCAGAGCTACAAAAAGTAAGTATTTTGGGATGATTATGGCAGAACAATCCAGGGATAATTTTTCTGACTACCTCCTCTATAATTCCCCTAACTTCTAACTCCTGACTCCTGACTCCTCCCCTTACTATTCATATTTTTTCAGCAAACCCTAATTAGCATTAATAAAACGAGCGATCGCTTCTTTAACTAAGGGATAATTTACTTGATTTTCTAAGTCTACATAAGCAACTTTACCTTGCTCAATAAATGCTTCTGTAACTCTGATTAGTTGATTAATCTGAGGTTCTCTAGCATCATCTATTGCTTCACTTACTTTTTCATTTATATAAGAGTTAATTACCTTTTTCTCATCTGTTCCTTCCTGAAAAACATTATTTAATTCAAACTGTAAACGTAAGTAACCTTCAGGATTCTTTGTAGACATAATTTGTTCTGCGACAAGGCTATTAGCTGAAGACTGAGAATTCATCAATATATTAATTAGTTTGATTGCCCATTCAGCTAGTCCCCATTCTACTATTTGCTCATAACTATATGGCTGGCTAGTTTCACCTGTGCCAATAGAAATTATCGAAATATCTTCTAGTTTATGACCTAGTTTAATTGCATGGGTTATTGCTGCTAATGTGGGATTATTTGCTGCTATTCCTCCATCTATATGTGGTAGACTCAAATCTCCATTTTTCAATTCATAAGCTGGAAAATAAGTAGGAGCTGATGAAGAACTAACACAAATTTCCCACAGAGGGAGATTGTCATACCAAATCGTCTGTTTAGGTATTTCCGGATGATAATTTACAAAAATAGTCGGAGACTCCAAAAACATATTGTAAGCTACAATTAATAAGTTTATTTCACTAATTTCCTGAAGTTTAATTGCCGTTCCATCTTGTCGTAAAAGGTATTTTTTCAATACTTTAATTAAACCTTCATTGGAAAATTTAGGAGCAGAAATTCCATATTTCAAAATTAAAGGTAATCTTTTGGGCGACAAGCGATTTTGGTATGGAAAAATATTGATTCCTTCTTCCTGATATAGTTTGATAATATTAGCGCTGTCTGTTCCTGTAGCAACTAGCGCTGCGATAATTGAGCCAGTGGAAGTACCAGCTACTAAGTCAAAGTATTCATGTAAATACTGACCTTTTTGTTCTTTAATTTGTTTTTCAATTTCTATCAGAATTCGTGCTGCAATTACTCCACGAATTCCACCGCCATCTAAACTAAGAATTTTGAAAGTCATTATAGTTTTGCCTTTATAAATATAATTATTGAACGTAAGCATTTCCTCCGGAATGCTGCGCAAACAGCCGTCAGCTATCAGCTATCAGCTATTGCTTTTAGTTGATGATAAAAGCAATATTTAATTCTCTTACTAAAAAAGTTTTCTCCCTTGACCTTAAAGTCTATATTAATTTAAACACTTTCCTATATAAGAGAGTCTTGCTGCTGACAGCTGACAGCTAATAGCTGTTTGCGCAGCAGTCCGCAGGAAATGCTTACTATTGAACTACTCAAGTATATCATCATAATTCCCAACAAGTGTGAGGTACAAAATTCCTTTTTTTTTAGGGAGTAAGGAGTAGGCTAAGATGCATTTAAAATGCGCCTTAGCAAGTCATAAGTCAGAAGTTATAATTCAGAAGTAATAGGGATTGTACTTTTAATTAAGTACACAACAAATAATATTATATCCGGATAATTAGCTATCAAAAAAACTTTCTCTTTTTTCTTGCTTCTTCCTTCTTTCTACCCTCCTGATTCCTGAGGACTGACTCCTCTGTCGTTTATTTATAACTATTTAACCGGACATGATATAAGTGGTTTAATGCACAACAGCTTAGGGAGTAGTAATTCGGGAAACAGGGGATAGAAACAAAGAAAAAAAACTGTATCGCACTAATTTGAGAAACGCTATATATCTATAATTAAAGTAGGGTTTAGTACCTGATTTTTGTTAATAACAGGATTGGAGCACAGAGAAAGTTATTTGACACTCCCACCGTCATTTCAGTTATCAGTTATCAGTTATCAGTTGTCAGTATCTCTGCAATAAGGAGGCTACGAAAATACGGAATCTTCTTTTTTTTATCCTCTTAAAAGAGGAGGCGTAACTACCCAAATTTTTCGGTCAAATCAAAGATTATAACGGGGGATTTTTGTTTTGCTGGCGCAACGCTACGGGAACACAAATTTATAGCAATAAATAGATAGGTTAGGACATAGATTGTTAAGGAAGTCAGAAGTCAGAAGTCAGTAGGGGCGAATGGCCATACCCCGTACAAAAGTTATTTTTTTAACGGGGATTTAAACCTCCATCTAAAAATATTTCGCCTTAAAAAGGGAGATTTTAAATCCAATTATTTTGATAATAATTTTGTAAGCATTCAGCTATTAGCGGTCAGCTATTCTTAAGCCATGTTGCACAAACAGCTTTTTAATGAATGAAGCAAGTATTCGTTTAATTTCTACTACATTCTTAACCTAGAGATTCGTACTCTGAAGCTTTGATAAAATTGCTTTTTTCTTCTTTAAAGGTAATAAAGCTGATAACGCAGTTCAGACCATAGGAGGCTAGCTGATAACGCAGTTCCTCCGACAGGAGGCTAGCTGACTGCTGTTTGCGCAGCATTCCGGAGGAAATGCTTACATAATTTTTAGACAGGGAAATGTTTTTCCTACTGTTCCCTATTCCCTGCTATTTTTAATATAAATCTCTCTAAAGTTGAGCTAAAATTTACTAATTACCAATTCCTAATTTAACTTCTGTCCAAGCTTCATCATATAGAATTGTGGCTTGACCAAGGTCTTGAATATAATCAAGTTTTGCAAATAATTCTGGTGGGGGATAAATGGCAGGATTATTCAAATCTGTAGGTTCGATTAAACCTAAATCTTTTGCTGTTTGATTTGGGGTTGCATACTTAATGAAATTGGAAATTTTTGCCCCTATTTCTGGTTCGAGAATGAAGTTGATAAATTTTTCTGCAAGTTCTTTATTATTACTTCCTTTAAGAATAACCATATTATCAGTTAAGAGAATACTTCCTTCTTTGGGAATAGCGTAACGAAGGTCGGGATTTTCTTTCATAATCTGGAAAATATCCCCACTCCATTCACAGGTTAAATCTACTTCTCCTTGGTCTAATAAATTTTGACCTGTATCGGGGGCAAAAGCAGCGATCGCTTCTTTATTTTTAATCAGAAAATCTCTAGCTTCATTAATTTCTTTAGGGTTAGTTGTATTGGGGTCATAACCAAGGGAAATTAAGGCAATTGAAAAGCTACTTCGCATATCATCTAATAGAGCAACTCTGCCTTTAAATTTAGGGTCAAACATAGTTGACCAACTATTAATTTCACCTTCAGTTGCTTTGATGTTATAGCCTATTCCCATTGTGCCCCATTGGTAAGCAATACTATATTTATTTCCCTGGTCGTAAGGAGGGTTAATAAATTTCTCATTGAGATTTTTCATATTAGGAATATTTTCCTGATTCAGTTCTTCTAGCAATCCTTCAGACACCAGAATTTTCACCATATAATCACCCGGAAAAGCTACATCATAACCAGGATTTCCTGGCTTGATTTTGGCATAGAGGTCTTCATTACTTTCGTAGGTATCGTATTTGATTTTGACATTAAATTTATTTTCAAATTCAGTAATTACTTCAGGAGCAATATATGTTGACCAATTATAAATACTCAGGACGTTATTATTGCTAAATTCTGAAGTATTAGGACTATTATTACTACAACCAATTGGCAAAATTACAGCCATAGTAAATAGCAGCAGAAAAGTAATCAGTTTTTTCATATTTACAGATATTTGTTTAGTCATTTTAGGTGTTTTTTGATTCCCTAATTTTTAAGAATTTCCTGGGGAATACGGAGCTAACAGCTATTATACCAATTCCTAAAAGTAACGCTATACTTGGGTAAGACTTCAGTTATTAATTAATCAAAACAGTTAGAATCACCTTTTTGCTAAAAATAGCCCAGTTAATGTTTATTATTCTTACTTCTCTCCTACTCCCCTACTCTCTACTTCCCTCCCAGGAGGAGGGCGAGGGTGGGTCCCCTACTCAATAAAATGTAGAAAAATTTTTGAGAAATGGTATTAGTATTCAGCGCTTCCTTTCCTTTCCAACGGAGATGCTTCCCTACGGGATGCTACGCAAACGCACAGGGAATCCCCTCGCATTCAGCAATTAATAATGAATAATTACTTCTCAGGTTTAGGAAGGAGGTTTTGACAGTAACTTTTTATATAATGTTCCTCCTCCAGGGGAGCTACGAATTGCGGACGGGTCAGTTCTAACTAAGTCAGAAGTCAGAAGTCAGTAGGGGCGAATGGCCATTTGCTAACGCAAAGCTGTCGCTAACGCCCGTACAGAAGTTATTTTTGTAACGGGGATTTGAGCAACTATAGCAATATGATTTTAGTTGTGAGATATTGGATACTTTTGTTCTAGGGAATAGGGAATAGGTATGGAGGGAATAGGGAATAGGGAATAGGGAAGAAACGAATACATAAGAATCAGAAAACTGCTATATTCTATGCTTTAAAGGAACACTTCAATTCTCACATCTGATTCCTGATTGCTATATCCAAAAATATTGCGTCTTAAAAGGTGGGGTTTTAGACCCTTATGATTTTGATAAATAAAATTTAAGAACTGACAGTACCGACAGTACCAAAGAAATACTGAAATTATCAATACCCCATCTCCAATATTTCTTCTTTTCTTCCTTTCTTCCCTCCTGACTTGCTCTTCCTGACTCGGTCTTCCTCACAACAGTTATTTATAAGTATTCAACGGAACATGATATTATTCTTTCTCTATTTCAAAGGTTACTTTTACCGAATTTTTGTGGTCTAAAACCTCTCCTTTTAAGGAAAAAAAAAGAGAATATTTCATATTTCAAGCCTCCTTATTGCAGAGGTACTGATAACTGATAACTGATAACTGAAAGTACCTTCCCCAAAATTAATAGCTGATAGCTAATAGCTGACGGCTGTTTGTACAGTATTCCACAGGAAATGCTTACTCTAATTGCTCAACAAAAAGGGCAGATATTACCAACATCAAAGAAGCTATTAACATTAAAGTAGATATAGCATTAATTGCTGGTGTTACGGAAAATTTAATCATACCATAAACGAATAATGGTAATGTCGTCGAACCTACTCCCGCAGTAAAAAAAGTTATCACAAAATCATCTAGTGACAAGGTAAAAGCTAATAAAGCAGCACTAAAAATTCCCGGCCAAATCAAAGGTAAAGTAATACGAAAAAAGGTTCGCCATTCATTAGCACCTAAATCTAAAGCAGCTTCCTCTAAAGCTGGGTCAAGTTCAGCTACCCGCGCTCTGACAGTTACCACAACAAAAGAGATACAAAATGCTATATGACCAATAATTACTGTAGGTAAACCTAGCACTAGACGAATGCCTAAAAATTTTCTATTAGTTGAAAACTTAGAGAAAAGAAAACTAATAAAGAAAGTCCTATAGTAATTTCTGGAATAATGATTGGTAGAAAAAGTATTGCCTCCAATACAGTCCGTCCGGGAAAACGAAAACGTTCCAATGCTAAGGCAATCATAGTACCAAAAATTGTGGCGATGATTGTCGA
>NZ_BLZO01000040.1 GCF_014132355.1 Okeania sp. KiyG1
AGGAAGGAAGAAAGAAGAAGGAAGAAGGAAGAAATTTAAAGTTTTTGATATGTCCGCGCCCTTTTCTTCCAATGCTATAGTAGGCAATCAGAATTGATAAATTTCCAGAAGGAAGAAAAAATAAATATTTTGCCGAGTTAATCCTGAAAATACAAATTTTAATAGATATTATTTGTATTTTTCCGAAATATGTAGATAGTAAGCTGAGAGCTGATTTATAAACTGAGTTGAAACTCCTTTCTAGCATGGGTTTGCCTAAAATTATGCCCTTGGGGCTTAGATAGTTTCAAACCCTTACACTGTAAAGCATTTATCCTCTTAATATTTACTTTATAAATCAGCTCTGATATACCAGGTATTATTATTTATATAAATTCAACTGCTTTTCCTCTTTTTTATTATGTTTGTCTTTCCCTATTTCCTATTCCCTGACTTATGCAAAAAGTCTAATGATATATAGCACTTCCCAGATCCCCCCTAACCCCCCTTAATAAGGGGGGAACTGCTTGAAAAGGGGGGAGCTTTCATGCGTCCCCCTGTTTAAGGGGAATAATGGAGGATCGTAAATGTACTTCATCTTTATGAAAAATGCTATATCAAAGAAAGAAAACGCTATCTGTAGAGGGCGAATGGCATTCGCCCCTACTCGCAAATTCTTAGATAAAACGCTATCTGTAGAGGGCAAATGCCATCTGTAGAGGGCAAATGCCATCTGTAGAGGGCAAATGCCATCTGTAGAGGGCAAATGCCATCTGTAGAGGGCAAATGCCATTTGCTAGATATGGCGCTTGGTGCATAAGTCCTGAGAAATGAGAATATGGGAGGAAATGAATTTAGATTTAAACAGTTTACTATCCGACAAGACCGATGTGCAATGAAAGTCGGTACTGATGGTACTTTATTAGGAGGATGGGTAGATATTTCTGGAGCAGAAAAAATCTTGGATATTGGTACTGGTACAGGTTTAATTTCTTTAATGCTGGCACAACGTTCTCTTCAGCGGTGCGAAACACTATCCCTTGCTCAAATTGATGCTGTAGAAATTGATGTTAACTCATCTATTCAAGCTAGAGAAAATGTGGAGCGATCGCCTTGGTCAGATAGGGTTAAAATTTATAATTCTTCTATTCAGGAATATACGGAATATTGTCAAAAAAGTATGATTTAATAGTATCAAATCCACCTTTCTTTGAAAATGCTTCTAAGGCTGCCAAAAAAGCCAGGACAGTTGCTAGACATACAGACTTTCTTTCGCAAACTGATTTATTACAAACAGCAGTTCAACTTTTGTCTGATACGGGTAAATTAGCTGTCATTTATCCGGTAGAGCAGGCTAAAAATTTTCAGACAAAAGCAAGGTTTTTGGGATTATTTTGTCACAAAAAATTATATGTAAAACCCATGCCAGAAATTCCGACAAAACGAATTTTGATGGAACTAAGCAAAAATAAATTGCTCGTTCGAGAAGATACTCTGATTATTGAAGCCAAACAATATTTATACACCCCTGAATTTATCGCATTAATCAAAGACTTTTACCTAAAATATTAATCTATTTATTTCTTCCTTATTTAATATGACTGAACCACTTAGGAATTTATAATTCTCAAGATATGCTGGATAAAGCTAAAAATGGTTATGCTCAGAATGAAACTGAACGAAAAAAGAATATCTGGAAAATGTATTAGTTTCTTTAGTAAGGGTTAATATTATGTCCGGATAATTAGTGATAAAAAAACTTTCTCCTTCTTCTCCTTTTCTTCTTCTTTCTTCCCTCCTGACTCCTGACTCCTGACTCCTGACTCCTCCGTCGTTATTTATTTATAACTGTTCAACCGCACATGATATAACGGCCGTTAACCCCTACAAATTGTGTATAATTTCGTATGCGTGCGTAAGTCCTGATGTTAATATTAACAGTACAGATTTATCAAACTGTGAGGTTTTCTGATGTTGACTCTTTATCACACCCCAATATCTCCTAATTCCCGTCGCGTCTGGGTGACATTGCTAGAAAAAGGACTTGAGTTTGAGCTGGTAGAACTCAAACTGAGTGATGGAGAACAATTTAAACCGGATTATTTGGCAATTAACCCTTTCCACCACATTCCTGCTTTGGTAGATGATGGCTTTAATGTAGTGGAATCTTTGGCAATTCTGGACTATTTAGAAGCTAAGTACCCTACCCCTACTATGTTGCCTCAAGATGTCAAAGACCTAACAATTGTACGAATGGTACAAATGGTCAGTGTTAATGAATTGTTGCCTTCCATCGATGCATTAGTACCAAGAATTTTTGATTTACCAGGAGAGGATTTAGAAAAAGTTGAGAAGGCGCAGCAGAAAATTGCTACAGCACTAACATTTTTTGAGAAATTATTGGGCGATCGCTCTTATTTTGGTAGTGACAATTTAACTTTAGCTGATGCTGTTGCTGGAACAATTGTTCCTATATTCTCAATAAGAGGTGGTATTTCTTTGAGTGAATATCCTAAAGTAAGTGCTTGGTGCGATCGCTTAATGGCACGTCCAGCATGGCAAGTTTCTGAGGCCAAACCAGGAGCATTTGAAGAGTTAAGGTCTGTTCTGGCAGCTCGAATGCAAAAAAATTGAAGAAGCTGGTAGGTTTTAGGTTTTAGGTGGTAGGTTTTATAGCAGTCGCCACTATAGTTAGGACATCGGGTAATTATGATGATTCATAACGCGAGCAAGATGCTCGTACTAATTGTCAAACACTAACCAGGTGGTTGCTATAGAATTCGTCGCTGTCTAAAAGATATGAAGTCAAGTGTCCTAACAGTTATGGCGGTTGCTATAGGTGGTAGTTGAAGAAGCTTACCAATTGAAGAAGGTTGTAGGTGGTAGATAAAAAATTTACCACCCTATTCCCTATTCCCTATTCCCTATTCCCTATTCCCTGCCATATTACAAATCTCGGTGAGTAAATGCCTGAGCGCGATCGCCAGAATAAGTAGCAGCAATATGACCATCACCTACAACTTGATATTTATAAGTTACTAACCCTTCTAAACCTACTGGACCTCTTGGTGGCATTTTTTGTGTACTAATTCCTACTTCAGCTCCAAAACCATAACGGAAGCCATCAGAAAACCTAGTCGAACAGTTATGGAATACACCTGCTGCGTCTATTTGAGCAAGAAATAACTCTGCGGCTTCTCTATCCTCAGTGACGATAGCATCTGTATGTCCAGAACCATAAGTATTGATGTGAGCGATCGCTGATTCTAAATTATCTACTACTTTAATTGACAATACTAAATCGCTGTATTCTGTTGCCCAGTCTACTTCTGTTGCCACTTTTGCCGATGGTAAAATCTTCCGAGTAGCTGCATCACCTAGTAACTCTACCTGATGCTTTTCCATCATTGGGAAAACTTGTGTCAAGAACTTGTCAGCAATATCAGTATGAACCAACAAAGTTTCTACTGCATTACAAGCAGCAGGATACTGAGTTTTTGCATCTACGGTAACAGCAACTGCCTTTTGAATATCTGCTGACTTATCTACATAAACATGACATATTCCTTCAGCGTGACCCAAAACCGGAATTTGAGTATTTTCCTGCACAAATTTAACAAAAGAATTAGAACCTCTGGGAATAATTAAATTGACATATTTATCTAATTTCAGTAACTCCAGAGTTTCTTCCCGCGTAGTCAACAACTGTACTGCATCAGGATTAACAGAAGTTGTTGCCAGTCCTTGACGAATTGCTGTAACTAACTCTTGACATGAATTAGTTGCTTCTTTTCCTCCTTTGAGAATGACACCATTTCCTGATTTAATTGCCAAAGCCGAAATTTGAATTACAGCATCAGGACGAGCTTCAAAAACTACACCAATAACTCCCAATGGACAAGTCATACGTTTGAGAATTAATCCTTCATCTAGTTCTCGATGTATTTGCACCACACCCACTGGGTCAGCCAAAATAGAAACATTCCGTAGACCTGCGATCGCGCTGTTAAGTTTGGCCTCGTCCATTTTCAATCGATTATAAAGAGGTTTAGCAATGCCATTGGTTTGAGCTATCTGACAGTCAAGTTTATTTGCTGCGATAATTTTTGGTGCTGCGGTTTCTAGTGCTTGGGCGACTGCTTCAATTGCTTGATTTTTGGCTTCTGTGGATAAACCTGCTGATTTTTGTGCTGCTTGACGGGTTGTTTTGGCTATTTCAGTCAAAGAAACTTCTATAATCATATCGTTTTTTTGGGATTTTTTTACGACTTATATTCTTATTATACTGCTTAGTTCTCAATAATTATTAATGATATTATGATTGATATTAATTATTAAATTTGCAGATATATTTTCAGTAAGCATTTCCTGTGGAATGCTGCGCAAATAGCTATTAGCTTTTCCTAGGTCATGCTCCGCAAACAGCATTCAGCTTTTGAAGGTACAGTATTTACTAAGGTTAGCTAGGGATATTTTTCTTTTATTGAGTAAAAAAAATTATGTGAATTTATAACATTGATTTTGATTGAGATTTTGTGATTCAGCCAACCTAAGCATTCAGCGGTCAGCAATCAGCAATCAGCTATTAATTTACTGCCTTTATAGCAGGAATTAGTATTGAGAAGTTTAAGGATAATTCAAAGTATTGAAAAATAATAACCTTGACCTTAGCAGTGTATATTCATTATTTATGAAACAGCTAAAAGCTGAATGCGAGCTAGCTGAATACTTACCAGCCAACTTAAAAATAATCAATTACAATAGATTTTTTTGAAAGTATTCTAAATATACTTTAGAAATCAAAACTATACTGAATTATTTTAAATTTGATATATTTTTTGATTAGTAAAAACTTTTGTAAGCATTTCCTGCGGAATGCTGCGCAAACAGCCCTCAGCTAACCTCACTAGGTCAGAACTACGTTATCAGCTATCAGTTATTAATTCATTGCTTTGAGAGCAGGAATTAGTCTTAAAAAATTTAAGGAGAATTACAAAGTATTGGAAAAAAACTGACCTTGACCAAGAGAGTGTATATACATTATCTATATCTATGAAATAGCTAAAAGCTGACCGTTAATAGCTGAATGTTGCTGAATGCTTACAAACTTTTTATGGGAAAAATTAGAACATATAATTTGACATATTTATATAATTTTTTTCAAAAATTATTAGTTTATAAGACTTTAAAAATCAAGGGATATTATTGAAGAGTAGTCTTTTAGCGGTAGCATTACATTAGTAATAGAGTGATATGCGATTTGCTAATTCCTATATACGATTAACTAATTATTAAAATATTACAACTTCTGTCCGGATGTTTCTCCTTTCAGGTAGAAAGCAATCAATAGACTAATTTTATCTTCAATAACCAAAAAAATCAGGTCTCAAGCCTCCCATTTTAAGGGGATAAAAAAGAAAATTATGCTTTCTATTGCAGCAGGTACTGATAATATAGTTCCTCTGTAAAGAGGCTAACTGATAACTGATAACTGTTAACTGATAACTGAATTGATTTATGCAAATTTATACATTTATTTCATTCAAACAACTACTCATCAAGCAAAATAACTTCTTCGATGGCTATAAAATCTCAAAAATTATCACAGTTATAATTTTTAGCCTCTTAACCTTTATTCTGATAACTAATCAAACTTTCTTAGCATTAGGCCAGACTTCAGAAACATTAGAGAATAATAATATTGAAAATATTACTCAAGTTCAATCATTAACACCTATCAGTAATATAGTTTATAAACCAATCAAAATCGACAGCAGAGAAATTTTCAAAGTAGCTGCAGTAGCAGGACAAGAAATCCAAGGAAATAGCAGTACATCTCCCCTCAATATTCGAGTTAGACTGTATGAAAATAATCTTAAACAAACAATTAAAAATTGCTTTGATGCTGATACTTTAAAATTAACTATTGAAACTCTAGAACATCAAACTTTAGTATTTGCCTCAGACGCAGAAGAACTAAAAAATCAATTTCTGATTGCTATCACAGATTTAGATGCTCAAATTCATGGCATATCTAGAGAAGATTTAACTAATCAGATTATTGGTTTTATGAAGGATGCTTTAATTAGAGCCCAGAGAGAACGACAAACAGATTATTTATTGAGGCAACTTTTAATTTCTTTCGGAATAATATTAGCTTTGATTCTATTGAGCTTTCTCTTATCAATTTTGCAAAAATACTGCTTAAGAAAGTACCAAAAATCAAAAATCTATAGAAAATTTAAAAGTATCTCGCCCACAAATAGATGAATTGAGAAATTATCAAGAATTAACTACAGTAAAAACAGAATTAGCTTTAGGGCAAAAACAACAGTTAATATGGGAACAACAACAGCATAAAAATTCTTTTTTTAGAAGTTTTCTGCAAGTAAATCATTTGATTTTCTGGCTGTGTGGCATGACTTGGATTTTGGGTAATTTTCCTTATAGTCGTTGGCTACAGATTTTCTTAGTTTCTCATGTCATAGTTATAACCATTATAATTGGTACTTATTTAGCAATTAAAGGTAGTCCGGCGATCGTCAATTGGTTCGCTATAAATAGTTTTAAAAGATTAGAAAATCAAAGTTATAGTCATAGAAAAATACCACAGGCAATTACTTTTTCTCATACATTGAAAGGAATTGTGATGTTTGTATTAGGTTGTATTGGTATGCTGGGAATATTTCAAAATTTCAATGTTTCTATAACCATAATATTATTAGGTTTAGGTATTATTAGTTTGACAGTCTCTTTAGGTGGTCATAATCTAGTTAAAGATATCATCAGTGGAATTTTAATATTGCTAGAAGACCGGTATGCAATTGGTGATTTAATTGACCTAGATTATACGATGGGTTATGTAGAAGATATGAGTTTTCGTGTAACACAATTACGCGATGCAGGAGGACGTTTAAGTTCAATTCCTAATAGTAAAATTTCTATAGTACATAATTTAACTAAAGATTGGGCAAGTATTGATTTAAGAATAACAGTAAATTTAGATTCTAATTTAAGCCAAGCAGTACAATTAGTTAAACAAGTTGCTAATGAGTTAAAAAATGATGCCGAGTGGGGAGATAAACTTTTAGATGCTGGCAGTATTTTAGATGTACATAGTGTTTCTCAAGCTCAAGTAGAACTTATGATTAGAATGAAAAGTATACCAAGAGAACAATGGAATGTAGCTCGTGAGTTTTGCTACAGGTTGAAACAAATTTTTGAGCTTAAAAAGATTGCCTTTAATGCCACAATATCTTCAAAATATAGATAAGTCCCTTCGGTTTCCTTTCAATAATTTAGAATTTAGAATTTAGAATTACCTCTTTCTTATAAACTAAGAGGATTGGTTAAAAGGATTTTTTTTCTTCTCTTAGTCGATTGGATATGGCGAGGAGAGGCTTTATACCTGAATTTTTCGGTAAAATAAATACAAGTACCTAACTATATACCCAAAACTCAAGACAGTATAACCGTCGATCGCCCAGTTAAAAATGATACTAAATAAAAAAATCTCAAAATTACTGATATTAAAAGGATTTGCCCTGATTGTACCTTTAGCTGTAAATACCATCACATATCCTACATCTGCCCAAATTAACCCTAACCCACCCCCAAATAATCAAAACCCCTCAGGACGTACTATGACTGTCCGATCCGACATTCAAGAAGCAGACTCTCGAACAGGAGTTGTTACAGCTCGTGGTAATGTCCAAATTAACTATCCAGCTCGCCAAATTCAAGCGACAGCAGCTCAAGCTCAATACTTTAGTAGAGAACGTCGAATTGTCCTCAGTGGAGATGTATTTATCCTACAGGAAGGCAATACAATTCGTGGAGAAACAGTTACCTATCTTATAGATGAAGGACGCTTTATTGTTCTACCTCAATCTCAAGGACAAGTAGAATCTGTATATTTGGTGCCCGCAGGTGAAGCTACAGGTGGGGGTAGCGATGTTACTGCTCCATTCAATCCAAAACCCGCCTTTAAAACTCCAATAAGTCCCTAATAGGGAGTAGGGGAGTAGGGGAGTAGGGGAGTAGGGGAGTAGGGGAGTAGGGGAGTAGGGGAGTAGGGGAGCTTACAAGGGAATGTTTTTAACAAAGGGGTGAGTAATCACTTTTATTCAGTATAAAATTTCAAAATAAATGTACTTTTTTATACGACAAATTGCTAAAAACTTCCCCATCTTCCCACACTCCCCACACTCCCCATCCCCTATAGTGGTAGTGTATATAGAAGCCCCCTGGAATTGGTAAAATATTTGTTGTTTCTACTGCTTGTATCATGTCTGAATAATAGGGCGATAGAACTCCGTTCCGCTTACGCGACCAAAAAACTTTCTCTTTCTTCTTCTTTCTTCCCCTCCTGGGAGGGGTTAGGGGTGGGTTGACTTCTGTCTCCTGTCTCCTGACTCCTTAGTCATTTATCCAGACATAATATTGGTTAATCTTTAAGAGGTGGCTTCTAACTCATAATATGAAAATTGTTCTTGAGAATATTCACAAAAACTATGGTAAACGTGCCATAGTTAGTCGAGTTAATCTATTCATTGCCCAAGGAGAAATTGTTGGCCTCCTCGGTCCTAATGGTGCAGGTAAAACCACTACATTCTATATCGCTACAGGTATAGAAAAACCCTCCCTTGGCACTGTCTTTTTAAATGACTTAGAGATCACAACTCTACCAATTCACAAGAGAGCAAAACTGGGTATTGGCTATCTAGCACAAGAACCAAGTATTTTCCGCAACCTCAGTGTTAGAGATAATATTCTCCTAGTCTTAGAACAAACAAAAATTCCTCGTCGTCAGTGGAAAAAGTCCTTAGATTCACTATTGTATGAGTTTCGCTTAGAAAAAGTTGCTTCTACTTTAGGTTCCCAAGTTTCCGGTGGAGAACGGAGGCGAACAGAACTAGCAAGAGCTTTGGCCTCTAGTCAAGATGGACTAAAATTTTTGTTTTTAGATGAACCATTTGCTGGAGTAGACCCAATTGCCGTTTCTGAAATTCAAAAGATTGTTGCTAAATTAAGAGAACGAGAAATGGGCATTCTTATCACCGACCATAATGTTAGAGAAACTCTAGAAATTACCGATCGAGCCTATATTATGCGCGATGGACAAATCTTGGCATCTGGAACAGCAGAAGAACTTTATAGTAATCCCTTAGTACGTCAGTATTATTTGGGTGATAAGTTTAGGTTTTGAATTATAAGGAAGAGGGAAGAGGGAAGAAGGAAGAAGGAAGAAGGAAGAAGGAAGAAGGAAGAAGGAAGAGGGAAGAAGGCTTATAGCAGTTTTCATTTGTCCTAACCAGGACTTACGCAAAGACACTATTTATAGAGTATAAAAACTATTGTTCAACAGTTTGTAGCACTATATATAGCCTATCAGCGTAAGTCCTACTAACCTTATAGTTAAAAAGAGCCCATGGAACTTTTTTGCTAATTAGCAGCTAAGTTAATGTTAATTATTCTGATGTTTACTTCCCCTCCTGGGAGGGGTTAGGGGTGGGTTCCCTCCCTGTACGGACGTTGCATGCAACGTCCCTACCTACTCCCCCACTCCCCTACTCCCCTACTCCCCACTCCCCACTCCCAACAACTCTAACCGGAAATGATATTACACCGCCGTGCCAACAATAAAGTTAAATCATCATCAGTTCTACCTGTAACTTTAGGCGATCGCAAAAATTCCTCCAATTGTTTAGTCGCTTCTTGTTCATCTGTCACCACAGTCATAAACTTAAACAATGGTGCAAAAAACGGACAATGAGGCACACCCCTTGGCATATTCAAAGCCAGCATCTGCAACCCATCCGAAAAAATTGCCAAGTTTACAGTCTTTCCTTGCCAAATCTTCACTTGAGCAGCTTCCACACCTTGCTCTGAAATCAAAAAAGTTGTCTCATTAATATATTCTCCACTTTGAGGAGCAGTCAGCGGAAAAATATTCTCCTCACCATCTTCCACCACAACCGCACCATCTCCCACCTGAGCAGCAATAGCAAACTCTGGTGTCGCCACCACCAAAATCAAAGTTGCAGCAAACTCCCGTGCCTCAACTTTCTTCACTTGAGACTCAGCCAAAACTGCTGTCCTGGCAGCTCTCAAAGCTTCAATTAACTTATACTGCCAATCAACATTATTATCTTTAGACAACGAATGTTGTTGAGAAATAGTTTCTACTGCAGCACTGACAGCTATTTTCGCCCCTACTTCCCCAAAACTCGATGAACCAGCACCATCAGCAACTGCTGCAACTAAAATACCTCCCGGCAAAATCTGCCAATGATTTGCATCCTGACATGGTTGTCCACGTTTTTTGTGACTCGTACCTGCCACTGACGCCGATACCACTCGCCAATGACTTTGTTCTTCTGTTGACATAACCTAACTTTTGTTCAAGAATTTAGAATTTAGAATTTAGAATTTAGAATTACCTCTTCTTAATAAACAGGACTTACGCAAATTATTAGACAATACGCTATTTGTAAGAGGCGCCATTCGGAGCTTTGCGGAGCGCAAATGCCATTTGCTTCGCATAACTATCGTTAACGCCCCTACTAGATATGGCAGCTTGGTGCGTAAGTATGGTTGAGGAGGAGCTGAAATGCTGACTGCTGAACGCTGAAGTGCTTCTTCAAACTGTTCCCCATCCAGGAGGAGGCAGCGCAACTTGTTCGTCAACTTTAGAATGGGAAACCTGCTGCATACTAGCAGATAACCAAATAAACATTTCCCGAAAGTCAAGTCCTCTCAGTTTTAGCGGTGTTCTGAGGACAATTTCTCCAAGCTTATCCATATTCGCCCCTTCTACACCCACGGCAAAAAAGGCAACGTGTTTGTTATCTTCTTCTTGTCTGATGCGGTCTGCTGCTTCCTTTACAACTTTTTCTGATTCTCCTTGAGGTTCGCCATCAGTAATCAAAAAAACCCACGGTCGATAGTAAGTTATGCCATTATTCCGATATTCTAACTTCCGAGTTGCAATCATATCCAGGGCTTTGTTAATAGCTGTGCCCATATAAGTTTGTCCTTGGGCTGTTAATACCGGGTTTTCAAATTGGTCTGCAGTGATAAACTCTTGCACAATTTTTACTTGGTTGTCAAAGGCAATAATTGCAACCTCTACTCGTTTTTTGGCTAAGTCATCGGTAATTAAATTATTTCTAAAAGTTTCTAACCCGTCATTTAAAGCTTGAATAGGTGTACCTGTCATTGATGCTGAGGTATCTAATAGTAGGACACAAGGACAGCGGGGTTCAGGATTTTCTGCAAATTCGACTGCTTCATCAAGTCTCATAGTAGTTTTTTTGGCCTTATATTATATTAGCAATCTATATTTTGACATCTTCAGGGTTAAAACACCCTAGCTAGATTTGGGCGTGGATGTGCGTAGCAGGCTAAACCCAGACTACGCAATGCTTACGATATGTTTTATAGTGCTACTTGAGTCGGGGATAGGGAATAGGGAATAGTAAACTGTTAAAGGTTGTCTGAGAAGTCCCTTATGCTACATCACTCGCCCCCTAAATCCCCCAAAATTGGGGGACTTTTACCAGCTAATGGATTCTTGTTCCCCCCAGAATTGGGGTGCTAGGGGGGCAAAATTCAGTATTAAACAACTTTTCAAATATCCTCTTAAAGGGTTTTCGGTGCTCAAATGCTCCGCTAACAGGGTTTAGAAATGTCAAACACCTGAATGCGTAGTGCTATAGTTAGGAATATCCTATATTGTCAAAGTTTTTATAGCGCTACTTGAGTCGAGAATAGAGAATAGGGAATAGCAAACTGTAAAAAGGTTGTAGGATTGAAAAATGTCCTAATCAATTCTTGTAGTGCTATAGTCAATCAAATTTAACTTCTGGGCGTTGCTGAATTGAAGTATGAATGCGCGATTGTTTGGTTCTGGTAAAGCCCCCTAAATCCCCCAATTTTGGGGGACTTTTAGAGTCTTATCCCCCCCAATTTTGGGGGGCTAGGGGGGCAAAATCATACCCAGAATCAGCAACACCAACTTCTGAATTCTAAATTCAGAATTCTAAATTCAGAATTCTAACTTCTCTAACCAAGCTTTCATTTTTCCCGGATTTAATAATCCATAAGGGTCTACTTTTCGCTTAAATTTTAACTGTTCAAAATCTGTGGTTTTCATTCCTCCATCTTCCAAAATATAGGTATGAGGATTAAAAATATTTACTCCATTTTCTTCGTGATATTCAATAATTTCATTCAACCTTTCTTCTGAACTATAACGGACAATTTGTAATCCTACTGGTGTCGTTTGACCATCCATTCGCACAAACTCTAAGTGCATGATTACTTCATCACCAAAATGCTGATACATTTTTTCTACAAGTGCTAGATTTCTATCAGTTGGAAAACCACTTTGTAAATAAGTCAAATTTGTATCTACACTCCGAGCGTGTAATGTTGTATGATTCCAAGTAAATTCATATATTGGCGTACCTTTACTTGCTTCTTCAGCAGTTTTTTTATAACAAATTTCACCTTTAAATTCTTTAACTAAATCCTGAAAGGACTCCAAACTATATTCAGAAAGCATCAAAAAAGCACAATGTTTTCCTTCAGGAATTGAATTTTTTACCCCAGCAAAAAAACTAGGTATCGGCCAAGCAAAAACAGTAATTAATTTTTTGACAATTCCATCACTATCTCCCAATGTTTGAGCAAATTTTGCACAGGTCATAAAGTCGTCAAAAGTTACTATTAATTCTGCCCAAGGATAAGTAGGAGCTAGGGGTATTTCTAATTGAGTAATAATTCCATTTGTTCCATAAGCATGATTAACTTTTTGTACGTCATCGCCACGCAATTCTATAACTCTTGGTTCATCTTCCATTGTGACAACTCGCGCTGCAGAAACATTTCCACGATGACGTAATCCACCATAATTAATTGAGCCAATTCCACTACTACCACCACCAATAAAACCGCCAATTGTAGCGGTGCGATAAGTTGAGGGAAACATCCTGATTTCCCAACCTATTTCTCTGGCTTTTTTATCTAATGCTAATAATTTTACTCCTGGTTCTACACAGGATAAACCTGGTTTTATCCAGTTAATATTATTCATTTTTGTAGTGTCGAGAACTACTCCTCCTTCTAAAGGAATACATTGTCCGTAGTTACCAGTTCCGGCACCTCTAATTGTTAAAGGGGCTTGATATTTAACGCAAGTTTTAGCTATTTGTAAAACTTCTGTTTCATTGGTAGGGCGAACAATTAAATTAGCTTTTTTATCTTTTAGTTGGGATTGTAAAATAGGGCTGAAATGATAATAGTCTAAGGAGAGTTTGGTGACTTGATTTGGCTCGGTAATAATTTCGATATCTGTTAGTTCTGATGCTAGGGCATCCCAATCTATTTGTTTTGTTTTAGTTGCTGTCATTGGTATTTTTAAAGAATAAGTAAGAAATTGTTGCAATTAACAGTTATTAATACCCCTATAAAAAATATTTGGGCTATTTTTATACAATTATTTAGCTTTTCATGAAACCCTTGTGGGAATTTTCTATGGCAAAGAATATATACATAAAAATCTTAAATCATTTGTGAGAATCTGACCATTGAATTTTTCAATTATGTATAATAATACCACTATAAGCTTTAAAATTTAATTCATTTGCAGTTTAATGGTACAGCCAACTCTTACCCCTATCTACTCAAATCAACCTATAACATGGGTAAACTCAGTTTTTGCACGTCACGAGACGTTTCACCCTCGTTTTGGTTGGTTGAAAAAAGGTTTTGATGCAGCAAAAAAAAATCCAGAAGTTTTTTTGAAGGAGGATGCGACAGTGCATTTGGGAGTAGGAAAAAATATGGTACGCTCCATTCGCTATTGGTGCAATACTTTCAAAGTTCTTGAAGGGGACAAACCATCTGAGTTTGGTAGTAAGCTCTTTGAAAAGAGAGGGTGGGACCCTTTTTGTGAAAATCCTGCCTCTCTGTGGTTATTGCACTGGAATTTACTGAAACCTTCCTGTAATGCTGCGGCGTGGTATTTTACTTTTAACCGTTTTCATCGACATGATTTTACTGTAGATGACTTATTTAACGATTTATCTGAATATTGCAATAATAATTTAGGAAGTCGCACTGCTGAGTCATCTTTAAAGAAAGATATTTCTTGCATACTCAGGATGTATGTACCACAACCACTTAAAGGTCAAATTAGTGAAGATAGTTTAGATTGTCCGTTTACAGAATTAGGTTTGCTACACACTGCTGGAGACTCTAGACGTTATAGTTTTCGAGTCGGAGAAAAGAAAAATTTACCACCGGAAATTATTGTTTCTGCTTGCTTAGAATATACTGCTTGGATGGGTAGTCAAAAAACCATCGCCCTTTCCCGATTATTATATGATTCAAGTAGTCCGGGTATGGTATTTAAACTTACTGAAAGTGCAATATGTGATGCTATAGAAAAAGTTAGCCGACAGTTTAATTCTTTATACCTATCAGATACAGCAGGTTTAATTCAATTTGCTTTTAATGACGAACCAGTTGAACTAGCAACAGAGATTCTCAGGTATTATTATAATTAATAATTAATAATTAATAATTAATAATGGATAATTAAAACTACAGCACTTTCCGTTGTTATGAGGTACACTATCGCGGGCAAGATGCCCGCACTACATATTTTTACCTAATTATCCATTGAAAAGGAGAGGATTTAAACCTCTAGGAATTAATTATCAATTATCTATTATTAATTATCCATTGGTAAAACCGAGTTATTAAATGACAAAAATACAATCAAAAACTTTATCAAATTATTTTCAACTTAATCGCCGTTATTCTCGTTCTATTAATTTGGAACGAGACTTAGCAAAACAAGATTCTCTAGATGGTTATGTTTTGACAGAAAGAGCAGTTGATGCTCTCAGACGCATTTTAGTAGGTTTCGTCAACCCACAGGGAAATAAAGCTTGGACTTTAACGAGTGTTTACGGAACGGGAAAATCAGCTTTTGCTCATTATCTAGCTTGTATTTGTGCTGATAGCAAAAGCTCTAGTCGCCAAAAATCTCTAGAAATTACAGCAGAAACACTAGGTGCAGATAGTCCTGAATATATTGACTTGTGTGACAATATTCCGAAACAAGGATTTTTTATAGCTGTAGCGACAGCGCAAAAGGAAGCAGTTGGCAATACAATTATTAGAGCGTTACAAACAGGAGTAGAAAAATTTTGGACTCCTACAAAACGAAGCAAAATAAATGTTGTTAAGAAAATTACTGATTTTGTTAGTGAGATAGATGCAGGTAAAACAGTAGATAGTCGAGAAATACTTCCTCTGATTCAAGAAATTGCTGAAGTTGCCAAAACAGATGTATTACTAATTATTGATGAATTAGGGAAAAATTTAGAATATGCAGTTCATAATCAGGGTTCAGAAGACCTTTATTTGTTACAACAAATAGCCGAATTGCCTACGACAAGTAAAAACAATAGTGTCTACATTTTAGGAGTATTACACCAAGCATTTTCAGATTATGGAGAAAGGTTAGCATCTGTTCAAAGGAACGAATGGGCAAAAATTCAAGGAAGATTTGAGGATATTCCTTTTCGTGACTTACCCGCTCAAATGATGCGATTGATAGGTGAAGCAATTGAAGCTAAACCAACACAAAAAGTTAGTTCTAAAATATCTCAAGCAGCACAAAAATGGTTTGATATTTTGCCTGATGATATTGTCTCTGATACTACTCCAGAGATAATAGCATCTACCTATCCGCTCCATCCCATCGCAGCTTTAGTATTGCCGACTCTCTGTACCCGCTACGCTCAAAATGACCGCTCTCTATTTACTTTTCTCACCAGCGCTGAACCCTTTTCCTTCCCTAGCTTTTTAGAGGAAACAACTTTTAATCGAAATACTTTGCCTACATTAAAATTGGCAAGAGTTTATGATTACTTTATCGAAGCAGTAGGTATGGGATTAGCTTCTCGTCCTAATTTGCAGCGATGGGTAGAAATTCAAGGATTAATTGCTGATGCTAAACATCTGGATGTTGATAGTTTACAGGTATTAAAAACAATTGGCACTTTAAATCTGATAACTACAACTGGTTCAATGCGAGCAACTCGAAAAATGGTAGCATTGGCAATGTGCGATAGTGCTGATGATGAAAGAGTGCTGGAAAGTTGGGAACTGGTAATAGATACCTTATTAAAGAAAAATCTGATTACTCATCGACGACAACTTGACGAGTTGCGGATATGGCAGGGTTCTGATTTTAACGTTGATGGAGAATTAGTAACTTATCTTGAGCAAGAGCGATCGCCACTGGTTGAGCTTTTATCTGAGTTAAGACCTCTCAAACCTCTAGTTGCTCAAAGTCATAGTTATAAAACAGGTACGTTGCGTTATTTTGAACGTCAATATCTTGATGGGAGCAGAAAATTCTCGGAGTTGGTTTGTTCCGAACCAAGTATTGACGGGTTTGTTGGTTATTGGGTTGACGATACAAAACCTAAAAAAGTTCCATCTCTGACAGCAGATGGTAAACCTTTAATTTTGGTTGCTGCGGGAGAATTAGATATTTTGAGAATTACAACTAGAGAATTTGCTGCTCTGACAACTCTGAATAAGAGTGCGCCAGAATTACAAAAAGACGGGGTAGCAAGGCGAGAGGTGCGTTATCGTTTAGCACAAGCTGAAACTGCTCTTGATGAAAATTTAGAGCAAGCATTTGATGTATCATTGCCAGAAAATCTGTGTTGGGTGAATGGTAAAAATAAAACAATTAATCGGGTAACTGATTTTAACGCTCAACTGTCAAAAGTATGCGATAAAATTTACCATAAAAGTCCGATTCTCTGGAATGAATTAATTAACCGTCGGGAACTTACTGCTCAAGGTGCAGCAGCAAGGCGAAAATTAATTGAAGCAATGCTCGAATCTGCTGAACAAGAGCGACTCGGATTAGATGGATATGGACCAGAAGTGAGTATTTATTATTCTGTGTTGCATGAAACGGGTATTCACCGACAAGAGGGAGAAGAATGGGGATTTTATCCACCTGCGGAACATTCTAAATTATGGTATTTGTGGGAAGCAATTGAAGAATTTTGTCTGGGAGCAACAGAAAAAACTAAGACGTTTGAGTTATTGAATGAATGTCTTGCTCAACCTCCTTATGGAGTTAAAGAAGGTGTAATTCCAATTGTTTTGGCTGCAGTTTTGCTGTATCATGTTGATGATTTTGCTGTTTATAAAGAAGGTACATTTTTAACTGTATTAGGTTCAGAACACTTTGATTTAATGGTAAAAGCTCCCAGTCGGTATGGGGTTAAGTATTTTGAATTGGTAGGAGCGCGATCGCAAGTATTTAAGGAATTAGAGGCAATTTTACGTCAATCAAAGGCTAAAAAGTCAGATAAATTGCGTAATGCTACTCTCTTGTCTGTGGTTAAACCTTTAATTCAATTTGTGAATAAGTTACCTAAATATACTCAAGAAACAGAAAGGATGATACCAGAAGCTAAAGCTGTTTTGAAAACGCTACAAAAAACAACCGAACCAGACGAACTGTTATTTGTGGAGTTACCGAAAGCTTGTAATCTTGCTCCTATAGGAACTAAAGAAGAAAATGATACTGAAATCGCAAAAACTTTAAAGCAGAAGTTAGTGCAAGCTTTAAAAGAAATCCATACTGCTTATGACAAAATGTTGAAAGACTGTCATAAATTACTGTATGAAGCTTTTGGAGTTCGAGAACAAGAAGCTAAATTACGGGAAGACTTGGCAGTAAGAGCTAACTATATTTCTGGAAAATGTGTTGAGTCTGTACTGAAGAGGTTTACACAAGCAGCGATCGACACAACTACCACAGACGAACAATGGTTACAAGCAATAGTTATGATTATCGCGGATAAACCTCCTGAGTCTTGGCAAGATAGTGATGTGACAGCATTTGAAATGAAGCTTGCAGATATTGCTAGACGGTTCAAAAATATGGAAACTCTACAGGAGGAAATCAAAACAACAGGAAAAGAAGTTGAAGTACGCAAAATTACAATTACAAAACCTGATGGAAACGAAACTCATCAAACTGTTTGGATAGAAAAAGAGCAAAAGCAGATTAGTAAAATCGAACTGTTAATTGAGAAAACTTTAAATGATGATTTATTAAGAGATAATCCTCAACTTCAGCAAACATTTTTAGCGAAGTTAACAGAAAAGATATTCGGAACAAATTCAGATTAAAATATCAATAAAAATTCACTAATTATGGTTGTTTTGTAAAGCTGGTCATTGTTCTGTAAAATTTTACTTGCTAAGATTAGAAAGCCACTTTTAAAATAACTGCAACAATGGCCAAAAACAAAGTTAGACATATTCTAGGTTTATCAGGAGGTAAAGATTCTACCGCCTTAGCAATTTTGCTGCATCAAGAAATTCCAGAGATGGAATATATTTTTTGTGATACTCAGAAAGAATTACCGGAGACCTACGAATATTTAGAGAGAATCAAAGCGCGTTTAGGTATAAAAATCCATTATTTGAATGCTGCAAAAGGTTTTGATTACTGGTTAGCAATACATGATGGTTTGCTCCCCTCACCTCAAAAACGTTGGTGTACTGTCAAAATGAAAATTGAACCTATAGAAAAGTACATTGGAAATGACTTGACATATAGTTACATAGGTATTCGAGCAGATGAGGATAGGGAGGGTTATATTTCGACAAAGCCTAATCTTAAACCCATTTTTCCTTTTAAAGAAAGAGGATTAGTTAAAAAAGATATTATTTCGATTTTAGAAGAAAGTGGTATTGGATTGCCTAAGTATTATAAATGGCGCAGTCGTTCTGGTTGTTATTTTTGTTTCTTTCAACGTAAATATGAATGGGTAATGTTGGCCCAAGAACATCCCGACTTGTTTGAAAAGGCGATCGAATATGAAGAAAAACATCAAGATGGTAGACATTATACTTGGACTAATGGAGAGACTTTAAGAGAACTTTTAGCCAGAAAAGATGAAATTATTGCTAAACATGATGAGGCAATGGTTAAGGAAAAAAAAGCTGCTCCAAAGCGGCCTTTAGTTGAGTCTTTAGAGTCAGTTTTAGATGAAGAGGATGATATTTTGCCTTGTTTGGTTTGTCATTTATAGGATGCAAAATTATTTATGAATTTAAAAAGTTATCATTTACGAGTTTGTGACAATTTGAAATCCATTATAAATGAGTCACATACTCAACTAGATTTAGGAAAATATCATGTTTTTTCTAGTGATTTATTGCAATGGTCAAATATTCTTAAAAGTCAGGGAACAGAAATGAAAGTTTTGGAAAACGTAGCATATGAACTACAGTTTTCAGTTTTTCTAATATCCTCTGGACTCTATAGGCAAGCATTTGCGTCACTAAGATTAGTATTGGAATTGGCTTTATCTGGAATACTATTTTCTTCTGATGAATTTTATTTCCGTAAATGGAAACAAGGTTTAGCAGATATATCATGGCAGAAAATAACAGATAAAGATACTGGAATTTTTTCAATAACATGGTTTAAAGCATTTTGTAATTCAGAACCCGAGCAAAAAGATAGGGAAGATATTGAAGCAATTGCAGAATTAGCTAAGGAAACATATCGAAAATTATCAGGGTATGTTCATGGGGGTAATTATACTTGGGAAACAAAGGATTCTCATATAGTTTTTAATCAAACACAATTTGATTTATGGAAAAGTTTATCTGACAATACTTCAAGAATTATACTTTATTCGCTCTTAGTTAGATTTTCTCAAGACCTATCTTCAGAGAATTTAAGCAAAGTAGAAGATTGCTTAACTAATATTATAGATGATATAAAAATAACTAGAGTTATTTTAGGAAGACCTTTATAGTTGATAAAAGGAGCTTTAAATATATGTTTTATCTAAGAACTGAAAGTATCAGAGATGAAGAAATAAAAACAATTTTTGTATCAACTGATTTAGAAAGACAAATTATTGATGCTTTAAAATCTCAAAATCCTACTGTATTAGAAGGAAGTCGAGGAACTGGAAAGACTTTTTTGTTAAAAATGTGTCAAATTGAATTAAATGAAAAATATAATACAGAAAAATATTACCTGTATATCTAACTTTCTCAAGAGCTACACTTATTCAAACTAACGATCCTAATCAATTTACAAACTGGATGATGGCTAAAATTTGCAAGGAACTTTATCGGCAACTTTGCTATAAAGGATTTCTAATAGAGAATGTTCCTTCTAATCAATTGCTTTTCAATAACAACTTAAGTACCGAGTCTCTTGAATCAAAATTTAAAAATATAATGCAAGCTTATGAAAATTCTTATCAAAATGCAAATCAAAATCTAGATAGTTCTATTATTGCTGGTATTCCTGAAGTAGAAGATTTTTTGTCAACTGTTGAAGAAGTATGTAAATTTTATAAAATTCAAAGGATATGCTTTCTTTTTGATGAAGCTATTCATATGTTCAGACCTCAACAGCAAAGAGAATTTTTTTCTCTTTTTAGGATGCTTAGAACTCCCTACATTGATTGTAATGCAGCAATTTATCCTGGTGTAACTTCTTTTGGAGATTCATTTGAAAGATTTCATGATGCAAATTTGATGCGTCTGGAGAGAAATATAAAAGATAATGATTATTTGAATACTATGGAAGATATTGTTTATAAGCAAGCAAATGAAGAACAAATAAGAAAAATAGAAAAGGAAAAAGGCAACTTTAAAATTCTTGCCTATTCTGCCAGTGGAAATCCTAGAATATTGTTGAGAACTCTAGATAGATGTAACAATTTAAAAACGGATACAATAATCAAAGTTATTAAAGACTTTTACATTGCAGATATTTGGTCTGAACATTCAGCTTTAGGGGAAAGATATACAGGGCATAGAGAAATTGTTGATTGGGGAAGAAACTTTATTGAAAAAAAGGTAATTCCTTCAACTCAAGATAAAAATAATCGCAGAATAAAACATGAAGAATCAACTTGTTATTTTTGGATTGATAGAGACGCACCTGAAGTAGTGAAAGAGTCTTTAAGACTATTAGAATACACAGGTATTCTCAGAAAAAATGGAGAAAGAATCAGAGCAACTTATTCTAGAATAGGTACACGCTATGAGATTAAACTAGGATGTATTTTAGCTATTGAAAAATCTAATAAAACCGCTAATCAAATAATTGATTACTTAGATGATTACTTGTTTACTGAATATAGTCGTAACAGCAATGCTTTTTCCAATCTCCCAAATCCAATCAGTTTAGAGTCAGACTCAGAAATACGAGAAATAATTAATAATTTACTTCAAAAATCTATTAGTAATTTAAGCCTAACGAATTGGCAAAAAGAGCAACTTATAAAGAATAAATTTAATACCATTAATGATGTTTTAACTGTTTCTGAGAAAAAACTAATTAAGAGCATTCGTGGTGTAGGAGAAGTTAAAGCCAGAAGAATTCAGAATGCAGCAATCGCTGCAATTTTAGAATATCTTTCTGGTTAAAGATACTTTTCACTCATTATTATCCTAATTATAAAAGTAGTCTTTCGATAAAATTGTTACAGGCCACTATACTTATTTTTATGTAGTCAAATTATACAATACAATAAAATCACTCAGAAATTAAAATTTTCAGGATTTGTTTTGAGGTTAATAACAACAGCAAAAGGAGTCAAAAAATGGTTGATATATCATCTGCATTTATTACCCGTAGTGAAACAGTATTAGAATTTTTTCAAAGACCAGGAGTTGGCTTATACATTCCTTTATACCAACGACAGTATAGTTGGGACAAAGAAAATATAGATCAACTAATGGAAGATATCTGTCACGGTGTAGAAATGCGTGTAGAACAAGACAATGCTATTCGTTTTTTAGGAACTATTATTTCAGTTGTAGAATCTAATTCAGATGCTAATATTAATCCAAAAGATAAAAAGGCATTACCCACACGAATTGAAAACATTATAGATGGGCAGCAAAGAATATCAACTATTGCTATATTGGCTTGTTTATTGTACCAAAAAATAGTAAATATTCTTAACCAATTACTTGATGAAATCAAAAATCACGGAATGGAAGAAGCAGCAAAAAGTTACTTAGATAAACTATTAGGTATATTTTCACTCGATCTACAGCGAGGTTTGCCACAAAGAAAACCAATTATTATTAGGGGGGAGATAGATAATTGGACTTATGCAGGTAATGAAAATGATTACTATAAATCTGATATATCCCTGTATATAGCATCATTTATTAGTGCTATCATAGAAAAAGAAAAAGAAGAGAAAGAACAAGGAGAAAAAAAAGTCAAGATACAGTTTCCGAAACCTCCACGCGACTCCTTAGTAGAGAAAAATATAAAATTAATCAACACATGGCTGAGAAAAGTAGAAAAAGCCTATGATGGAGATGGTAATAACAGTTATCCTACTGCTTGGAAAATATTAGATAGTCGTTTGTCTCAAAAATCTTTATGGAGTTATGAAAGACCCGAATTATATGATAGAGTTCTCTGTAATAGTAACCCGATGTCTGCTCAAGATAAAAGGGTTTGTTCTCTAGTTCAAATTTTTGCTTTTTGCCATTATTTACTTGATTGTTGTTGTTTTACTGTAATTGAACCTAAAACAACTGATTGGGCATTTGATATGTTTCAATCCTTAAATGCTACAGGAACACCTCTGACTGCTATAGAAACTTTTAAACCGATAGTTGTTAATTATTGTAACTTAAACAATAACAATGGTAGTGGATTTAGAGGTTCTAAATCAGAAGAATACTTTTCTCAGTTAGAAGAATTACTAGGAACAGAAAAAACAGCAGCAAGCAAAAATAAATTAACTAACGAGTATCTTACCACGTTTGGCGCTTACTATAACGGAGAAAACAAGCCACCTAGACAATTTAGCACACAACGAAAATGGTTAAATGATAAATATTCAAATGAAAATGAATGTAAAACTTATGAAGAAAAAGAAGATTTTATTAGATGTATGGCAGATATAGCTGATTATTGGAAGAATATAATTCAGTTTGAGCCAAACAAGTATAGTGCTTTACCTAAAACAGATAAAGTGACAGAAAGCGATCGAAAAGAATCAGCAATTTGTGTTATGTACTTAGAGGATGCTAATCATAAAATGGCTCGTGCTTTGCTGAGTCGATTTTATTCCCTAGTTTTGCGCGATGAACCAGGTAGAGATAGTGAATTTGTTTATGCTTGTAAAAAAGTTGCAGCGTTTTTTACTCTTTGGCGTTCAGCATTACCTAATACAGGTCTTGATGACGCATATAGGAAAATACTTAGAACAAAAATGTCCTGGAAAACTTGCAACGAAAAAGGCAATAAACAGCTAAATAAAGAAACACTATCTGAGTGTTTTATGGATGAGTTGAAAGAAAAAAAAATAGGTACTAAAGAAGAATGGAAAAATAGAGCAGTTTCATATTTACTGTACGATAATAATATCAAGAAAGTATGCAAATTTGTATTATTTGTCACAGCTCACGACACCATTCCAGACCCTGATTATCCTGGATTAATGAAACCTAGCTCGCCAGGTACTTGTTTGTATCTAGAACCTAATAAGTGGGTATCTAAAGACTTTAATAGTATAGAACATATAGCTCCTCAAAAACAATCTGAAAAAGAAGAGTTTACACAAGCGTGGGATGATAGTTTGAATTATGAAAGTATTGGAAATTTAACTCTATTACCTACTGAAATTAATTCTTCTGTAAGTAATAAAACATGGATAGGAAAGTGGATTTACTACAAACATCTAGCAGAATCTAATCCTGATATAATCAAAGACTTAAAGCAGGAAGCAAAAGATAGCGAAGTTAAACTAGAACAAAAAACAATTAATTTGTTTAAACAAGCGTCGTTTCAACATCACATCGAGCCCATAGTAAAATTGGGAAAAGATGGAACATGGAACAAAAAATTAGTGCAAGATAGAACTGAACGAATATGCGATATTTTATGGGACAGAATGTATCAGTGGTTATCAGAATAAAACAACTCAAAGTAAGTTTTAAATATTTAGAAGTAGATAAAATTAATAAGTAGCGATCGCTATTTTGCGTATTATCAGTCAGAGTACCCTGAAAGTTTACTGGGAAAAACATTCTAATGCTAAATAACGAAACTGAATTAATAGCTACTCAAAATCGGATTAACTCTATTTTAGACAAAAGTTCCCTGACAAAAGACGACCGCGACTATTTAAAAATATGGTGTTGCTGATTCTGGGTATGATGCAAGCCCCCCGAGCAAGCCAAAATTGGGGGGAATAAAACTCTAAAATTCCCCCAAACTTGGGGGATTTAGGGGGCTTGACCAGAACCAAAAAATCGCACATTCATACTTCAATTCAGCAACGCCAAAATATTAGGAATGTTAGTCTATGAATATGAAGAAAAACACGAACTAATTCCTACTATTCGTGGTGTCGAACTCCTGAAAGCTTTATTAGAATAATCTCAACTTTCTCCTCAAGATTTAGTTCCTATTTTAGACAATGAATTTATGGTATTAGAAGTATTGAATGGCAAATGTAAACTCTCAAAAAATCAAATTCAAGAACTAGCTAATTTTTTCCACATTTCTCCATCTTTATTAATATATGTTCCGTAATTCCTGAAATCTATAAAGTTATACAACAGATTTCGGGGAAATTATCTACAAGGTAAATGGTGAAAATATTGTAGTGCGGGCATCTTGCCCGCGATGAGTGTGCCTCACGGGCAGTGGAAAGTGCTGTCACACTGTAGCTTTGCTAGGTTTGGTTGAAGTCGGAAAGCGAACAAAAGTAAGTATCTGTTGGGTTGCGCTGTCGCTTAACTCAACCTACATTATTTCCCTAATTGCAAAAACAACCTCTGACAAAATTTCAACTGCTCGCTCTATTTCCTCCTCCGTCGTAAACTTCCCAATACCTATCCGCAACGCTCCCTCCATTTCCTCCCTAGACAAACCTAACGCTCTCAAAACATGAGAAGGAGCTTCGACACCAGACGAACAAGCAGCTCCAGTAGAAATAGCCAACCTCGATCGCACTCTAGCAATAATCGCACTATTAGGAATACCAGGAATAGAAATATGCAAATTTCCTGCTAAACGAGACCCAGTATCCCCATTCACAACTAAACCGGGAATAGCTGCCATCAATAACTCCTGCATTTTATCTCGCTTAGTGGCGATCGCTCTCTCATCCTCCACCATTTCCAATTTCCGCAAACGACACGCTTCTCCCAAACCAACTATTCCGGGTACATTCAAAGTACCAGACCTCATACCTTTTTGATGTCCGCCTCCATAAATTAAAGGTTTGAGACGATATCCTTTTGCCACCACTAACGCTCCCACACCTTTAGATGCGTAAAGTTTGTGCCCAGAAATAGTCAAATAACTAATTCTCCACTCAGCAAAATTTATTGGTATTTTTCCCACTGCTTGAGAAGCATCACAAAGAAAAGGAATTTGATATTTTTGAGCAATTTTACCAATCTTTTCAAGAGGATAAATATTGCCTATTTCATTATTAGCTGCCATGACACATAATAGAGAAATTCCTCCTGCACAAACATTCTCTAAATATTCTAAATTAACTCTACCTTTTCTATCAACTTGAAGCCAAATAATTTCTGCCAATTTTTGTTTAACTAGAGCAGCGCAAGTATCAATAACTGCTAGATGTTCTACAGGTAGAATAGCAATCCGAGGTAAAGTAGAATAACTATTTCTAAAAATATGACCGAAAATAGCCAGATTAATACTTTCCGTCGCTCCCGATGTCCAGATTATTTGTTTCGGCGAGGCTCCAATTAACTCTGCCACATTTGATGCAGCTTGAGTAACTGCTATTTCTGCTTCATCCCCATATTGATGATCCACACTATTAGCATTGCCGAATACTTCAGTCATCTGATAAAGGATTTTTTCAGCTACTCTCGGATCGACAGGAGTAGTAGAATGATAGTCGAGGTAAATAGGTCGATTTTGATTATTATTAATTGTCATTTCAGTAGTCCTGTAGGGTGCGTTTTGCTGCGCAATATGTTTCGGATGTCGCCGACATGAATACATAGCATTCCGTCAGGAAAAAGGCGCTTACGACAAACTATAGTTGAACTGTCAAATATTACGTTGTGTCGTAACGCATCATTGCGGTCGTTTTTCTAGAGTCAGATAACCACAACAAGGGCAAGGATAAAATTTAGTGATTTTTGCTATGCTCATTAAATTTTTAATTTTTCCTATTCTCAATGCTACTTTATTCTGTTGAGACTTTGGATATATATAAAGTGATAGCAGTTGTCCTGTCGATCGATTAAAGCAATACCTTAAGTCGATCATGCTAAAATTGTCCAGAAAATCAACTGGGCTATATGGCCATTTGATGATTTAATGTTTGGCATTGGATATCTAAATAGGAAAGTCTATCAATCTATCAAATTGTTGAGATTCTAAATCTATATGTAAATTTGGTTATTCCAAATCTGACAAAATAATAGGTTGTCGAATAAAGAAGACAAAATTGCATAAGTAACTGTAGCTGAGAAATATCTTTACTCCAAGAATAAACGGAGTTATTAACAAATAACTATAAACCTATGCTGATGTAATTTTAGTGTTGGAGGGGAATACTATCTATTGAACAGGGAAATCACGAATAATTGATGGCGAAACGGGGACATTATTATTATCTGAATCGTCAGCAATTAGATTTTGGGTAGTGGGAGCATCTTGCTCCCGTGGCTTAAGTCCATTCTAGTAGTGGAATGACACACCTTAAATGGTGCATTATAAAAATGGGTCAAACCGTGCCATAACAAGAATTATACGAAAAAATCTATTGCACTATTTTAGCTGTGTCAGTCTAGTGGGTTGCGTTAGAAGGCTACAATTACCCAGTGAATAATTTAACAGTCCGTACTCCAAGAATAAACGGAGTTATTAACAAATAACTATAAAACCTATGTTGTCTGATCGCTCAAACTCCGAAATCAAAATGAGTAAATCAGGTGTCCATGGAAACTGCTTAACATCTTTTCAGCGTAAACTCCTAGAAAAAAATCTAGACGATAAGTTGCCGTGGCAATATAGTCAGAGAATAGAAATTATGCTGCTAGCAGATGAAGGTAAAACCCAGAGTCATATTTGTAAAGCTATAGGTTGTTCTCCTGGTACAGCTAGACATTGGATACTTGTGGCTAAGTCTGGTCAAGCTCACCAATGGAACAATCATCCCATAGGTTGTCCCCAAGAAGTTAACGAACAATATTTAGAACGCTTGAAAGAGTTAGTAACTAATAGAAATCGAACTTTGTACCGGAGTTTCAACTCCATAGACGGTTCCACCAGTGAAATCTATTGTTACAGCATTAGCCGTTGAAGCAACAGTAGTAGTTGATAACGCTATTAAAAACGCAACTGAGCCTGATTTTATTTTCATAGCCTTAATTTATTGTGAGATTTATAGCGGTTTTTACTCATATTGACTACAAAACTTCTGCTCTCTTTCCTCTGCATTTAGGCAAAAATCTCTGTATTCTGTGTTAATGAAAACTGCTATAAGCTTATTGTTATAAAATACTATCCTCTTTTTATAAAAACGCTAGTGTTTGGAGACAAAAAAAGACATAACTTCTACAATTATGTCTTTTTTTTTAGCTATTGCTGACAAGGTTGACGATGTTATATCATGTCCGGATAATAGCGTGATAAAAAACCATTACTCTTGAAACCTTTCTTTCCCTTCTGCCTTCAGCATAGCTGCCTTCTGCATTCCTTCCTCCAAAGTATAACTATTCAACCGGACATGATATTAATTATTGCTCACCGTTTATTTACATAATGAGAAAAGTTGATGTAATTTTAGTGTTGGATCTGGGAATACTATCTATTAAACCGGGAAATAACGCAGAATTAATGGCTAAACGGGAACATCATTATTATTTGAATCGTCAACAATTTAAGCGTTGGTTAGTAGGAGCATCTTGTTCTCGTGGCTTAAGTCCATAGTGGACTGTTTCAACTAAGCAATAGAAAATTCGTTAGAGATTGTTTTCCTAACGGAATGCTACGCAAACACTATCATTCGCAATGACAATTCTAATGCGCCATTTTAGCTGTGTCAGTCCAGTAGTAGCGCGTCTAGGCTAAAATTGTGGGTAAAATCAACTCTCCGATCCCCCCCAACCCCCCGAGGATGCGGGGGGAGAGGTCTATATTTTCTAACCCACATTTTCAAACTTGACGCGCTAGTAGGTTGCGTTAGAAGGTTACAATTACCCACTGAGTAATTTAACGCTCCGTACTCCAAGAATAAATGGAGTTATTAACGAATAACTATAAAGCCTATGTTGTCCAATCATTTCAACTCCCAAGTCAAAATAAGTAACTCAGGTGTACATGGAAACTGCTTAACATCTTTTCAGCGTCAACTCCTAGAAAAAAATCTAGATGATAAGTTGTCGTGGCAATATCGCCAGAGAATAGAAATTATGCTGCTGGCAGATGAAGGTAAAACCCAAGGTCAAATTTGTAAAGCTGTAGGTTGTTCTCCCGGTACAGCTAGACATTGGATATTTATTGCTAAGTCTGGTCAAGCTCACAAATGGAACAATCATCCTATAGGTCGTCCCCAAGAAGTTAACGAACAATATTTAGAACGCTTGAAAGAGTTAGTAACTAATAGTCCCAAGGAATTTGGTTATGTATTCCAGCGGTGGACTGCTAGTTGGTTGAGCAAACATTTAGCAAAAGAATTTGGTAGGGAGTTGAGCGATCGCCACATTAACCGCTTACTCAAACAAATGGGTTTATCGACTAAACCAAAGCCACCGAAAGCTGAAGAAATGTCTGGTCAAGATATTAATGGGAAAAATATTGTCATTCGCGATCTGAACTTTGACATTAATCAAAACAAATCTTTAGGAATGTTAAGTTTCAACACTTTTAACTAGCTATCAGCTTTTAGCAGCTCTGGGTTAAAATCCCCTTTCGGTCCGGAATGCTCGGCAAACAATGAGGGCCACAAAAATGTTCGCGGAGCGGAACGGGGTTCTACCCTATTGATTGCTGAGTGCTTCTTTAACAGCTAATAGTAAATATTTAGTAAATAAAATTTTGAGTTATGGTTCAAAATGCATCTACCCCTGCTTTGACTCAGGGACAGCTCTCTGATGTCTTGGGATATCAACATTTCAGTTATCAGTTAGCCTCCTCCGGAGGAACTGCGTTAACAGTTATCAGTTAGCCTCCTCCGAAGGAACTGCGTTAACAGTACCTCTGCAATAAGGAGGCTTGAAATATAGGATATTCTCTTTTTTTTATCCCCCTAAAAGAGGAAGCTATTGACCAAAATTTTGGGGTCAAAAAAAATGTTCCTACTGAGTGCTGACTGCTTCTTTAACAGCTAATAACAAATATTTAGTAAATAAAATTTTGAGTTATGGTTCAAAATGCATCTACCCCTGCTTTGACTCAGGGACAGCTCTCTGATGTCTTGGGATATCAACTTTCACAAAAAGAAATAGAAAATTGCTTTAAAACTACAGAACATTTGACACCAAAAGTTGGTCAGTTTTGGCAAGCAGGAGATGCTCAACCAGGTATATATATTGTAACTGTGGGCAAAGTTAGACTATTAGATAGTCAGGGTGAATTAATCACTACCCTCAATGCAGGAGCGTCATTTGGGGAATCGACCCTATTTCCTAATCATTCCTTTCAACCCTACTCTGCAAGAGCATCAGTAAACCTCAAACTTTCCTATATTCCTGGAGAAACCCTTCTTCCACTAATTCAAAAACACCCTGAAATCGAAGAACATCTTCATCAAGTTGCTCTCAAACTCGATTCTCTACAGAAAAAGGTGAGCCAGAAACTGCCCATTCCTCTGATGAAAATCTGCCAGAAGCGAACATAACTGAATATCGGCAACCAGAGGTTAAACCACAAAAAACTATTAACAAAGCTTATTTCCCTAGTCCCACCCAACGAGTAGGTCATCTCTGGCAGCGCATCACCAAACGCTATCCTTTCTTTGCTCAACAAAGCGGTTCTGACTGTGGTGCTGCTTGTTTAGTTATGGTCGCTCGTTACTGGGGCAAAAATTTCAGCGTCAATCGGGTGCGGGACATTGCCAACGTAGACCGTAATGGTGCTTCACTGCGAGGATTATCTGCAGCAGCAGAAAGTATCGGATATTCCACCAGACCAGTAAAAGCAAGTCTTGACCAACTAGCTAAACAAAAATTACCAGCGATCGCTCACTGGGAAGGCAAACATTATGTAGTAGTCTATGAAATAACTCCCAAACAGGTGATCATTGCTGACCCCGGTATTGGTCAACGCCATCTCACTTACCCAGAATTTCAAGCTTGTTGGACTGGTTACACCCTACTCTTACAACCTACTGCTTTAATCAAACAACTCAAAAATTCCACTACTCCCTTCTGGCAATTCTTTGAGTTGGTCAGTCCTCACGGACAAGTGTTGCTGGAAGTATTTATCACTTCCATACTAATTCAACTATTTGGATTAATTACACCTCTATTTACCCAACTACTACTAGATAGGGTAGTTGTTCAAGGTAGCACTCTAACTCTAACCGCAGTGGGATTGGGTTTAGTCATCTTTGGTTTATTCAGGGTGGCAATGACTGGTTTACGACAATATTTGCTCGACCACACAGCTAATAAAGTACATTTAGCAATGATTGTGGGGTTTATTCGTCACACATTCCGACTACCCATGAGTTTTTTCGAGTCTCGTTATGTGGGGGATATTATTGCTCGGGTTCAAGAAAATCGGAAAATTGAGAATTTCCTCACTGGGGAAGCTCTTTCTATTGTGTTGGATTTGCTGACAGTTTTCATTTATTTAGGATTAATGTTCTGGTATAGTTGGAAAATGGCTTTACTAGCATTAGTTATTGTGCCACCGTTTTTTTTATTAGCACTTATTGCCACACCTTTCCTACAAAAAATCTCTAGAGAAATATTTGCAGCTCTATCTGAAGAAAGTAGTTATCTGATTCAATCTCTGACTGGTGTAAGTACTGTCAAGTCTCTAGCAGTTGAGCAAACAGTACGCTGGCGATGGGAAGAATTTCTGAATAAGTCAATCAGAAAAAACTTTTCTGGACAGGTGATTAGTAACCGACTGCAAATATTCAGTTTAACTATTGAATCGTTAGTAACGACAGGGTTACTCTGGTTTGGAGCTTGGTTGGTGATTCAAGGGGAGTTAACTATTGGGCAGTTGGTGGCTTTTAATATGTTGATTGGTACTGTGATTAGTCCTTTTCAGCGACTGACTGTTTTGTGGAATCAATTACAGGAGGTAATTATTGCGGTGGAGCGCATTAATGATGTTATTGATACTGAACCAGAGGAAGATTTACAATCAGAAGGACGTCAGTATTTGGTAGAGTTACGGGGTAATATTATTTTTGATAATGTGACTTTCCGTTACCACCCAGAAAGCGATATTAATGTTTTGGAAAATTTGAGTTTTGAGGTAAGAGCGGGACAAACTGTGGCTTTAGTGGGGCGTTCTGGGTCTGGGAAAACAACGATTTCTAAGTTGGTTTTGGGGTTGTATCCACCTACTGATGGGAAAATTTTGATTGATGGTTATGATATAACGACGATTTCGTTGCCATCCCTGCGCAACAAAGTAGGTGTGGTTGACCAGGATACTTTTTTATTTGGTGGCACTATTCGGGAAAATCTGACTATTGCTCATCCCTCTGCAACTCTTGAGGATATTGTACGAGCAGCAAAGTTAGCTGGTGCTGATGAATTTATTCAAAGGTTGCCAATGGGTTATGAAACTCAGATTGGTGAAGGTGGGGGTTTGTTATCTGGTGGTCAACGGCAAAGATTAGCGATCGCTCGTGCTTTGTTAGGAAATCCTCGTTTGTTGGTTTTTGATGAGGCCACTTCTCATCTGGATGTTGAGTCGGAGCGTATTATTCAGACAAATTTGAATACTATTCTCCAAGGTCGCACTACGTTAATTATTGCTCATCGTTTATCTACTGTGAGAAAAGCTGATGTAATTTTGGTGTTGGATAGGGGGGTGTTAATTGAACAGGGAAATCATGAAGAATTGATGGCGAAACGGGGACATTATTATTATTTGAATCGTCAACAATTGGAAAGTTAAAATTTAAAATTCAAAAGTCAAAAGTCACAAATGAATTCAAAAGTCAAACTGTAGGGGCGAATGGCATTCGCCCTCCCTATATGTAGAGTCCCTGCCTCAGGAAAGTTAAAACTCAAAATTCATGCATTCAAAATTAAGATTTTAGGGGTTTCAAATGGAAATTCAAAAGTCAAAATGTAGGGGCGAATGGCATTCGTCCTCCCTATATGTAGACTCCCTGACTCAGGAAAGTTAAAACTCAAAATTCATGCATTCAAAATTAAGATTTTAGAGGCTTCAAATGAAAAGTTCAAAGTCAAAATGTAGGGGCGAATGGCATTCGTCCTCCCTATATGTAGACTCCCTGACTCAGGAAAGTTAAAACTCAAAATTCATGCATTCAAAATTAAGATTTTAGAGGCTTCAAATGAAAAGTTCAAAGTCAAAATGTAGGGGCGAATGGCATTCGTCCTCCCTATATGTAGACTCCCTGACTCAGGAAAGTTAAAACTCAAAATTCATGCATTCAAAATTAAGATTTTAGAGGCTTCAAATGAAAAGTTCAAAGTCAAAATGTAGGGGCGAATGGCATTCGTCCTCCCTATATGTAGACTCCCTGACTCAGGAAAGTTAAAACTCAAAATTCATGCATTCAAAATTAAGAT
>NZ_BLZO01000041.1 GCF_014132355.1 Okeania sp. KiyG1
CTCTTCAAAGATTACATTCAAGCTTTTAAAAATAGTCAATCTGCAGATATATATGTTGCTGAAATGATCGGATTTTTATGTAATCCACAGCATAATTTTTACTATTCCCTTACTTGTCTTGCTCATCACAATAATTGCGACGCAGAACAGCAAAAAGAATTACTAGAACAAGTAGAAAAAAATCAAGAGGATATGAAAATATGGGCTGGAAATTGCCGAGAAAACTTCCAACATAAATACGACCTAGTAGAAGCAGAAAAAGCCAGAATATTAGGACAAACTTTACAAGCACAAGAACTGTACGATCGCGCCATTCAAGGAGCAAAAAAATATGAATTTATCCATGAAGAAGCTTTAGCTTACGAACGAGCAGCAGAATTTTATCTCGCCCTCGTCGGTAGAGAAGAAATAGGTCAATTTTACCTCAAAAATGCCCATCATTGTTACATCCGTTGGGGAGCAAAAGCTAAAGTCAAACAGTTAGAATCAGAATATCCCCAATATTTATTAAGAGTAACAAATAAAAGTAAATTAAAAGGTATTAATCCAACTCTTTCTACCTCTAATACTGATGGAGAAATTCTCGACTTAACCACAGTAATGAAATCATCTCAAGCAATTTCTGGTGAAATTAAGCTCGAAAATCTCCTGTACAACTTAATGAAAATTACCATCGAAAATGCTGGAGCGCAAACAGGATTTTTAATTCTCTACCATCAAGGAAATTGGGCCGTCGAAGCTCAAGGAAAAATAGATAGCGACGAAGTAACTATTTTACAATCAATTCCTATAGAATCTACAGACCCCCAAACATCACTTCCCATTTTACCAACTACTGTTATTAACTATGTCATTCGCACTCAAAAATATATTGTACTTAACGACGCAGCTAACCAAGGAGAATTTATTAATGACCCTTATATTATCGCCACAAAATCTAAATCAATTCTCTGCACTCCCCTAATTAACCAAGGTCAATTAAGTGGAATAGTTTATTTAGAAAATAATTTAACCACAAATACATTCACTTCAGAAAGAGTCGAACTATTAAATATTTTATCTGCTCAAGCAGCAATTTCCATCGACAATTCCCGACTTTATCAAACCCTAGAACAAAGAGTAGAAGAACGCACAACAGAACTATCTAAAACCTTAGAGGTTCTCAAAGCAACTCAAGCAAAACTAATCTTTGAAAATGAGCTACTAAAAACTGGCAAACCCGCCTCTGATTTTAATTATAAAGTAGGTGGAAGTTTGCCCAATAATTCCCCTACTTATGTAGTCCGGCAAGCCGATCGCTCCCTCTATCAAGCCTTAAAACAAGGTGAATTTTGTTATATTTTGAATGCCCGACAAATGGGAAAATCTAGTCTGATGGTCAGAATGATCCACCATCTCAACCATGAAGGACATCATTGTGCAGCAGTAGATTTAACTCAAATTGGTAGTGAAAATGTGACCGTAGAACAATGGTATAAAGGATTAGCAGTGGATCTATTGCGTAGTTTTCGTTTAATGCAAAAATTTAATTTAATCAAATTTAAAACTTGGTGGAATGACAGATTAGATATTTCTCCCGTACAAAGATTAGGTCAATTTCTTGAAGATATTTTATTAGTTGAACTGAATAATGAGAACGATGAATCTATGAAAAAAGTCTTCATTTTTCTAGATGAAGTTGATACAATTTTAAGCTTAAAATTTCCAGTCAATGACTTTTTTGCCCTAATTCGCTCTTACTACAATAAACGAACCATCGATCCAGATTCTAGATATCAGAATCTCACCTTTGCTTTTTTTGGGGTAGCAACTCCTTCAGAATTAATGACTGATATTAGAAGAACCCCTTTTAATATTGGTAAAACAATTGAACTAGAAAGCTTCAAAAAACATGAAGCACAACCTTTATTATATGGAATAACAGAAAAAGTTAGTAATCCTCAAACTATGCTGCAAGAAATATTAAACTGGACCGGAGGACAACCTTTTTTAACTCAAAAATTATGTCAGTTAATTCGTAATTCAGAAATACCAATTCCGGTCAATGGTGAAGCTAAGTGGATAGAAAATTTAGTAGAAGAAAAAATCCTCAAAAATTGGGAAACTCAAGACGAACCAGAACATTTAAAAACCATTCGCGATCGTATTTTTCATAGTGAAAATAGAAGACAAATGCTCGAAATTTATCAACAATTATTAGAGCAAAAAGAGATAATGAGAACTAACAGTCCAGAAGAAAAAGAATTATGTTTATCAGGACTAGCAATTAAGCAAAATGAATTACTAAAAATTCATAACCGAATTTATGAATTAATATTTAATCGTAGTTGGACAGAAAAAATCTGCTTGAATTCAGGAGTCAGGAGTCGTAGGGGCGAATGGCATTCGCCCAGTCGTAGGGCGCGACACGCCTAAAATGGTGCATCGGGTAGGGGCGGGTTCCGCGGTAGGGGCGGGTTCCGCGTTAACTGAATGGTTTTACCCAGGACCTGGTGAACCCGCCCCGGTTTTACCCAGGACCTGGTGAACCCGCCCCCGCACCAATAATCGCTCCGCACAGTTTTAGCTGTGTCGGCCCACTACTGGATTGTTTCACCTAAAATAGTACATTAGCTTTTTTCGTAACCCCCCAATTCCCCTCCTGGGAGGGGTTAGGGGTGGGTTCCCATCACCCCATTTTCTAATGCAACATTTAAGATGAAACAGTCAACTACACGCTAAAATAGCCAATAAAAATGCTCAACGGATACAAAATTATAGACGCAGACTCCCACGTTATTGAACCTCCCCAGATTTGGGCAAAATACCTCGAACCTCAATTTCAAGACTTTGCCCCCTCCCTGGACATGAAAATTAAAGGGGAACCCATCAATGAAAAAATCTCCCAGCAAGTAGAAAAAGAGGGAAATAGACAGATGATGGAGGCTCACCCCCACGCTTATTTGAACCACTACGATGTTGAATCTCACGTCCAAGAAATGGTATTGATGGGAGTGGATATTGCCTTTATTTATCCTACTTCTGGACTGTGGTTATTTGCGATCGATACTTTGCCCCCAGCAGTCATCGGCGCTTTTACCCATGCCTACAATACATGGCTCTATGAAGAATTTTGTAGCTATGACCCCAGTCGGTTAAAAGGAGTAGGGGCAATGAATCTCCATGACCCCCAGGAGATGGTGAAAGAGCTACATAGAATTGCAAATTTTGGCTGGAAGGCGGTTTTTTTACGTCCTAACCCTGTCAAAGGAAGAATTTTGAGCGATTTAGAATACGAACCCTTTTGGAGTGCTTGCGAAGAATTAGATATAGCTGTAGGCATTCACGAAGCAACCCACGGTCGTTTACCCACCACAGGAGCAGATAGATTCAATAGTCGTTTTGCCCTCCATGCTTGTTCTCACCCCATGGAACAGATGATGGCACTATTGGCCTTAATTGAAGGAGGAGTATTAGAGCGTCATCCCAAGCTGAGGGTAGGATTTTTAGAGTCTGGTTGTGGTTGGTTGCCTTATTGGTTATGGCGGTTGGATGAAGAATACAAAAATTTACATTGGGAAGTCAAAGATATGGTAAAATTGCTGCCTTCAGAGTATTTTCGCCGTCAATGTTATATTGCTTTTGACCCATCTGAGGCTTATCTGACTCAGATTATTGATTACATTGGTTCTGACAATTTAATATTTGGTTCAGACTATCCCCACATGGATCATCAGCCAGATATTGTTAAGAATATTGTAGAGCTTGAGAAGAATTTATCTCAGGAGATAGTGAATAAGATTGTTTGGGATAATCCTAAATGTTTCTATAAAATGTAAAGAGGGAGTAGGGAACCCACCCCTAATATAAAATCCGGTTGAATACTTATCATATATTTGGGGGTGGGAAGTGTGGGGAGGGTGGGGAGTCTGGGGAGAAGGGGAGAAGGGGAGATTGAAGGCGAGAAAGTGTGGATAATTATAAACATATACTGTATAACCGGATTCTATATAATATCATGTTCCCCCTCCGGGGGAGCTACGCTAACGGATAATCAGTTATAAAAAAAACTTTATCCCTTTTAACCTTTTCTTCCCTTCTGCCTCCAGCATAGCTGCCTTCTGCCTTCTTCAACTCAGTAAATAAAGGAGTCCCGCACTATAATTTTTAATTTAGTGCCGGGAGGAATTTATAAATAATATTAATATCTGTTTTCTTGTTATTATTTCACCTTTTGAACTATAATAGAGTCATGAAACAGATAACGACTATATCCTGCAAATTGAAGATTACTCCAGAGTTGGCAAAAGAGATAGAAGCAACACTGGTAGAATATGCAAATGCTTGTCAGTTTATTCACGAAAATAGTGATAAAAAATTGACAAATAATGTAGCTATGCAATCTTTGATGTATGATACAGTTCGAGAAAACTTTCAGTTATCAGCACAAACAACAATTCATGCAATAAGACGAGTATGTGGTAATAGAAAAACTTCTATTACTAATCATATTAAAAAGGAATTAAGTTTTAGCCCAACATCAGTAGATTATGATAGTAGAACATTTAGTCTAGATACAAAAACATGGATTGTTAGTGTAAAGCTGCTAACTAAAAGAACTAAAATTGAATTACTAATAGGGAACTATCAACGTGGAATATTAAAGGGTAGTAAGTCTAAATCTGCTGTATTAAATAAAAGGAAAGATGGTAGCTATTACATAAATATTAATATTAATAATATAGCACCTGACCCAACAGATACAGACAAAGTAATTGGTATTGACTTGGGTAGAACAGATATTGCAACAACTTCCGAAAGTGATTCATGGTCGGGTAAAAAAATCACCAATAAAAGAAATCATTATTCTCAAATGAGAGCAGTTCTACAACAAAAAGCATCAAAAGGCACTCGTAGTAGTCGGCGTAGATGTCGGAAACTACAGCAACGGTTATCAGGCAAAGAACGACGCTTTCAGAAACATATTAACCATGAAATTACAACTTATTTAGTCAAGAAAGCAGCGACTAATAAGACATCAATCGCTATTGAAGATTTAACTAATATTAGAACTAGAACTAATCAACAACGTAGAACTAAGAAAGAAAGAAGATTGTCTAATAATTGGGCATTTTATCAGTTTCGGATGTTTCTAACTTATAAATGCCTGTTGAATGGAGTAAGACTAATATTAGTTAACCCGGCTTATACTTCCCAAACTTGCCACAAATGTTTGCATATTCATCCGACAAAAGGTAAATCATATAGGAATGGTAAGAATTATCATTGCAATCATTGTGGATGGGAAGGTGATGCTGACTATAATGGTGCTAAAAATATAGCTGCTTTGGGGCTGTCTGTAAACCAGCCTGGAGGCTCCTGGTTATTTTGTCAAGTTAGTAATCTTGATTTTAGACCAAGACAACTAACTATATGGGATATACTGGAGGGCTACAAAAAGCCAGCATCATAATCTTTGATTTGATGCCTGGTAGTTTACGAAACCTCACTATTACTGATCGCCCAACTCATTAAATTTTGCCACTCAGAAGTTTTAGCCAATTTATCGGCATCTAAATCATCCCCCACATTCTCAGAAAATCCTGTAAAACTATCAATCCAATTAATCACTGTTCCCACAGGTAAAAAAGGAGAATATTTCCAAGACCTTTGTAAATATTCCACCATTTCAGAATAGAAACCCGTATAGTACAAATACCAAGAACTCCAGACCAAAGTATTGTAACGCACCTGTTTTTCTAACAACTGAACCTCCAAAGGTAGAGACTCCGACGCAAAAAACTTATCCAACACCCCATTAATACACCGTGCCTGAGATATCCCATCTCGCATCGTATTTTGGTCGTGCTGGCGATAACAAACAGTAGACTCTCGCAACCAGTCCGCCTCACAACCCCGCAAAGCCAAACGCAACACTAAATCTACATCCTCCGCATGACCTAATCCTGGCTCAAAACTCCCCACCTGTTGTAACCAATATCGCCGAAACATCAAAGTACCCATTGTACCTATTGGTTTCCATCGCAACCACCCCTCTAAATCCAATTTCGGCACATAATCCCAAGGTGTCTCATCTTTAATAGTTTCACCATCTTGATTCACTCTGCGCCACCCACTGTGAACAATTCCCAAATTCGGTTGCGCATCAAATACTCCTACCTGAGCAGTCAGTTTATCCGGTAGAAAAAAATCATCTGCATCTAGAAAAGCAATTAACTCTCCCCGCGCCAGATCTATACCATGATTCCTAGCTGCTGAAACCCCTTGATTTTTTTGATATATATAACGGATAGTCTTAACATAAGGTTCCAAGACTAAAGAAGTATTGTCTGTGGAGCCATCATCAATGACAATTATTTCATAGGATTGATAAGTTTGGGATAAAACACTTTCGATGGCCTGGCGAATATAGCGATCGCCATTGTAAACGGGTATAATTACGCTTACCCGTGGAGTTGTAGTAGTTGACATCAATTTATTTAGTGGTAGGTCTTAAGTCTTAGGTTATAGGTTTTAGGTGGAAATTCAAGAGGGAACGCTGGATCTTGTAGAGACCTTCCATGGAAAGTCTCTATATTCCTTGAGAATTACAGCAAGTTCAAAAAATGGTAGTAGTGCATTGTAATTATAGCCAGTGGGAGCATCTTGCTCCCGTTCTAATTATTTTTGTCACGGTACAGACAGTGGGAGCATCTTGCTCCCGTTCCAATTATTTTTGTCACGGTATAGACAGTGGGAGCATCTTGCTCCCGTTCTCAGTTTTCCCGATCTCCACCTACCATTACTGGTGTTGATGATTTGAGGTATTACATCATGTCCGGATAATTAGAGATAGAACTCAGTTAAGGTCTGTTGTGCGCTAGCTAAACAAAAAACTTTCTCCTTCTATTCTTCTTTCTTCCCTTCTGACTCCTGACTCCTGACTCCTGACTCCTGACTCCTATTTCTCAACTCCTACACGAGGTAGTCGATGCTTAAAACTACAAAGAATTTCCCAGGAAATAGTCCCTAAAGTATTTGCCCAGTCTTCAGCAGAAATTTGATACTTACCTTGCTCCCCCAATAAAGTTACCACTTCACCTGTTTCTAGATCGGGAAGATCGCTCACATCCAACATCAATTGATCCATAGTAATAGCTCCCACTTGAGGAATCAATTTATCGCGCACAATAACTTTCATTTTATTAGAAAGGTTACGAGGTACACCATCAGCATAACCAATACCTACTACTGCTAAACGCATCCGCTTTTTGGCAATAAATTGATAACCATAACTAACACCAGTACCTGCTTCAATAGTTTTGACCTGTGTCACCCTAGCTTTAACCTGCATTGCGGGTTTTAAATTAACTTTCTGATGGAAGTGAGGTGCTGGATAGAGACCATAAAGAGCTAAACCCACTCGCACCATATCGTAATGTAAAGCAGAGTCAGTTAAAGTTGCTGCCGAGTTAGCAAAATGAAACTGTACATCACTAGAAAAACCTTCTCCATCAATACGACACGAACGTATTGCTTCCTCAAACCTGTCATGCTGCTTTCTCATCACTGTTTGGTCAGGACTATCTGCGGTAGCTAAGTGAGAATAAATACTAGCAATTTTTAAATTTGGTAATCTCTGGACAAACTGTACAAATTCTACTGCTTCTTGCCAAGGCATTCCTAACCGAGACATTCCTGTATCCAACATCAGATGCACTGGCATTGCTTTAGTGTAATGGGAAAGAGTCTCTGAAAAAACTAAAGCTTGCTGAGGCGTACAAATAGTTGGTTGAAGTTGCCAGTGAGCGATCGCTTGAATTTGCTCTGGTCGGTCTGTTGCCCCTAAAATTAAAATTGGTGCTTCAACTCCAGCTAACCTTAACTCTATTCCTTCTGGCACTGTTGCGACTGCCAACCAATCTGCACCTGCCTCTAAAATAGTTTGAGATACTTGACACGCTCCATGGCCATAAGCATCTGCTTTAACTACTCCCATTAATTTAGTTTTTGCTGATAGAATACTCTTAAGCTGTCGCACATTATAGGCCAATGCCCGGTCATTAATTTCTACCCAAGCTCTTTGACAAATTCCTCCATAAGCATCACTTTCTATGGAGTCCTGATTTAAGCTTTCTGTTACTAGAGTTTTAAAAGAAGCGTTTTCCCAACTCAACATTTTGACTCACTCCTCAATTAATTAACTTTCCGGTCTAAAACTATTTGCTACTATAATTAGCGATTATCAGGTTATATCGCTACAGCTTGAGAAGATTATTTTTATAGGGGATAGGGAATAGGGAGTAGGGAACAGTTAGTCTTAACAACCGTAGTTCAAACAATCCAAAATACAAAATTAAAAATACAAAATTATCAAATCATACCCGCCCATCAGCAACGCCAAATTTTTTATACCTTAATTTTGTCTGTCAGGAAATTGTTTAACTCTCAACTTTTGTCCCAAGGAAAGATTGATTGTGTTAACCTATGAGAAAATATTATCTTTTCAGAAATATCAATGGCCAATGTTTTAGTGTTGAACGCTTCTTATGAACCGCTCAATATCACGAGTTGGCGACGAGCGATCGTCTTGTTGCTCAAAGGTAAAGCGGAGCAGATTGAACATAACGGGGTATATATCCTGCCAGATATTCCCTTGCCCACAGTTATTCGACTGCGATACTATGTCCGAGTCCCTTATAAAGATATTCCTTTGACGCGCCGAAACATTATGCACCGAGATGGTAATTCCTGTCAATACTGTAATTATAAGGGCGATGATTTAACCTTAGATCATGTAATACCGCGATCGCGTGGTGGTGGCGATACCTGGGAAAATCTTGTGACTGCTTGTGTTCGCTGCAATGTCCGAAAAGGTAATCGCACTCCAAAAGAGGCTAATATGACTTTGCGTAATCTTCCTCGAAAACCCTATAGTGGCCTTTACTTTGAATTGACTAAACACGTTAAAAGTGGTAGGAATAAAGAATGGAAAAAATATGTGATTGGTTTATAAAGCCCCTGTCTATCTGAAGGCAGGGGTTTTTTGTATCTAAGTAGGGTTAGGAGACAGGAGACAGGAGACAACCCACCCCTAACCCCTCCCAGGAGGGGAAGACAGGAAAAATAGGAGGAGGTAGGAGTAAGAATTGTCCCAAGATTTTTCTGCCCAACTATGAGCCTAAAATACCCTCCATGCATGAGCATGAAGAACTGACTCCCAGGCACTTTTTTCGACCTCAAAAAGGCACTTGTCTTTATCTGTCAATGCTTTTAGATTTAATCAGTAAGCCCTCAGTAATAGTAATGCAAGGCAGAAGGCAGAAGGCAGAAAAAAATCTGGCTTTGTCTGAGTTTTTAGCTCTTTCGACTGCTATTAGACATCTCCGGTCATCAAAAATCAAATCAATGATCGTGCAATAAATTATCAATTCTTTCCCCCTATTCTGTATGGACGTTCCATGCAAGGTCTCTACTGCCTACTCCCTATGCATGGAGAAGATGTCTATTAGTTTTTTGATTAAAGTTGACTTTTATTATATAAAGTGGTATTGGCAGTTTTGGATAGCAGTTGCACTAAAAGTTCATTATCTCTAACAAAAGTTTGATTATATAGTTTGAATGCGGAACAGCTTATGAGTATAAATATTTATTTCATCCGTCACGGTATAGCAGCAGATGCAGAAAATTATCCCACAGATGCAGAACGCCCTTTGACAGAAACAGGCGATCGCAAAACTCACAAAATTGCTCAACAACTCAAACAATTGGGCCTTCATTTCAACCTAATTCTTACCAGTCCTCTAGTTAGAGCGCGTCAAACTGCTAAAATTCTTCAAGAAAATAAATTAAGCTCTAAAGTAGAAGAATTTTTACCACTAGCTCCTGATGGTGAAATTAATATTTGGCTGAAATGGCTCAAAACATGGCAAACCCAAGAAAATAGAGAATTAGCCCTTGTAGGCCATCAACCAGACTTAGCAAATTGGGCAGAAATTTTAATCTGGGGAGAAGCTAGACAAGTATTGATACTAAAAAAAGCAGGGGTTATAGGCATTTCTTTACCTGAAGTTGGTTCACCAGTAGGCAATAGTCAAATGTTTTGGTTGACACCACCAAAATTTCTACTTAGGGAAGAAGGAAGAAGGAAGAAGGAAGAAGTAAGAAGGAAGAAGGAATAAGGAAGAAGTAAGAAGGAAAACTACTACGTTATCTGAGTTTTAAACTTTGGAACTGTCCGCGCCTTTTGCTTCGACTGCTATAATTTTTATTTGGTGGTCATTTCAGCGAACTATCGTGTATAAAGTGGCAATGTCTACCGCATAGAAGTCATCTTTAGTCATCTAAAGATCACTGATTTATTATGGTTACTTAATGATAATTGATATCAAACACCAAAGAAGGTACTGCTATAAAAATAAAAATATAGGTTAAAATAATTTGCTAATACTCCAGAATGAAATAGCAAAATTACATAAAAAAATAGCCAATACGAGACATAATTATTATCTTAAATTAACTCATAAACTTTGTGAATTGGCAGAGAATATTTTTACTGAAATATTAACTTTAAATATTGGTTCATAAAGATTGTGAAAAAGTAATGTTTAGACTTGAGAATAGTTATATTTATTAATGAAATACTTTACTGATATTTGCTAGAAAATTTGATTTGTTGCCTAGTTAACAATCTCAGAAGCAATCATCTCCGATTATTATTTCTGATTTATAAGGTGGGAGTGTCAATAGCCAGAATTATTAATAAATTATTGTCAAAACCACGACACAACTAAGCTAGTTGATAATGTAAGTTGAGAATATTCTAACTAAGTAAAAGGTATAGTAATGTCTGTCGTCTGCATAGAATTTAAACCAGGTTTAGAAGGTGTTCCCGCTACCCAATCAAGTATCAGCTACGTCGATGGACAGCAAGGAGTACTGGAATATCGAGGCATTAATATTCAGGAACTGGCAAAAAAGAGTTCTTTTCTGGAAACAGCATACTTATTAATTTGGGGCTATCTTCCTAGCAAAGAAGAATTAGAAAGCTTTGAGCATGACATTCGCTATCACAGAAGAATTAAGTATAGAATTCGGGACATGATGAAATGCTTCCCAGAAACTGGACATCCCATGGATGCTCTACAGACTTCAGCAGCAGCTTTAGGTTTATTTTATTCTCGCCGTGCTCTTGATAACCCAGAATATATTAGGTCTGCAGTCGTCAGGTTACTGGCTAAAATCCCAACTATGGTAGCTGCTTCGGAGTTAATGCGTAGAGGTAACGATGCTGTACAGCCAAAAGATGATTTGGACTATGCAGCCAACTTCTTATATATGCTGAATGAACGGGAACCCGATCCACTAGCAGCACAGGTATTTGATGTTTGTCTGATTCTTCATGCTGAACATACTATTAATGCTTCTACATTCTCAGCTATGGTAACTTCTTCTACTTTGACAGATCCTTATGCAGTTATAGCTTCGGCAGTGGGAACTTTGGCAGGTCCTCTACATGGGGGTGCTAATGAAGACGTTATTACTATGTTGTCCGAAATTGGTTCGGTAGAAAATGTTAGGCCATATCTAGAAAAATGTTTGGAGACTAAGGCAAAAATTATGGGTTTTGGTCACAGAGTCTATAAAGTGAAAGACCCGCGAGCTATTATTCTTCAGGAACTAGCAGAAAAGTTATTTGAAAAGTTTGGCTACGACAAATATTATGAGATTGCTTTAGAGCTGGAAAAGGCTGTAGAGGAAAAATTAGGCCACAAAGGGATTTACCCAAATGTGGATTTTTATTCTGGTTTGGTTTATCGAAAATTAGGCATATCTAGCGACCTATTTACACCAGTATTTGCTATAGCTCGTGTAGCTGGTTGGTTGGCTCACTGGAAAGAACAGTTAACAGAAAATCGGATTTTTCGTCCTACACAAATTTATACAGGAGAGCATAATATTTCTTATACTCCTATTCAAGAACGTTAAGTATTTTAGAATTCAGAATTTAGAATTTAGAATTCAGAATTTAGAAATTGTTTTTCGGCTGTCGCGGAGATGAAATGCTATGGCACATGAAAAGTTTCATTAATGGATAATTGATAATTGATAATTACCTCGGGTTTTAACAGAAACGGAATTGAATATAAGGAAATATTATTTCTTTTTCCCCTTAAAAGGGGAGGCTTTAAACCAGAATTATTTAATTATTAATTATTAATTCTTAATTATTCGGTAACTCCTCTGGAAGAAATAGTATGACAGAAGGAAAAAACTTATAAGTGTATAGCATAGATTGTTTCTCCTTCACAGCATCTCAAGAGCAGCTTCGGGAAGACATCAAAGATGTGACGAAAAGTAGCTATTAGCAGGAAACAATTAATGATTTTTTTTAACCTATGAATATCTTTGCTTCTGCCTTTGTAATAATCTTTCTCGTACTAGCAGTTGGATTTTTCACCCAGAAGATTTTGATTAAGCGGGAGATTCAATGGTCTTTTCCCAATATGAATAATCAAAATGTCAAAGACGACGAACTAGAATTAAGCAGTCTAACTCAAGAGTTGTTGTACTCCAAAATTCTGCTTTATACCAGTGCTGTTGGAATTATGGGAGGATTAGTTGCTACAGCTTACTACTTTGTTTTAGAACATTTTTTGGAGTTTGTTTGGGAAACAGGGAAGCACTACTTCACAGGAATTTTCCCGGATTGGTTCCCAGCATGGAACTATACCTGGATTGTATCAACAATTGGAGGGTTTGGGGTTGGCTTGTGTCTCTATTTCTTTGGTCAACCAGGAGAAATGGCAAAGGTGATTGATAAAATTCACGATCCTGGTCGTTTGGAACCAAGTCAAACACCAGGAATGATTGCCACATCTTTAGTATCAATTACTGCTGGTGGAAGTTTGGGACCTGAAGCACCCCTGGTACAAATTAATGGTAGTTTAGGAAGTTGGATTGCAGACAAACTGAATTTGACTCTCAAGGAAACAAGAGTTCTGACCTTTTGTGGTATGGGTGCAGCATTAGCAGCATTCTTTGGCGATCCGGTTGGTGGCCCGTTATTTGCCCTGGAGATTCCCCATCGTCGCGGAATTCAGTATTATGAAGCAATTATTCCGGCAGTTGTTGCAGGAATTTTTAGTTTTGGTGTGTTTCGGTTTGGCACTGGGTTAGAAATTGGAGGTATCTATCACTTTGACTATTTTGATAGTATTCCTGCTTTGAGTTGGCTCAATCTTCTGGAAGCTGGAGTTCTAGGAATAGTAGGTGGTTTAGCTGGAATTTTGTTTATTGGGATTTTTCGACTCACAGAATTTGCCATCCAACCTATTGAAAATAGGCATATTTGGCGAGCAATTTTGGGAGGATTGGGGATTGGTTGGTTAGCAGTTTTATATCCTCAAACTCTTTTCTTTAGCGAGCAACAAATTGAAACTCAATTAATTGAGCCAGCTACTACACTTACAGTTGTAACATTACTCGGAATTTGTTTGGCTAAAATGATGGCCATTAGTTTCACTATTCATGGTGGATTTCGAGGGGGTTTTATTTTTCCCCTATTTTTCACAGGAGCAAGTTTAGGGTTGGCTATCAGTTTTTTAATTCCAGGAGTACATCCAACTATTGCAATGTTATGTTGCATGGCCGCCATTAATGTATCGATTACCAAAACTCCGATTAGCACCTCAATTATTTTGAGTGTTTTATCTGATACATCGATAATTCCGATTATAGCGATCGCTAGTTTTACCAGTTTTATATTGACTAGCAATATTGGTTTGTTAAGAACTCAACGCCCTAGAAAACAAGTCGAACATCCACAGTGCCTTATTAAAACAGTACTACATGAACAGGGAGTTTCATTAATGGATAATGGATAATGGATAATGGATAATGGATAATGGATAATGGATAATGGATAATGGATAATGGATAATGGATAATTACAAGAAGGTTAAAACCGAGAGGATTGAACATAAGGAAATATTATTTCTTTTTTACCCTTAAAAGGGGAGGCAACAGAGGCGCGAATTATTTAATTATTAATTATTAATAATCCGGTAAAACATATAGTTAGGGTTTGCGTATGGAAAGTCTTTTTGTTGAGGTAGAAAGTAGTTAAGAGTCAGGATAAATGCGAGTTATAGAGGAAGTGGTCGAAAGAATAATCTCCTGATTTTTCTGCCGAACTATGCGCCTCGAATACTAACTTTTTGAGTATTTTAGACGTGATAAAAGGCACTTTTTAAAAGCCACAAAAAGGCACTTTTCTTCATAAGTTAATGCTTTTGTAAGCCCTAATTATAACTATTAAATATGACATTATTTAATTTGATAAATCAAACCTATATCGATGAATGAAAGTATTACTATAAGTCTAGAAAAAATTTGTGTATCAACTAATTTTCCCTATGGTGAAGCTTGGATTCCAGATGAAGATAAAAATCTACTACAACTTAGTTCCAGCTATTATATTAATTCCGGTTTTGGCAACAAGGATTTAGAACAATTTTGGGTTTGTAGTCAAGATTTTATATTATCTAGGGGTGAAGGCTTACCAGGACGAGTTTGGTTATCAAAACAACCGGAATGGATTATAGATGTAACTATCGAGTCTGAGGGATATTTTTTACGCAATCAAATTGCGAAAGCTTTTGGAGTCAAAAGCGGCTTTTCTATACCTGTAATTACACAAAATAAAGTTTTGATAGTGTTGGCTTTTTTTACGGCACAAACTCGTTCTAAAGATACAAAAATTATAGAAATAGCAACAAGTCAAGCCGAAAGTTTAGGGCAACTTCTATTCAATTTATGATAGATATCTCCAACAATAAAAAATTAAATCAATTATTTCCCCCTATCCCCTATTGACTCTTTTGTAAGTTTATAGACCAATATTCATTACTTAACTCACTTGGACAGGCGTTATCCTGAATGGAATTACTCCTAATCCCTCTCCATACATCAGAATAAGGATGATTGAATTGCCTTTCGCATGGGTATTGTAACTGCTGTTGAGGTCAGCATTAATTAACCAGCCATTTTTTGAAAAGTGTAAACCTCTTTCATCAATTATCAATTATCCATGCTCTATAAAAATATCAGGTTTGGCTAATCTCAGAATCCTATCTTTCTGATAAAATCAACAAGCAAAGTAATAATACTTATTTAACCCTACTCTAAATGAATTCAGGAATCGATCTACAAAGAACATTTATTGAAGCTCTCGTAGACTTGGGCCTATCCCCAGAAATAGCCAGAACCGTTTGGCTACCATTACCCATGTTATTGATGATTATAGCTGCTACTGTTAGTGTTCTAGTAACAGTGTGGCTAGAGCGAAAAATTTCCGCAGCAGCTCAACAAAGAATTGGCCCAGAATTTATCGGTCCTTTGGGAACTCTAGCACCTTTAGCTGATGGCTTGAAGCTAGTTTTCAAAGAAGATGTTGTTCCTTCTAAAGCAGACCCTCTACTTTTCACTCTAGGTCCTGTAATAGTAGCCATCCCAGTATTTTTGTCTTATCTAGTAGTTCCTTTTGGACAAAATTTAATCATTACAGACCTGGGGGTAGCAATATTTTTATGGATAGCTCTTTCCAGTATTCAGCCAATTGGTCTGCTGATGTCTGGCTATGCATCCAACAATAAATATTCTCTACTAGGAGGTTTAAGAGCAGCAGCACAATCTATTAGTTATGAAATACCTTTAGCTTTAGCTGTACTGGCAGTAGTAATGATGTCCAATAGCCTCAGTACAATTGATATTGTTGAGCAACAATCAGGCTATGGCATTTTAGGATGGAATATTTGGAGACAACCAGCAGGTTTCCTGATTTTCTGGATATCAGCATTGGCAGAATGTGAAAGACTTCCGTTTGACCTTCCTGAAGCAGAAGAAGAATTAGTAGCAGGATATCAAACAGAATATACAGGGATGAAATTTGCCCTTTATTACCTAGCGTCTTACATTAATTTAGTTCTATCTGCTCTGTTTGTCGCAATTTTATATCTAGGTGGTTGGGAGTCCCCTATACCAGTTGGACTTCTCAGTGACTGGTTAGGAGTAAGTGAAACAACTCCCTGGCTACAAATAATTACTGCTACTTTGGGCATTACTATGACATTGCTCAAAGCTTATTTTCTAGTATTCATTGCTGTGTTATTACGTTGGACATTACCAAGGGTCAGGATTGACCAATTATTAGACTTGGGATGGAAGTTTCTCTTACCCGTCGCTCTGGTAAATCTACTGTTAACTGCAGCCTTAAAGTTAACCTTTCCATTTGCTTTTGGTGGATAAATCATAAGTCAGAAGTTAGAAGTCAGAAGTCAGAAGATAGAATTAATTAGTCCCTGGTTTGTAGACATGGAGGTACTTTTCCTGAATATCCTCTAATAAATTCAAGACCAGCAAATATTAATGTTTGTGAGGGGTTTTAAAGATATAATCCAATTCTTAAATTATGTCTTTTAATCCTACTCCCTACTCTTAAGGAGATTTAGCAAGACTTTTGAGAAATGGTATAAATCCATAGCTGATTTTAGACTTTTAGACTAAACTATATCGAAAATCTAAAATTACTTTTTCCGCTAATTAGATTTCATAGGAGAAAACGCCATGCTCAAATTCCTCAATCAAGTAGGCGAATACGCTAAAGAAACTTTTCAAGCTGCTAAATATATTGGTCAGGGTTTATCTGTAACTTTTGACCACATGAGCCGTCGTCCTGTTACTGTACAATACCCCTACGAAAAACTTATTCCTTCTGAAAGATTTCGAGGCAGAATTCACTTTGAATTTGACAAGTGTATTGCCTGTGAAGTTTGTGTGAGGGTTTGTCCGATTAATTTACCTGTAGTTGATTGGGAATTTAATAAGGAAACCAAAAAGAAAAAGCTTAAACACTACAGTATTGATTTTGGTGTTTGTATTTTCTGCGGTAACTGTGTGGAATATTGTCCAACTAACTGTTTATCCATGACGGAAGAGTATGAATTAGCAGCTTATGACCGCCATGAGTTGAATTATGATAATGTTGCCCTGGGACGATTACCATATAAGGTGACAAATGACCCAATGGTAACTCCTATGCGAGAATTAGCTTACTTGCCTAAGGGAGCTATAGACCCTCATACAGTTCCTCAAAATGCACGTCGCGCTGGTCTTCGTCCGGAAGAAATTCTTGAACAAATGGAAGCTGAAAAACCAGTAGCAGAGACTACAGAAAAATAGCTATTAGTTTGTTAATCAGGACTTACGCAAATTAACCTTTAAAACGACAACATATCTAGGGGCGAATAGTATTCGCCCTCAATTGATTGAGTTTCTGTGGGTAGGTTCTGTTAATTATTAGTTGTGAAGTTAAGATTCAGCTATTAACGGTCAGCTTTTCGGTGAGCAATACGCTCGCATTCAGCTTTTGAATTAATGAAGCAAGCATTAGTTTAACTTCTACTACATTTTCAACTATATGAAAAGAAATGTAGATGTGGCTTGATAAACTGTTAAGGTTAAGTGATGGACTTTTTTCACCCATACTTTTAATTCTTGGAAATTTATCAATTGCTTTTTTCTCCTTTTTGTAAGGTAATAAAGCTAATAGCTGATAGCTGATAGCTGACTGCTGTTTGCGGAGCATTCCGTAGGAAATGCTTAAGATGAAATATCATTCAAAATAAACAAATCTCTAAAGGAATAAAAAGTGGATTTAGCGCAAGGAGTTCAATTTGTTTCATTTGCTTTATTAAGCATAATGATGATTGCTGCTGCTTTGGGAGTAGTGTTATTTTCTAATATTGTCTACTCAGCATTTTTGTTGGGTGGAGTATTTATGAGTATTTCTGGTTTATACCTTTTATTAAATGCTGATTTTGTGGCTACTGCCCAAGTTTTGATTTATGTTGGAGCTGTTAATGTCTTGATTTTATTTGCAATTATGCTTGTAAATAAACGAGAAGATTTTAAGGCTTTGCCTAATGCTTGGTTTAGAAAAATAGCTACAGCTTTAGTTTGCGTTGGTTTATTTGCCCTACTAAGTACCATGGTATTATCTACTTCTTGGTCAATTCCTGGTGCTAGTATTGCTAATACAGAAAGTTCAATTGTTTTAATTGGTAGACACTTTTTTAGTGATTTTTTACTTCCTTTTGAACTTGCTTCTGTGTTTTTGTTAATGGCAATGGTGGGTGCTATTATTTTGGCTCGTCGTGATATTTTGCCTGATGAAGTACCGACTGATATGCCTCAAACACCTGTTTTAAGTTTGCCAGAACGCCCCCGTGAATTAGTGTCTGGTTCTAGTGAAATTTCTAATAATTAAATTCAAAGAGTTGATAAGTTTATGCAATTGCAACTGGAGTATTTTTTGTTATTAGCCGCAGCACTTTTCTGTATAGGTATTTATGGTTTAATTACCAGTCGCAATGCAGTTAGGGTGCTGATGTCTATTGAGTTACTGCTTAATGCTGTAAATCTAAATTTGATGGGTTTTTCTAATTTCTTAGATTCTCAGAATATTAAAGGTCAGGTTTTTACTGTGTTTGTAATTACTGTTGCTGCTGCTGAAGCGGCTGTTGGTCTAGCGATAGTTCTTGCAATTTATCGTAACCGTGACACGGTAGATATGGAACAGTTTAATTTATTAAAGTGGTAATTATAATTTATAATTTATAATTTATAATTTATAATTTAGAATTACCTCTCCTTTAAAAGAAGAAAATTGACTCAAAGGAAAATTTTTCTTTTTATCCTCTTAAAAGAGGAGGCTTTCAAGCATAATTTTTCGGTAAGCATTCACCTATTAGCATTCAGCGTTCAGCTTGAGTTGATAATCTTTGAATGCTTACTTTTAATACTATAAAATGTTTTATTTGAGCAGTTTTTAACGTCTCCCTGTGCATCTGGATTTCAATAATTTAGAATTAAGAGTTTAGAATTTAGAATTACCGAATAATTAATAATTAATAATTAAATAATTCACGCCTTGAAGCTTCCCCTTTTTAAGGGAAAAAAAGTGCTAGGATATTTCCTTATATTCAATTCCGTAACGGTTTTAACCAGAGGTAATTATCAATTATCCATTATCCATTAATGGACTCTCCTTTAAAAGAAGAAAATTGACTCAAAGGAAAAATTTTCTTTTTATCCTCATTATGAAGAGGAGGCTTTCAATCACAATTTTTCGGTAACTATTTATTGTCGGGAAAAATTTTTTTAATACTATGTAAAGAAATATAATTTTATTTACTGAAAAATATTAAGCTTCGTTACTAAGCTGCAACATAAAATAATTTCCGTGCTACCGTTTCTAATCAGAAACAAGTTCAAATAATTTAGGGGAGGAAAAAACTTTGAATTCAGAAATTAAAAAATATCCATCTTGTTCTTTACATCAAGATGTTAGTGAATATGTGGCTGATTTACAATTTCACATGACTTTACACGCTCGTAATTTAGTTCCTTCTCTTAATCAAGCAAAAGATGGTCGCGAGCAAATGTTACAGCAAACTCAAGCTCATTTTGAAAAGCTTATTTCTAGACAGACTCTTTAGTTATTTTTATATTTATTTTTATTCAAAAACCCAGTTTCAAGTAGCGAAGGAGATTGGGTTTTTTGGTTTGTTTGAAAACTTCAAGGACTCCACATTCTATAGAACTCCTAACCGTATCTTTTACATTAACTTTACTTTCTGCAAACTGAGCGATCACTGAGAAACAACACTTATGTTGAATAAATAGTCATGGGTATAGACGAATAACCCTATTTAATATTTAAAATATCACAAAAATTGTGAGGATGCAACGGAAAATCCTGTGCAAAATTTTTATGAGCTTCATAAAATGAAAATGTTGGTAATTTTCCACTGAGGAAGGATAGATGGAAAGATTTGATGAGGGCAAAGTAATCATAGTATAGCTAATTTCTCTTTCTGCTGTACAATACCTACACAATTCCGGCAAAACCAGGTAATATTTGGTAGTGTCGGTCAAAGATGCTTGCTTCTTGCTTCAACCTGGGAGGACGGCCTCTTCCAGTTCACAAGCGTAAATTCGGGTACAGCCTACCCTATTTTTTTGATTAACTTCCCCATACTGAGATAACACAAGTGCCGCATTCAAGTCTCGGTCTATTCTTACTCCACAGTGAGGACAATCAAAGGTGCGATCTTTTAACTTTAATTCTTGATTAATATAACCGCAACTATGACAAGTTTTGGATGACGGAAACCACTGGTCAGCTAGCACTACCGTCCCACCAGATCCAACGATTTTGGTTGTCAATCGTTGTCTAAATTCATAAAACCCTTGCCTGGCTATTGATGCTGCTAATTTACCATTTTGCATTATCCCTTTCACGTTTAAACTCTCTAAGCAAACGTGCTTAACTTGACTTACTAAATAATGAGTAGTCTTCTCAATAAAATCTCTACGCACATTAGCAATATGAGCATGGTACAAGGCAAGTTTTTTATAGTATTTAATCGCATTTTTTGAAGGTAGCTTACCTTTATTTCCTATCTGTTTATTACGATTACGCCATTGAAATTTAGAGAGCTTTAATTGATCTGCTTTAATCGACTCTGGCAAACTTACAACTTCGTTTTTCTCCTTTTCTTGGTCAGCTATACTGGCAAATTGTTTGAGCCCAACATCTATACCAAAAGTTTCTTGAAGACGTTCATCTAATAAGGGATGAAATGGTAACTTCTCGGCTTCAATACTAAAACTAACAAACCATTTGTTCCCTGTTCTACTAATAGTAAAAGTCTGACTTGCTGTGGTATAAGGTATTGATTCTAATAATCGAAAAGTTCCTAATGTTGGTATTTTGATTTTCTTACCAGAGGGAATTGTGACTTTTCCATTACCGTCATAAACAGTAAAAGATTGTCGGTCTTTTTTACTTTTCAATTTAGGATATTTACTGATTCCTTCTTTATACTGTTTAAATGCTTCAGCTAGATGTTGAAAAGCACTTTGATAAATACGAGACGAATAATTATTCGTCCAGGCATATTCTGATTGCTTTTTTACATAGTTAGTAAAAACTTTTTTAGCTTCTAAAATGCGTTGGTTGTAACTAAAGCTAACTTTTTTACCACCCTTGTTAACTTTCGTCATACCTGAAGTTCCGTTAACCATACTCAGGCCATAGTTGTAAATGAAACGAGCATAACCAGCGCATTGAGCCATTTTTGAACGCTCCTGGTTACTGAGTTTTAATTCAAGTTTTTTGGCATACAATAAAATCACCTCCAACCACATTGTCAACTATTTTTTCGGCTAAGTCAAAAAAATCCCCATTTTTAAATTTAGGGCTTTATTGTTGTTGGGTTAAGGAACAAAACCCCACCTAACTGGATCGTCTGGACTAAAATTTTGGGCAAATTTAAAGACCTTCTACTCAGGAAATTTGTCTTTGGTATTTACCCAATCCTTTTTCTGAGAGTAATAATCTCGATTATCTGTGAGTTGAGGAATTGGTGTTATTAACGGACAACCATTAACCGGACAACGGTTTTCTTCGCACCATGAGAACCGCTCGCCCAATCTATAGTTGTACTGCCGACGCAACAAATCTAACCACAACTCTATCGTGGCAATTTGGTCTTTGTTGGGTTTAAGCTTGTATTGATAGGCAGTCCGCATAAGGGCAAATTTCCCTGTTTATAAAAAAAAATAGCACAAGTTTTTTTTAAAGACCAAAACTTGAGATAAATCGGCGATTTAGCTAAATTTACCGAAAAATTGGGTTTAAAGCCTCGCCCTTGTAGGGCGACTTTTTATTTTATTTGCAAGTGAATTGAATATATGCTACACTATTATTAGTTGCCGAGGGGCACTCGGAAACTCTAAACGGACGTGGAGGGAAGCGTCAGACTACCGCCAAGGAAGCAGCACCCTGTGTTAGCGACAGCTATGCGAAGCAAAGCGTCAACCCGCCGAAGAGCTACGGCTCAGTAGGAATCCCCGTGCCTTTAGGCCGGGGAGGATGTCAAACTCAACCTGGAGTAGTTTACTTGAGTGGTGGGTCACATTTCTCGCAAAAATAAAGAGTTGGAACTTCAAAGGTCTCTGACTTAAATGTACAGTCAGGCATACCACTGTATTGCTTTAAACCAAATTCAAAATTTTTTTCAGCTATGTTTGCTTTTTCTTGATCTGCAATGTCTGCTTCTACTTTATCTGCATCTGCTGCTAAAGATTCTGCAAGAGGTTTCAGCAAAGGCTCTGCTACATCATATAGAGCCTTTGATGGATAAAATAAATGCGGAAATACTAACTTGAGTGCGTGTTCTACTTTACCTGAATGTTCCGCTAAAGGTTCTGCTATAGCCTTTGCTGAAGCCTCTGCTGCAGATAATAAAGGCAGTAAAGGCAGAGTGCACAAGTCAACCAAGTTTGGCTTTCGCCTATAATTTACTGGCCTATAACGCACTGTATTAATTGTATATACATCTATTAGTTGGTAGATGACAAAATACCACTCAAAAGACTGGGGTGGAATTTTAGTTATATGTTGCTTAGAAGTTTTTTCAGAAATAGTGACACTCTCACCTGTTAATCTACTTAACTCCTTGGACACCTCATTTCTTAACTTAAAACCATCAACTCCTACTTCTTGAGATGAGCTAATACCTAGCTTTGAACCAATTTCTTCAAAGCTATGAAGTTCCAAACCAGTTTCTCTAGTATAGCTAATTTCTTTTTCTGCTCCAGGTAATCCAGGAACAAAATCTACTAATTTCCAGTATTGCTCTTTGACAAATTCCTTTAATTCCCGCAGACCATACCTATAAACATAACGACTAATAAGCTTCTTCTGTGTTTCTGAAGGAGGGTAAACACCAAACCTAAGTTCTGGCTGAACTAAAGTCGTATTTTTATTTTTATACTTATAAAGTAATTCAGAGTCATTCATAAAGTCATTCAGAGGGTAACATCGTTGTATTTTTGGATGATATAGCTATTCCCATTACTATTATATAAATCTATCGCAGGCAAGATGACCGCACGATAAGGATTTTACTATTCACCCCTTGTAGATCATTAGTCTGAAATATGCTGTATTTGAGAAAGACATCTAATTATAGATGTCTTTTTTTCTCAAAATCTTTACCTCAATAGCAGTTAGAGATATTTGACAAGTTTTAATTATACTTTTCAGGTTATATATTTTAAATTTTAAAACTTTGTTATCAATCCCTAACAATAATATCGCTCCATAAACTAACAAATTTTCAATACTTTCAGCGATTTTTCTCAATTTCGTGATATGGTAAATTTAATTATAATCCAGGGGAGTTTTATGGCTTAATGGAAAAATAAACTTGTAAACGCTTATTCTGTCGTTATTTTAGGTAGCGATCACTCTTCATTGCTTGAAGGATGACTAACTAATTTTCTCCACCCTATTTAACCAGCACTTGACAAAAATATATTTATGTGAATTACATAAATTAGCAGTACATCAGGAAAAAAATTAATAGTAGGAATAGAAGTAAGTAGGTAGGCACGAATAAACATCACTATGTAATAAAATGTTAAAGCAATTAAAACCCTTGAGATTGCTTCCTTCCACTCCGTTCCAGTCGCAATGACATACCTGTAAATTTTTTCACCTACTTACTTAGACTTTTTATCAAATAGTTAATAATTAGGGCTTATTAAAAAATCTGTTAGGAGTCAGGAGCAAAAATAAATAGTTTCAATATCATTTATTGATTTGAATATCCATCTTTAATCAAAGGTAAATCTGGTTAAATTATTTTTATGACTCTGATTATTAGTACCGTTCTTTGTTCAAATTGCCATTAAACCTCAACAAATATTAACTCGATCAATATTGCCCGAAAAATGATATGGTGACTAAGAAATAAAGTTTGGAACCTACCCTTTCAAACTGAGTTACTGATAACTAATAACTAATAACTGAAATGCCATATTACATATCACCAATATTCATAGATAAACTAGCAGTTCATATTACTAAAAATTTCTTAGACTTACCTAGAGTAAGAGTACCTTTAATATTAGGAATACACGGACGAAAAGGAGAAGGAAAAACTTTTCAATGCCAATTAGTATTTGAAAAAATGGGAATAGAACCTGTCACAATATCTGGCGGAGAATTAGAAAGTAAAGATGCAGGAGACCCAGCACGTTTATTACGTTTACGTTATCGAGAAGCGTCGGAAAAAATCAAAGTTCAAGGTCGAATGTGTGCTTTATTTATTAATGATTTAGATGCAGGTGCTGGTAGATTTGATGGAGGTACTCAATATACAGTAAATACTCAATTAGTAAATGCTACTTTGATGAATATTGCTGATAATCCTACTAATGTACAATTGCCTGGTAGTTATGATGAAACTCCTCTACATCGAATACCTATTATTGTGACTGGAAATGATTTTTCTACTCTCTATGCACCTTTAATTAGAGATGGTCGAATGGAGAAATTTTATTGGGAACCAAATCGAGAAGATAGAATTGGAATAGTAGGTGGTATTTTTAAAACTGATGAACTTTCTGCGGGAGATATTGAGAATTTAGTAGATGAATTTTCTGACCAAGCTATAGATTTTTTCAGTGCTTTGCGAAGTCGAATATATGATGAACAGATTCGTGATTTTATTCATCAAGTAGGAATAGAAAATATTTCCAAGCGGGTAGTTAATTCTGTAGAAAAAATTCCAGATTTTCCCAAGCCTAATTTTAATCTCTCCCATCTTCTGGAATATGGAAAAATTATGGTTGGAGAACAACAACGGATTCGAGAATTACGATTAGTTGAAGAATATAATCAATCTCGATTATTCGGTGGTACTCAGGTAGAGCGATCGGAAAAAGTTACGCCAAATTCTAACTATTTATCTCCAGAAGCAGCTACATCTAATCAGTTAATAGAAAATAGGATTAATCATAAAGTTACAAATAATCATCTCAGTTCAGAAGTTAGAGAAAAAGTGCAACAAATTCTCCAAGATGGTTTGAAAATGGGAATGGAATATGCAGATAAGCGTAGATATAAAACTGGTTCATGGAAAAGTTGTGGAACAATAGATAGTCAGGGAGAAAAAGAGGTGATGAATGCTGTAGAAAATTGTTTAGCTGAACATCAAAATGATTATGTGAGGTTGATTGGAATTGATTCTAATGTAAAGCGCAGATTAGTTGAAAAAATAATTCATAAACCAAGTTAAATATTTGAAGGAAGAAGAAAGAGGGAAGAGGGAAGAGGGAAGAGGGAAGAAGGAAGACGGGCTAAATATTGAAAACAAGGGATAAACGATAGAAATAAATATCTAAAATCAACTGGATAGACTATTTTTAAGCATATCCTCCTGACTCCTCACTCCTGACCAAAAAATAAGGTCTCAACCCTACCCTTTCAAGAGGATGAAAAAAAATAAAGTTCAATATTTAAGCTTCTGACTTTCCTACGGAATGCTGCGCAAACAGGTAGAGGTACTGATAACTGATAACTGATAACTGAAATGACTCCTCCTAAATTTTAACTAGAGCTTGCTGAATAAACTTGAAAGTATTGACTGATATTGGTTTTAGCATTTTAGAGTTGAAAAAAGTACCAGCTTTTCGGCGGAAAAAGCTCAAAAAGCTAGTATTTTGAGATGATTATGGCAGAAAAATTGAGAGACAATTCTTACTCTTACCTCCCCTCTCATTCCCATTTCTTTTGTCTCCTGTCTCCTGTCTCCTGTCTCCTACCCCAGCAAAAAGACTTTCCTTGAGCAAACTCTAACTATCTTTCTGTACAGAACTTTCATGCCAATCTTTTAATAGAAAATCTGATAAAACTGTAAATAAAACAAAGATAACTATTCCTAAACCTGTAGTTAAAAATAAAGCAGCAAACATTCTGGGAATTTCTAAGTTGTAACTAGAGATTAAAATTTGATAAGCAATACCGGAACGAGTACCCCCTGTACCTGCAACAAATTCTGCTACTACAGCACCAATTAATGCTAAACCGCCACTAATTTTTAACCCACCTAAAAAATAAGGTAAAGCACTAGGAAATCTCAAATAAATTAGAGTTTGCCAACGAGATGCTCCATATAGCTTAAACATATCGCTCAAGTTTTTATCAACACTATTTAATCCCAAAGTAGTATTAGAAATAATTGGGAAAAATGCTACAATCCAAGCACAGAAAATTAAAGCCGCAAAAGTATTATTTTTGAACCAGATAATAATTAGAGGAGCAATAGCAACAATAGGAGTAGTCTGTAAAATTACTGCATAGGGAAATAAACTTCTTTCAATTAATTTATTCTGAGCAAATAACATGGAAATTAACACCCCTGAAACTACTGCCACTACTAAAGCAACAACTGTAATTTTGACGGTAATTAGCAGAGAAGCAAATAGTTGATTCCATTCCTGAATCATTGTCTGAAATACTAATATTGGGCCTGGCAATAAATAGGGAGGAATATTCATTACTCTCACGGAAATTTCCCAGGTTAGCAGCACTATAATTCCTAAGATTACTGGAGCAATTATCTCAAGAGAAAAGAGCTTATCCAGAATTTTATTTTGTGGTTTTGTTTGTGTTAATGGTTGTTTTTTGTTCTTAGTAATTTCAGTAGGTATCATCGGAGAATAGATTCTATTTTTATCTGTAGTTTTATTGTATAATACCAATTTATCTAAAAGAAAGCTACCAAAAGGAAGTTGAAAAATTACAGCTTATTTTATCAAGGATGAGGTAGACCAGTCGCGGGAAAAATACCCCCACTATAAACACTCCTTCGTTCATATTTGTACCTCATACACCTGCAATCTGCTGTGTATTTAAAAGTAGATTTTTTAATCTTATTTGCTGCCTATTTATAATTGTTTTCTTTGATTTTCCTTCTTTGTTATCTTGACTATTGTCATTTTGCTTAAATGCCCTTAGTCTGGAGTCCCATTTAATATAGTTGTTGCAAAACTGTTGAGTATTTAAACTATATAAATTCCCCATAAACGTGAGGTACAACATTCGTTTGTTGCGCTGGAGTAGGGAGTTGTATACAACCTTCGTACAGATGTAGTAATTCGGGCAACAGGGAATAGAAAATAAGAAAAACAACTTTAATAATTTGAGAAACGCTATATATAAATTATTTGTAAAAAGGAAGGCTTAACCCTTAACAGAGAATATAAAATCTAAATACATCTTAGTTTAAATAAATTTTAGCTATTGTTAAAATCTATAGGTCAAAATAATTTTAAGCATTTTTACCGAAAATTTGTGGTCCAAAGCCTCCCCTTTTAAGGGGATAAAAAAAGAGAATATTTCAGATTTAAAGCCTCCTTATTGCAGAGGTACTGATAACTGATAACTGATAACTGAAATGACCGGATAAAACGATCGCTCTAATCACAAATCCAGTTTACTTGTATAGCCAAAGATAAAACAGAGACACAGTTAACAATTCTAAATCTCTTTTGATATACCGAACTTGATATAATTTTGTTTTTATGAGAGATATCCGAGGGTTTATCGTAAAAAAATAAAAATTAATTTATTATTTTGCTTCTTCCCAGAAAATGTTTGCCTGATTATGTAGAAGTACAATGATATTAGTAGATATAAGTAGGCTAAGATTAGTTATTACTAAAGATTAAGGCCACAAGCTAAAGAGTAAGTATAATTAAGCATCTCAAACTCCCACATCTAGATTTTATCACCGAAAAATTCTGGGTATGCGCCTCCTCTTTTAAGGGGATAAAAAAAGAGAATATTTCAGATTTAAAGCCTCCTTATTGCAGAGGTACTGTTGACGCAGTTCCTCCGGAGGAGGCTAACTGATAACTGATAACTGAAATGACCTTCCATCCAAGTGCAACAAAGCCCAAAATAACTTTAAAGGTAGCTGAATTATCAAAATTACAGATATAGCGTTTCTCAGACTAATGACGTACACCTATCTTTATCTCTATTCTATTCCCTGTTCCTTGTTCCCTAAAACAAACGAATTTTGTACCTAACGCTTTTTGGGAACTGCTACATAAAATCCACTAATTTTAACAAATACTTTTAAAGTCCTTAAATTACATAAACAATCGAATTACTTTTGTTAGCCTGAAACAAAGCAATCCTAGCACTCTTCTCTCTTAAATATCTATATCTATTCTAAAGAATTATCCAGCAGAAAAAAAATGACTTTATCCTTCAAACAATTGACCTTATATTTTTCTCTATTATCTATTGGTGGTGGCACAGGATGGTTGGGTCATCGTTATGTCCAAGCCAAAGGTTTGACCATAGACTCTAATGTAATACCTGTAGTCAAGCAGCAACCGCCAAATTACTTGTCACGTTCAAATTCTGAAAATGCTGTACTTGAACCGACCAACTATAACTTTATTGCTCAAGCAGTAGAAAAAGTAGGTCCAGCAGTAGTCCGTATTGATGCAGCTAAAAAGTTAACAACTCAAGTTCCAGAAGCTTTTCAAAATCCCTTATTTAAACGTTTCTTTGGGGAAAATTTGCCTATTCCAGAAGAGCGTGTTAAACGTGGCACTGGTTCTGGGGTAATTATTAACTCTAATGGTCGCTTAATTACAAATGCTCATGTAGTTAGTGGAGCTGATACAGTTCAGGTGACACTGAAAGATGGTCGAGTTTTTGAAGGCCAGGTTAAAGGTGTAGACTCACTCACAGATGTGGCTGTAATTGAAATTGAGGCCACAGGTCTACCAGAAGTGTCCATTGGCAAATCAGAAAAATTAATTCCGGGACAATGGGCGATCGCTATTGGTAATCCTCTCGGTTTAGACAATACTGTAACGGTAGGAATTATCAGTGCTATTGGTCGTAGCAGTTCTCAAGTAGGTATTCCAGACAAACGAGTCCGTTTTATTCAAACAGATGCCGCAATTAATCCTGGCAACTCTGGCGGGCCACTTTTGAATAGTCGTGGTCAAGTAATTGGCATCAATACAGCTATTAGAGCTGACGCCCAAGGATTAGGATTTGCTATTCCCATAGAAACCGCAAAAAGAATTGCTGATGAGTTATTTGATAATGGGAAAGTAGAGCATCCATTTTTAGGTATTTCAATGGTCGATTTAACGCCGGAAGTCAGAGATGAAATTAATAAACGACTAGAAACGAATATTCAGCAAGACCGGGGTGTTGTGATTATGCGAGTTATAGAAGATTCTCCGGCAGCTAAAGCTGGTTTACGTCAAGGAGATGTAATTCAGAAAGTAGGTGGAGTAGCAGTTAAAAGTCCAGTAGAAGTTCAGCAACAGGTAGAACAAAGTTTAGTTGGAAAAGATTTAGCAGTAGAAGTAATTCGTAATCGTAAAATTGCTAAAATTCTCGTGAAACCCGATACTTTTCCCCTCTCAGTCGAATCAGAATAAATAGACATCTCCATAAAATAGGGAGTAGGCAGTAGGGAACCCACCCCTAACCCCTCCTGGGAGGGGAAATAATTGATAATTTATGTGTGATAATTGATTTTATTTTTGATTTTTACCAGATGTCTAATAGACATCTCTGAAAAAGAATAAACTTTTTGCAGAAGTAGGCAAAAGCTTATCTGGCAACAGGGAAGAAAATTTCTGAAAAAAGTACACAAAACACAATCCATAAGTGTAATTTCCACTCCTATGTCTAGTGTTGATTTAATTAATAATAATAGAGTTTGTCTTACATTTAATCTTAACTTAATACTTAAGTAGGTAGGTGCAATTAAATGTAGGATTTATTATCATAAAAATAGTAGGGACGTTCCATGGAACGTCCCTACAAAGGTTTAAGAAGAAGTTTCTTTGACTTTTGGAAATATAGCACAAGGAAGAAGGTAAAATGAGGTGTTATTTGAGTTTTAAGCTTTTGATATATCTTAACCTTTCCTTACTAGAGAGTACAAAGTTATTCAAAAAAACGATTTGCTTTGAAGACCAAAAGTATTACTGGAAAGGGCTTACAGTACTTACAGTTTTGAATAAAGAGTTTTTAACCTTTAGATAGCTGAAAGTCTTAGCTAGCAATAGTTATTTCAATAACTTTGCACTGCCTAGTTTCCTTAGACTTCTATATCTATATTTGACTATTATAGAAATACAGAAACTAAGTATTTTTTAAGTTTAACATTAGCTATTTATCAAAATTTATCTTTTTTTTTGAGTTTAATACCAATTTAAAAAAAGAATGTTACGAATAGTAAGAAGAAATAATATTTCCTTATATTCAATTCCGTAATGGTTTTAACCAGAGGTAATTATCAATTATCCATTATCAATTATCAATTAATGAAAGGATATTCCATTTGACAAAAAAGATGATTTATGACCTGAAAAATGGTATTGAAGCCATTCCCATACGACTCCTGACTCCTAAGAAATATCCTAGCTATTTGTAGCAAACATTTATCAATTTGATATAATACCCCGCCGTCTACAGAGTGTTTACAATTGGTTGAGGTTTGTAGACGCGGAGCGTCTTGTCGAAGACTATCCCCATCCACTTCTTCCTTCTTCCTTCTTCCTTCTTCCTTCTTCCTTCTTCCTTCTTCTTTCTTCCTTCTTCAACAAATATCAACTAAAATCATAAATTATGACAACTATTATTACCAGCTCCCAGTTAGAATTAACATTAACAGAAGTCGCAGGAACAATATTTTCTATTACTGGTAATGATACTTTTATTTTGACCGCTGACAATGGTCAAAACTTCTTTGTTGACCTCATAGATGAACTAAATACTTCAATCTTAGGCTTACAAATTGGTCAATCAATCACAGTAACAGGATTTATAAACTTAGAAGATAATCGATTAAATCTAATAAATACTATTCTGATTAATGATGATTCGACCAGACCTCCACCACCAATTTTCGGACAACAAACTATATTTGGAACTGTTGGTTTTGTAGTTGACGATCGCCAATTTATTTTGAATTCTAATGGTCAAATATACTTTGTTAACTTATTAGATGAATTTAATGCTATAGCTTTAAATTTACAGCAAAATCAACCCATCGCAATTTCTGGAACTGTAACTCTAGAAAATGGCAGAATAGATGTTAATAGTACCAGTATTATTGATGGTGTAAATATTCCTACTCCACCTCCTTTTATACCAGACGGTCAATTTCCACCTGGTTCCATTATTGGCAATAATACTCCTCAGTTTATTCAAGGCACTCCTAACAATGACACCGTTTTTGGACTAGGTGGTAACGATACAATTGATGGGCAAGCAGGTGATGATAGTTTGTTTGGTAGTCCCGGGAGTGATAGTATTTTTGCGGGGATAGGCAATGACACCATTTTTGGTAATGAAGGATCTGATACCATTAATGGCGAAATAGGAGATGATAGTATTCTGGGGAACATTGATAACGATCTTCTAGATGGTGGTGAGGGTAATGATACTGTCCTGGGTAATGAAGGTAGTGATGAGATAGATGGGGGTGGGGGTGATGATAGTCTGGTCGGCAATGTGGGTAGCGATAGTATTTTTGGTAATGTCGGCAATGATAGTATTGGTGGGAATGAAGATAGCGATCGCCTGGATGGTGGAATAGGGAATGACAGTGTTGCTGGAAATGAAGGTAATGATAGTATTTTTGGCAATGATGGTAACGATAGTATTTTTGGTAATCAAGATAATGACCGTCTGGAGGGAAATTCAGGTAATGATACTATTCGTGGAGGTAAGGGTAACGATATAGTTGATGGTGGTTTTGATTCTGATTTCATTTTAGGAGAGTTGGGTAATGATGAGTTGAGTGGGGGAGAGTCTGAAGATTTAATATTTGGTGGTAAAGATAATGATTTTCTTGATGGTGGTGGAGGAAATGATACCCTCAGTGGAGATTTGAGTGATGATACTATTGTTGGTGGTATTGGTGATGATTTGATGATTGGTGCAGGTCGTCAGTCTGGAGAAAATGAGATTGATTTTTTGACTGGTAGTGCGGGTGCTGATACGTTTGTTTTGGGTAATAGTGATGTTGCTTTTTATAGTGGTGCAGGTAGCAGTGATTATGGAGTGATTGTTGATTTTAATAATCTCGAAGGTGATGTAGTTATTGCATTTGGTGCTGATGGAGTTGTGTTGGGTCCTTCTCCTATAGAGACTCAAGGAGGTACTGGAGTTTTTGTAGGTGGGGATTTAATAGCGATTTTTATTGGTGTTACGGAATTGGAAGTTCAAAGTGGATTAATTTTGATTTAGCAAGGAAGAGAGGATAGGGAGTTATATCATATCCAGTTGAATAGTTAGGGCTATCAACAGTATTAAAATAATTGGAAAAATCAGACACAATTAGACATTTACTGTGATACACTAGATTTATGTCTAATCTTATTAAGTATACATGAAACAGCAGAACTGCTAGAAGTGCCAACAAAAACAATAATCATGAAATCCTTTAAAACTAAGTTAAAACTTAACAATTACCAAAAAACCATACTTGCCAAACACTCAGGAGTTGCTCGTCATGCTTATAATTGGGGGTTGGCAACTTGTATTACTGAGTACGAAGAAACTAAAAAACGCCCAAGCGCCATCACCCTGCATAAACGTTTAGTAGCTGAAGTCAAATCAATTAATCCCTGGTATTATGAGGTGTCGATCGGGTGCTCCACAACAAGCATTAAGAGATTTAGAGAGGGCATTTAAAAACTTTCTAACTATTCCTGAACGTGGATTTCCAGTCTTTAAAAAAAAAGGTAGAAAAGACAGCTTTTACTTAGAAGGAAGTATTAAGATTTTCCAAGGAAACTACATACAATTACCCAGAATAGGAGTAGTAAAAACTTATGAAATCTTACCTTCTGTACCAGTAAAAAACGTCACTATATCAAAAAAAGCAGATAGTTGGTACATCAGTTTTAAGTACAATTTTGAACAAGATACAACAGAAAAAGTTGGAGAAACTATTGGTGTAGATATAGGTATAAATACATTAGCAACCTGTTCTGATGGCAGCAAGTTTGCTAATGTCAAAGCCTACAAACAAGCCAAAAAACAATTAGTTCGTCATCAACGTGCAGTCAGTAAAAAAGTTATTGGTTTCCTGCGGAATGCTACGCAAACCAAAAACAGACGCAAAGCAGTAAAAAAACTAGCAAAAGTACACAAAAAAGTCGTTAATATCAGAGCAGATGCACTACATAAACTCACAACATGGTTAGCTAAAAACCACAGCACCATAGTAATTGAGGATTTAAACGTAAGTGGAATGCTAAAAAACCATAAACTAGCAAGTGCCATAGTAGATTGTGGATTTTATGAATTTAAGCGTCAACTTACATACAAATGTGAATGGTACGGCAGTGAATTAGTCATAGCGGATAGATTTTATCCAAGTTCTCAAATATGTTCAAACTGTGGACATCAACAGAAAATGCCTTTACATGAGAGAACTTATAATTGTGCTAACTGTGGATTTTCCTACGGAATGCTTCCCTACGGGATGCTACGCAAACGCAAACAAGCTGACAGAGACTTTAATGCTGCTGTCAACCTAGAAAACTATGTGAATAAGTAGGTGAAGTTCTCACCGATTTTAAGCCTGTGGAGAAGATAAGTTGCAGACTGCGGTCAGTGGTCTTCAGTGTTTGCGCAGCATTCCGTAGGAAAACAGGAAGCTAGCTCCAAAGCTCATGCGATAGCTTACGCTTAACCGAAGGTTATCATGCATGGGTAAGTTTGGGTAAGTTTAGTAGAACGGAAGAGTCAGTAGCATTCTTTTTTATATTTCATATTATTAAACTTTAATTGTATCTATAATTTTGGCGTTGATAAATCACAAGATGAAATTTTGGTAGTGGTGCATTGTAATTATCGCCAGTGGGAGCATCTTGCTCCCGTTCCAAGTGTTGCTTGTCTCCACTTATCATTACAGTTGCAGGACTACCAAAATTTGTAAGGACAATCTAGCGTAATGGTGAAAATATATATTTTTTAATTTCTCCCCACCCTCCCCAAACTTCCCACACTCCCCACACTCCCCCGCTCCCCTACTCCCCTACTCCCCTAACCTTCATCCCTTGACCTGCTAACCATCCAGTTGTCCATGCACTTTGAAAATTAAAACCTCCTGTAACTCCATCAATATCTAATATTTCACCAGCAAAATATAACCCCTGACAACAACGACTTTCCATAGTTTTAAAATTAATTTCTTTCAAACTCACCCCACCACAAGTAACAAACTCTTCCTTAAAAACCCCTTTACCCTGAACTTGATATTTACCTTGAGTCAATTCTAGAATCAACTTGTTAATAGCTTTCTTTGATAACTCCCCCCAACGTTTTTGCGGGTCAATATCCGCAGCAATAATTAAACTTTCCCACAAACGACGTGGTAAAGAAAACGGACAACTATTAACGATCGCTTTCTTTTCCTGAGTTTTAAGTGCTAATAACTCTGTTCGTATATCCTCTGGGTTAAGGTCAGATAACCAATTAATCAATAAATCAGCTTGATAGTCATTTTCATGGAGAAATCTTGCACCCCAGGCGGATAATTTCAAAATTGCCGGACCACTTAAACCCCAGTGAGTTACAAGTACAGGTCCGATTTGTTTTAATTTAGCTGTCGGCAATTGTAAACAGACATTCTCAACCGAAATACCTGCCAACCCTTGGAAACGTGGGTCAGAAATCTTGAAAGTAAATAGAGAAGGTACAGGTGCTGCAACCTGATGACCCAACGCTTTTGCCCAACGATGACCAAGAGGACTACTACCAGTTGCTAAGAGCAGGCGATCGCATTCCACAATTTCTCCTGATTTTAATCTGATTTCAAATAAATTATTATCCTCTATTGTTGACTTTCGTGTTATAGAAACCACTGCTGCACCCGTGCGAATATTCACACCTCGGTCTAATGCGACCCTAGTTAAACACTCAACAATTGTAGCAGAATCATTAGTAGTGGGAAACATCCGTCCATCTGCTTCTGTTTTTAACTGTACCCCTCTCGCTGTAAACCATTCCACAGTATCACGAGCCTGAAATTGACTAAATGCACCCCGAAGCGCTTTACTTCCCCTGGGGTAATTTTGAACAAAAATTCCTGGGTCGAAGCAAGCGTGAGTAACATTACAACGACCACCGCCAGATATACGCACTTTAGCCAGAGTTTGCCGCCCTGCTTCTAAGATGGTCACATTAGTGTGGGGGGTGCTACAGGCGATCGCTCCAAAAAAACCTGCCGCTCCCCCACCTACAACTACAATTTTAAGAGGTGGGAAAGACATTTTATCAATGGATAATGGATAATTGATAATTGATAATTAATAGTTGTTTAATTTGGTCTAAGACCTCTTCATTTATGAAGAAAATCAAAAGAAAATATTTTCCTTAAGTTCAATCCTCTTCTTTCAAAGAGAGGTAATTATCCATTATTCATTGTTCATTATCAATTGTTGAAATATATATTATAGCAGTCTATATATTATAGCAGTCGAAGCATAACTTAGGACATTACTAAATGTTGTTTGCACAGCATTTTCGCAGAAAAAACTAAGTCAGAGATTACTTCTGACTTCTGACTTCTGACTTCTGACTTGCGCGTAGCGCTATAGTTACTCTTCTACTGGTTCAAAATCATCTTTGTCTACTCCGCAAACTGGGCAAACCCAATCATCGGGAATTTCTTCAAAGGGTGTTCCTGCTGCTATTCCTGAATCTTCGTCTCCTTCTTCTGGGTCATATATATATCCACAAGCATTACAGACATATTTTTTCATTTTAATCTATTCCTTTCTAATAGTTCACCTGGATTTTACAAGTTTGTGGGTTAGAGGTTCCACTGTCAAATTGCAAAGTTTTGTTAACTTTTTGGGTTGTCCTGCTCGCGTAATGGTGAACAGATATACAGTGCTTCCCGTTGCCCGTGAGGTACACCCATCGATGGCAAGATGCCCGCACTACATATATTTTCATCATTTACCCTGTACCTCATTTGCCAGAAATAAGCTATATTTTTTAATTTCTTCCCAAACTCCCCACACTCTCTCTACCATTACTATGCACCACCACAACTTTTGATGGTCTTTTTTAGGTCAAAGTAGACCAGAGCAAGAATGTTTTCCGGAATGTCTGTGCTGTTAATTGTAGTTTTGGCTTTGTGGTTTATCTATCTGAAAAATGGGAGATGAAGGGCAATTTTTACTACTGTCTTCTGACTCTTTTCTTCCAGATATCTAAGATATGTATTTTTACAGTTAAAAAAATATTTAGAAATGCATTATTATAAATCAAATTAACTACAGGCGTATCTCAAAAATTCATACTAGAGCTTTGACTTTTTGTGAGAATTAATTTATCCTGATCAACATAATGAATTGAGGTTATGATGATGAATATTGCTAGTTTCTTTCAGTCGTTAATAAGACTGGTTGCTCTGAGTCTTCTCGTTGCTGTCTTAGTAATTGGAGGCTTTCAAACGTCAGAACTTTCTGCCTATGCACTAGGTTATTCTGGGTCTAGTGATTGCAATTATCTAAATATAGATGATGTTGAAGGAAAGTATGAATGCGAGGGACAGTGTGTTGTTAAAGGGATTTCTGGGTTGGAATTTTTAGGGGTATTGGGAGAAACTGATACTATAGAATATCTAAGAATCAATAATGAAGATTTAGATCCCTATAATTATTACTATGATGAATATAATCCCTATGATTACGAGAATAGAGAAGATTTTTACCGAGTAACAGTTGAAGGAAAAGATAACTTTTCTGAGGTAGAAATCGGCCCACTTGTTGGTACTACTATGCAAACCGCTACAACACAAGTTTCTGATAACAAATTCCCTGTGGTTGAAAAGTATTTATTTGATGCTCGTCGCTATGAAGGATGTGAAGTTAAAGGTTTCACAAAAATCGTCAGTAACCCAACTGAAGAAAATTTCAAGAGTTGTGTCGTAGAGTGTAGTAAAATTACTGATAGTCGCTTTTAAAAGGGATTTCATTAATTGATAATTACCTCTGGTTAAAACCGCTCTTGATTAAATATAAGGATATATTATTTCTTCTCTTGGTCGATTGGATATGGTTCCGAGAACTCACTATCCCTCGACCGCTTTTTTTCTCTTAAAAGGGGAGTGAACCAGAATTAAGTAGGTAGGCGTTAAAATTTATGGTTTGTTAGATGAAGGTAGGAGGCAAAGGGCATAAGGTAGAAGGGAAGAGGTTTTAGAGCTACTGTACTTTTTGTTACGTACTTAGTTTTTTTTTGTGCCAAAGAAATAACTATCTAAAGTGAACTGAAGCAGCTATTTTTAAGCATATCCGATCAATATCTACCTTCTTGTAGCATTCTTTTTTTAAACTGGTATAAAAGCCTCCATCCTCGTGTCTCCGTGTCTCCGTGTCTCCGTGTCTCCGTGTCTAAGTGCGTCCCCAAACTCCCCACACTCTCTCTACTATTACTATGCACCACCACAACTTTTGATTGTCTTTTTTCGGTCAAAGTAGACCAAAGCAAGAATGTTTTCCGGAATGTCTGTACTGTTAATTGTAGTTTTGACTTTGTTGTTTATCTATCTATCTGAAACAGGACTTACGCAAATTCTTAGACAATACGCTATCCGTAGGGGGCTAATGGCATTCGCTCCTACGAGATACTTATGAGGGTTGTGCGTAAGCTCTGATCTAAGTAAAAAAACTAATAAAGCAGGTAACAAATGGAAACTGAACTCACGCCTAATGGCAATAACTTACTCGCCACCGATAATGCAGAAGCGATCGCTCTTTCCTCTGGAGAACTGGCTAATTTTACCGATGGGTTAGCTGCTCTTAGTGGCAACGATACAGTTACGGGGTCTTCAGACTCAGAATTCATCCTGGGGAACCGGGGTGAAGATAGTATTGTTGGTGGAGGAGGTAATGATACTCTAATGGGTGGCAAAGACGATGATACAGTAGAAGGAGGCAATGGTAACGACTTAGTCCGTGGCGATCGCGAAGCTGATGTTGTTAGAGGGGGCAATGGTGGGGATAGTTTATTTGGGGGCAAAAATAATGATCGCCTCTTTGGAGACGGCGGTAATGATGTTTTATTTGGCGATCGCGATAATGATACTCTCAGTGGTGGTTTGGGACAAGATACTCTTAATGGTGGAGCAGGTAGCGATGTCTTTGTCTTAGAAAATGGTGCAGGTGTGGATGAAATAGCTGACTTTGAAAATGGTATCGATATAATTCAACTACCCGATGGTTTAAGTTTTGACAATATCAGTCTAGAAAATAGTAGTGGTAGTCAGCAAAATACTGCGATAGTCGATCGCCTCACTGGAGAAACTATAGCGCTAGTAAATAATGTATCTGCGGGAAGTCTCAGCAGCGCGAATTTCTTATTTGAACCCTCTTCAAATGCTGAAACAGATAATCAAAATTTCATTAATAGAGTTGTCGAACTGACCAACCAAGAGCGCACCCAGTTGGGTTTGTCTCCCCTGAGTACAGATCCATTATTAGGTCAGGCGGCACAAACTCACACAGAGAATATGGCACTGCAAGACTTTTTCGAGCATACAGGGTTAGATGGTTCTTCAGCAGGCGATCGTATTGAAGCTACAGGTTATGATTTTTCAGCTTGGGCGGAAAATATTGCGGTAGGGTATTTGACACCGGAGGAAGTAGTAGAAGGATGGATGGATAGTCCCGGACATCGCGCTAACATTCTCGATCCAAATTTGCAGGAAATTGGTGTTGGTTACTATTTCTTGGAAAACGATACTGGTAGCGTTAATTTCAACCATTATTGGGCACAAGTATTTGGAACATCTTTGTAGAGGGGGGATGGGGGATGGGGGGATGGGGTGATAGGGTGATGGGGTGATAAATTTGATATAATATAGCAATCCTATTTTATTCGTGTCAAAAATCTTACTGCTTTTTAGGGAACAGGGAACAGGTAAGAGTTTCAGTTTTTGGCGTTGGTGATTTCGGCTATGATTGTGCTTTAATGGCGATGGCCTAACTATTAACTGAAAAACATTTTATATTTGGCAAAATTTAGGTTTCATAGCTTGATTCACCAACGCCCAGTTTTTTTATTTACTTTTTGATTTGTCACGACCTATTTAGGATTTCAGTTATAAAAAAAGCTTCTGGCGTTGAACCAATATTCCCTTATGCCTACTGCCTACTGCCTTCCTTCCTCCAAAGTGTAAGTATTCAACCGAACATGATATAAAATATCACTTTTGACTTTTAACTTTTAACTTTTGACTTTTGACTTTAACAACTTCTGACTTCTGACTTCATTATGGCACTAGCACCTTTATTTCCTATTTTACATCCAATATTAAAATCAGCTTTTCCTAATTGTTTATGGCAAGGAAATACACAAAAATCAGAAATTACTCTTACCTTTGATGATGGACCACATCCAGAATATACACTTCAATTATTAGAAGTTCTAGATAAATATCAGATTAAAGCTAACTTTTTTTGGTTAGGTATATGTATAGATCGTTATCCAGAAATAGCTAAAACTGTATATGAAAAAGGTCATTGGATTGGTTTACATGGCTACGAACATATATCATTTCCTCAACTAACTCCTATTCAACTTAAATCTAGTTTAAAAAAAACACAGCTTTCTATTTATAATGCTTGTGGATTAGAAGCAAAATTAGTTTGTGATGTTCGTCCTCCCAATGGTGTATTTCTACCTCAAACTTTAAAATTATTACAGGAATGGGGATATCGAAATGTTATGTGGAGTGTAGTACCTGAAGATTGGGTAATACCAGGAATTTCAGTGGTAGTTAATCGAGTAGTTCAGCAAACCTCTAATGGTTCTATTATTGTTTTGCATGATGGATGTTATGGCGGTCAAGATGTGGCAAAAATAGCTGCTGAAATAATTCCGATTTTACTAGAAAAAAATTACGAATTTATTACTATAGAACAAATGTGGCAAACAAACAAAACAGATAGAATTAAGTAACGAAAGATAGATCGATAAATACAGCGTACTTCATATTAGTAAGGTACATCATTCGCGGGCAAGATGCCCGCACTACAAACACTTTGCTCTTCATGTTTGTACCTCATTGACCTGAAATATGCTGTAGATTTATCATTTTTTTCTTCTTGCTTCTTATATCAAGGGTGAAAAAAGAATGTTTAGAATAATCAGGGCTAACAAAAGAGTATACAGGATATTTTTATTCAAAGAAAAATATAAATTACAACCTCAAAAATGGTATCAAAGCTATTCATTATGAATCCTGAATCCTAAGAAATAGCATAGTTATTTGTAGCAAATAATGGCTTTGTTGCATGAAAGTAGCGTTTTTAACATCCATTCCGCAGCTTAATCACTCTAAGCACGCGATTATTGATGTTCTATTTACTATTGTCCAATAGTTATTGCTCTGCTGAGAAAGCGTTGGCGGAGCAAGTGCGGCAGCTTAATCGCTCTAAGCACGCGACTATTGATGTTCTATTTACTATTGTCCAATAGTTATGGCTGACCGTTCAAAGCTCAAAGCTTTAAGATGTAAAGGTTTCAGCTTTTTTATTTCAAAGACTGATGTTCTATTTATTTATTGTCCAATAGTTACAGCAGTTTCAGCGCGTTATTGTTGTAGATATGCGGAGCAAGTGCGGCAGCTATATACTTTCATGCAACAAAGCCGCAAATAATTGTCAAATTGGTATTAATTAGGGTTTGCTGATTAAATCTAAAAGCATTGACATACAAAGGTTTTAGTATTTTTTAGTTGAAAAAAATCCAACCTTTTAGGTCGCTTAGGTTCAAAAAATTAGCATTTTAGGCGCATAGTTGCGCAGAAAAATCAAGGGACTATTCTTCCTCTTACCTCCTCTATAATTCCCATTTCTCCTGACTCGGTCCGACTGACTTCCCCTCCTGGGAGGGGCGGGGGTGGGTTGACTCCTACCCTCACCCATAAGACTTTTTCAGCAAACCCTAATTATTCAATCAATAGAACTCTCCAGAAATTATCGAATAATTAAGTTTTAAAATCTCTCCTTCCCTGGGATACTGGTTGTCGCCCTACAAGGATAAAAATATTTTTAATCAATCCTACAATTTTAAGAAAAGGTAATTTTTAATTGTTGAAATAATACCAATTTGAAAAAAGAATGCTAGAAAAACGTAGACCTCAATCGGATATTCTTAAAAATAGCTACTCCAGTTAATTTGAGATAGTTATTTATATTTTTTTCCCTTTTAAAAAAAACCTTCTTCCTTCTTTCCTCTTCCTTCTTTCTTACTTCTACCATTTGTAACAAACATTTATCAAATTGGTATAAGCCTTTTCTCGTAATCCTGAATAAAACATTGTAAAAAGCACCCATTTTGTGATTGACAAATGTCTAATAGACCTCTCCAAAATCAAAAATAAAATAAATTATTATCCATAAATTATTAATTACTTCTCCCTATTGCCCATTGCCTATTCCCTATACCTTCTTTTCTGGAGATGTCTAATGAAAATGGAACCAAATATAATTTTCTTTGGTCAGAGATAGAATAAACTGGCTAGAATAAGGAATTGTCAGTCTGTAATCAGAGTTTTCTTCTCAAGGTATTCTTGAGTAGTTCAGATGACAAAAGTTGAGCTATTTTTTAGAGTTCAAAAGTGGTGGAGGAAATTTAATGATAAAAATTTATAAATGGCATCCTGTTGTTGCTTTAGTCGTAGCATTAAGTACTATAATCAATCCCAAATTATTTGACAATAAAATCATCAAACCAGCACTTGCTGAAACGACCTTAAAAGATATACAAAATCATTTTGCTCAAGCTTGTATTGAAGATTTATTAGACCGAAGAATAATATCTGGCTACAATGAAACTCAAACATTTCGCCCTAATGCACCTGTAACTAGAGCGGAATTTGCTGCAATGATTACTAGGGCTTTTCCAGATGCAAAATTAGTCCGCGACCCGATGAAATTTGTAGATATTCCTCAGAATTATTGGGCTTATAATGCCATTCAAAAATCTTATGAAATGGGTTTCCTATCAGGATATATTGGCAAAACTTTTAACCCTACTCTCAAGATTACAAGATGGCAAGTATTAACAGCTTTAAGTCAAGGATTAAATTATAGAGCAAGTACATCTGTAGAACGAAATTTAAACGCAATTTTTGAAGATGCAGAAGCAATTCCTGAAGAGGCAAAAAAATCTATTGCCGCAGCAACAGCAAAAGGTATTGTTGTAAATTATCCAAATGTGAGAAAACTAAATCCTAATCGAGATGCTACTCGTTCAGAGGTAGCGACTTTTCTCTGTCAATCTATTGCAAATACTGAAACAAATAATGATGGTTTAGTTTCTCAAGTCCCCTCAGAATACATTGCCAAAATTGAGATAGATACTCAATCAACAACTACCGCAACTGCACCAGAAACTACTCCAGAATCTACGGCAAATACTAACTCAGAAACTACTCCAGAATCTTCTACAGAAAATACAGATCCACCAGGAATAGTAGAAAGGTTTGGCAATGGTAATTTACAAGCAGAAATTATTTACGAACAAGCAAATAATACAGATTTAGTCAGCAACTTAAATCTGAAAATTATCAGAGGTGGAGAAATTATTTTAAATGAACCAATACCAGTTAAATCTTTAGCAGACGACTCAGAATCTGACACTGAAACGGAAGTATTAGCAGGTAGATTTGTGAAAGTACAATTACTAGACTTAGATGGAAATGGAGAATCAGAAGTATTAGTAGATTTAGTGACTATAAATAATAGTGATGTTGTATTTGATGGTGGTACTTATTCATTGATTTATCTCTACGAACCAACACGAAATAAATATTCTATGTTGCGTCATTTCTGGGGAAATGTAAATTATAGAATCACAGATTTAGATAAAGATAATATTCCAGAATTTCAAAGTGTTGATAGTCGATTTGCTAACGTATTTTCTAATATAAATGATGCAAAATTTCCCGTTCGTATTTGGCAGTATCGTCAAGGAGAAATGTTAGATGTTACCAGGCAATATCCAGTACAAATAAATACTAGCGCTTCAGAACTTTGGCTAGAATTTTATCAGCGTTCTAGTCAAAATAAAAATGTCAAAGGAGTTTTGGCAGCTTATCTAGCAAATAAATATTTGTTAGGCCAAAAAGAAGATGGTTGGAAATTAATAGAAAAGGTATATCAAAACAACGATCGCGAAGTATATTTTGATAATTTGCGTCAATTTTTAGCAGATAAAGGTTATGATAGCGATGGACAAATTAGTGGAAATGTAGTTGTGCCTGAGAATTCTACTACAGAAACTCAAGAAACCGTTACCTTTGCAACTAATGAAACGGAAGAAAATTCACCCCAAGTAACTGAAAATACAGACACAACAGAAACAGAAGAAAACTCTGAAACACAACGACCAGAAACTTCACCTCAAGCAACTACAGAAACAGAAAATACAGAAACACCGATAACACTTCCACCAGAAACAACACAAACAGACAACAACCCTGAAACACAACGACCCGAAACTTCATCCCAAGCAACCACAGAAACAGAAAATACAGAAACACCGATAACACTTCCACCAGAAACAACACAAACAGACAACAACCCTGAAACACAACAACCCGAAATTTCACCCCAAGCAACTACAGAAACAGAAAATACAGAAACACCGATAACACTTCCACCAGAAACAACACAAACAGACAACAACCCTGAAACACAACGACCCGAAACTTCACCCCAAGCAACCACGGAAACAGAAAATACAGAAACGCAGCCAGATATTAGTAACGGTCTAATCCCTGCACCAAGGTTAGTTCGCTCTCTATCTAACCCGCAACCAGATTCTGCTTTCTCTGTAACCATTAGTTTTGATGGAGAAATATTAGCTAGTAGTCGCGGTCAAGATATCCAACTTTGGAACTTACAAACAGGCGAATTGCTAAATACTTTATCCGACCATCAAGCTAATGTGCGCTCAGTAGCAATTAGTCCAGATGGAAGAACTCTAGCTAGTGGAAGTGGAGATGGTACAGTGAAATTGTGGGATATTCCTACAGGAGAAATGCTCGTCAGTTTTTGGCATTCTGGAGTAGTAACTGCTGTTGGTTTCACTGCTGATGGCAGAACAGTAATAGGATGCAGCGCCGATCGCGGAATGAAATCTTGGGATATTTATACAGGGCAACTACTGCACAGGATGAATGGCACTCAACCTATTGCTTTTGGCGCTGGTGGTCTCCGCATGGCAGCTAGTGGAGGACCGAGGTTTATTCGACTTTGGAATGCAGAGCAAGGACAACTGTTGAGAAATCTTTCTATACCTAATACAAATAATAATGGTGGCATAGAAGCGATCGCTTTCAGCGAAGATGGGCAAACTATTGCTCATGCGATGAAGGGAGAAAGTAAGGTTTTAGTCTGGGATGTGGAAACTTGGAAAGTACGTTTTACTCTAGAAAAACATTCTCAGGCAATTAAGGCGATCGCCATTAGTCCAGATGGAAAAATACTTGCTAGTAGCAGTGAGGATGGTAACATTAATCTGTGGAGTCTTGGTACGGGAAAATTGTTGAGAAGTATTAAAGGTGATGGTGCAATTGTTTTTAGTCCAGATAGCAAACAACTTGTAAGTGTTTCGCAAGATAATATTATTCAGCTCTGGCAAATTTATGGCTCTGCGATTGAACAGTAGACATAGGCGCGAAAAAGAATGCAGAAACCGTGAGTACCAGAGCAGGGAGCAGGGAGTGGGGAGTGGGAAACAAGAAGCAGGGGTTATTTTACAGCGGTTTTCATTTGGGTAGACCACAGTAGGGACGTGCCATGGAACGTCTCTACAAAGTTTGATGTATGAAGATGTGGTTCATCAATTTGAAAAGCGCTGTAATGCTAATTAAACTGACTGTAGATAAACCCTCTAAAAGGGTTGCTCGAATAGGAATATTTAATTTCTGGAGATGTCTAGTAAATTTATCAGGACTTACCCAAATTCACCTGAAAAACGCCATATGTAGGGGCGAATGGCATTCGCCCTCACTGGATTTAGTATCCATGCGTAAGTCCTGTTTATATAAGTTTTGATTGGGAGTAGAGTAAACATAAGACATATTTAGATTTTATTTTCTCTGTACCCTTTTTCCTTTCAAAAAAATAGTATAGCAGGGAACCCGCACCAAGAGAGGCAACAGGCAAAAGTGGGAAAAACACCCTGTCTAAGGTTTTTCATCAGTCTATATCTAAGCAACTTGTTCTTTGCTATATTATATCAAATCCGTTTAATTCGGCACGTAAAAAATGTTCCATCTTCAACCATTACCAAATATTTCTTAATCTCCCCATCTCCCCATCTCCCCATCTCCCCATCTCCCCATCTCCCCATCTCCCCATCTCCCCATCCCCCATCTCCCCATCTCCCCATCTCCCCATCCCCCATCCCCCATCCTCCATCTCCCCATCTCCCCATCCCCCATCTCCCCATCTCCCCATCCCCCCATCTCCCCATCCCCCATCCCTCCATCTAATTACACCGATGCTACCGGATTTGATATTATACATATCAGGATAATTAAGTATAATAAAAATGTTTTATTGAAGCTATCTGGAAGGAATTTACCAAATTTATGCTCCGTTTCCAGAGTTCGATCCTGTAGGGTAAAACAGCCGTTTGTCCCTACAACTGACTTTTAATAAATAACCTATTTATTTGTAGCAAATATTTATTGAATTGGTATTATGTACTCCAAAATCAAACAACTAACCTCTATATTTTCTACATATAATTTTAATAAAAATACATAAAACCATGTTTAGACGCTATTTTATTAAGTATATTCTCCTCTTTGTTGCTGGTTGTACTACAGTGACAAACAATCAGTCTAGCAACTCTAATAATTCTCTTCTTAAGAAAAAAGATAAACTGTTATTTGCAGTGAGCGATGCTGAAGGTATGGCAGAGTTGCAAAGCGAGTATGATGCGTTTAGAAATGCTTTGACAGAGGTGTTAGAAACACAAATTGAATTTTTTCCCGTTGATAACTTTGTGGAAGCAGCAGTTTCACTACAGCTAGGCTTAGTAGATTTAGTTTTGGCTGGCCCATCAGAATATGTAATCGTTAAGGCAAGAACAAATGCTGTACCAATTGTTGCTCTAACCCGTCCTAATTACCGTTCTATTATTGCTATTCGTGCAGATAGCGAAATTGATTCACTAGCAGACTTAAAAGGCAAAAAAATTGAGCTAGGTGAGATAGGTAGCACAGGAAATTATATAGGACCAATTAAAATGCTGATAGATGCTGGATTAAACCCACAGTCCGATATCACAATTGTTAACTCAAAAGAATATCAGCTAAAGGCATTAAAAAATGGTGAAGTTGATGCCTGGGAAAAGTTTGGCACAGATACCAAAGTTCTCTGCAAAAAGAGAGTTTATCTCAGAGCAATTATCCCCTACTTGCCGAGAGCAAGGCACTTCCCAATGATGTATTTATTGGTAGTAGCAAACTCGAACCAGCCTTAGTGGCAGAAATTCGCGAGCGGATGCTGGAAAATAAGGCCCAACTGTTGCAAGCTATTTTCTCTGTGCCACGTTTTGCTTCTAAGTTCAAAGGTGCTACCTTCGTTCCCGCTAACGACAGTGATTATAACATAATTCGCGAAGTTTATAAAGCTATGGGAGAAGAGAATTTTATTAAGTAATTAAGGTTTGCGTATGGAAAGTATGAGTGGTAGGAGTAGGAGACAGGAGACAACCCACCCCTAACCCCTCCCAGGAGGCAGGGTCTATTTATTGTCACGCTTAGAAAAATTTATAGGGAGATGGGGATGGGGGGATGGGAGATGGGGAGATGGGGAGATGGGGAGGTGGGGAGATGGGGGATGAGAGACTTGTATATTTGCACAATTTTTTGTATTTCATATCCATATGAATATTCTCTGCTACGACAAAGAATTAGCCCTGCTCCCAGGAGGGGAGGGGGAGACAGGAGAAATGGATCGGGAGCGAGGAGGTAGAAGCAAGAATTATCCCTTGATTTTTTTGCCCAACTATGCGCCTAAAATACGGGTGCATCTCATATTTGCAAAAATACTTTTTTCCTATATATTCCCTGTTCCCTGTTCCCTGTTCCCCGTTCCCTAAAAGCCATAAATTTTTTGCTTTATTCACGCATTGAGATGCACCCTAAAATACTAACCTTTTGAGCGTTTTACACTGAAAAACAGGCACTTTTTTCGACCCGAAAAAGGCTAAAGTTTTTATATTTCAATGCTTTTAGATTTAATCAGCAAGCCCTAATTAGACATCTCCTCCAAAAGAGGGAACAGGGAAAAATAATTGATAATTTATGGATAAGAATTGATTTTATTTTTGATTTTTGGAGATGTTTATTAGGAATATATAGTTTATACCAATTCCCATGCATTAATGCTATACTTGACTGACACTTCAGTTATCAAGTAATTAACATTAGTAAAATAACTTATTTGCTAATTATTAGCCAGTTAATGCTAATTATTCTGATGTTTACCGAAAAATTGTGGTATAAAGCTTCCCTTTTAAGGAGATAAAAGCTGTCGTAGCGGAGCTTCCCGTAGGGTGGGATGGCGCAATTCGGAGCGACTCTGATAAGAGCGGGTTTCCTCGCCATATCAAATCGACCAAGAGAAGAAAAAATTTCCTTTGAGTCAATCCTATCCGTTTTAAAGGAGAGGTAATTCTAAATTCTAAATTCTAAATTCTTGAATTCTCCCTGTACGGACGTTGCATACAACGTCCCTACCCACTCCCTTACTCCCCTACTTAAGAAAGTGTAGAAAAGTTTTTGAGAAATGGTATTACTAATGAGGTATAGAGTATGAAAACAGGGAAACTTTTCTCTGCAATCGATAAGTGGAGTAGAAGCTTAAGTATTGCCAAAAAAATTGGCTATGGCTATTCCCTGGTAATTGGTATTGCAGTGCTAGGTACAACAGTAGGGTTAATTGTGGGAGATTACTACCACAAACAAGCTCAACAGCAGCTAGAATTAGTACAAAAAAAGTATAGTTTGTTAAAAGAATTAGAAAGTGCGATCTGGCAAGTGCAATTCCATCCTCAACAGTTAGCTGCTGTAGTCGCCAACCCAGTATGGTTTAAGTATGAAATAAGTAAGTTTATGGTTAGGAGCGATCGATTAAAAGAAGTAATTAACACTCTCGATAATGTAATTGAAAATAACTCAAATCAGTTAGTAGTAAACCCGGAAATTTTGCAAACAGTATTACAAAATTATAATCAGACATGGAATTCTTATGCTCAACTAATGGAGGGAATTTGGCAGGGAATAGATCCAGTTAATTTGCAACCAGAAGATATCCTATTTACTCAGCAAAAAGTATTAGCTATCAACACAGAAAACAAAGCCATTGAGATTCGCGTTCAGTTTGAAAGGCTATCAGAAAGTTTAAATCAGCTAATAGCTATTGTAGAAAAACAACAAAATCAAGCCAACCAGCGATTTGTGCGTTCGGAAATATTACGCATCCAAATTATTATTGGTAGTATGGTCCTATCGGTAGCGATCGCTGCTTGTTTAGCATACTATACCAGTCGAGCGATCGCCCGTCCACTCAAAGCATTAACTGAGACGGCCCAAAGAGTGACAGCAGAATCTGACTTTAGTTTGCAAGCTCAAGTCAGCACTACTGATGAAGTTTGGTTATTAGCTGTATCCCTAAATCAGCTTATACGATGGGTAGGAGAGTACACTCGAGAATTAAAGTTAACTCATCAAAAACTAGAGAAACGTAGTACTGAACTCACACAAGCTTTGCAAGACCTAAAACAAGCTCAGACGCAACTAATTCAAACAGAAAAAATGTCTAGTCTTGGGCAAATGGTGGCGGGAATTGCCCATGAGATTAACAACCCAATCAATTTTATTGATGGTAACATCAACCCACTTCAAGAATATATACAAGAGGTTTTTGATTTACTAAATCTTTATCAAAGACTATATCCTGACTTACATCCAGAAATAGAAGATTTAATGAACGAGATCGATCTTAATTATATAATCAATGATTTGCCTCAGATAATTTCTTCTATACGGATGAGTACTGACC